>WSNM01000019.1 GCA_013316055.1 Clostridia bacterium | reverse complement strand
ATAACTCATTCGCCTCTATTTCAAATAAGCTTAAAATTCTATAAATATCCTCAATGCTCGGTTGCGTTCTGCCTTGCTCCCAATTTGCATATGTGCTGACGGGAATATTAAGATTTTCTGCAACTTGCTTTTGGGATAGCTTACGCTCTTCACGCAAAGCTTTTAAATTTTCTTTAAACATTCTTTATTCCTCTTGAATAAATTTTATCAATAAATAGCTAAAACAGCTTGACAATAGCTAAAAAAGCTATTAATATATAGCTAATTCAGCTATATAGAGGTGCATTATGGAAAACAAGGAACATAGGTGCTTTAATTGCGGCAGCTTTGACGCGTATTACATAAAGGCGTACTGCTGCTATTTGCGGGAGGACTGCGGAATGTGCAAAAAACAGAATAAAGTAATAAACAAGCAATCCACTTGCGAAAACTGGCATACAAGGCTTTACGACAGCAAAAAGCGCAAAAGCGCGGTTATGGAAAAGCTTAAAAACGTACTGACCGACATCAGCGTTATAAGACAGTTTATCGAGGAAGAATAAAAAAAGGCGCCCGCCGAGCAAAAGCTCGGCGGGCGATATTCTGTAATTACTTACTTGTTATATCCTTATAGGCTTCGGGGCGGCGGTCGCGGAACAAGCCCCATTCCAGACGCGCATGACCGTATTCCTCAAAATCGAACTCCGCAAAAATCAAGCCCTCCTCGTTGCGGGAAAGCTCGGCAAGCTTTGCGCCCGTGTTGTCGGTTATAAACGAGGAGCCGTAAAAATTCAGACTTGAAGTCTGCCCGCCGTTTTCGGCAGAGGGCAAAACCTTTTCCTCACCGATACGGTTTGCCGCGGCAACGGGCACAAGATTTGCCGCCGAATGACCCTGCATTACCCTTTGCCAATGCCCCGCGCTGTCCGCGCCGAGGATAGGCTCGCTGCCGATTGCCGTTGGATAGAGAATAATTTCCGCGCCGTTTAGCGCAAGCGAGCGGGCTGTTTCGGGAAACCACTGGTCCCAGCAAATTCCTATACCTATTGTGCCGAAAGCCGTTTTAAAGGTTTTAAAGCCCGTATTCCCCGCCGTGAAATAAAATTTTTCCTGATAATAATGGTCGTCGGGGATATGCGTTTTGCGGTATACGCCCAAAATTTTGCCGTTTTCAAGCACGGCAACCGAATTATACAAAACGTTGCCGCTTTTTTCGTAAAAGCTGACGGGGATAACCATTTTATATTTTTCGGAAAGCGGAAGCAAGGCTTTTACCGCCGCGTTTTTTTCGGCTTCCTCGGCAAATTTGTAGTAGCCGTAGTTGCGTTCCTGACAGAAATACGGGCGCTCGAAAAGCTCGGGCAAAAGCACGATATTTGCGCCGTTTTGCGCCGCCTCTTCAATAAACTTTTCGGCTTTTTTGATATTTTGCGTGCGGTCGCTTACGCAACGCATTTGCACGCATGCAATTTTCACTTTTTTCATAGATGTCCTTCACCCCCATTAATCCCCCCGCCAAGGCATGGGGTAAATGCAAAGCAGCAAACGCGAAGCTTATATAAGCTTTAAGCCTTTGGGATTTGTTGCGTAAGGCAATGCACGTTCCCCCCGCCCTTTATAATTTCGCGCGCGTCAAAGGGAAATATTTCCCTGTCGGGGAAGCAGCTTGCCAGAATTTCTACGGCGGTTTTGTCGTTTTCGTCACCGAACTGCGGCACAAGCACTGCCGCGTTGCAGATATAAAAATTTACGTAAGATGCGGCGAGGCTGTCGGTTAAGCTGCGCTCTATTTCGCCGTTTTCGTATTTAAAGCCGTCCAAGTCGTATTGCGTAAAGCTTACCGCCTTTTTGGGGAACGGAAGCTTTATCGCCTTTATGCCCGCACCTTCAAGCACTTCTAAGTCTGCCTTGCAACGGTTGTGCTGTTCGCCCGCCTCGTCAGTCCAGCCCAAAACCACCGTGTCTGCATTGACGAACGCGCAAATATTGTCCACATGACCGTTTGTTTCGTCGTCCACAACGCCGTACGGCAACCAGATAACGCGGTTTGCGCCGAGGTAATTTTTTAAATTTTTTTCTATCTGCGCCTTGCTTAAATTCGGGTTGCGGCCTGCGCTTAAAAGGCATTCTTCCGTGGTTATTACGGTGCCCGCGCCGTTGGAGTGAATCGAACCGCCCTCCAAAACGAAGGGTCGCGCAGATATGCTGTCGGTGTTGAGAAGTCTGCACGCCTCTGCGGCAAATTTATCGTCCTTGTCCCATTCGGGATAAAGTCCGTCCGCCTCTCCGCCCCATGCGTTAAACCGCCAATCGATACCGCTTAATTTTTTGCCGTTTGTTACAAAGGTCGGCGCCATGTCGCGCGCCCAGCAGTCGTTTGTTTCAACTTCCCAAAGCTCGACCGAGCCGTTTTTTATCTGCGAGGAGAGCAACTGCCGTGCGCTTGCCCTTCCGCTTGGCGACACTGCAAGATAAACCCTTTCGCCTTTGGCTATTGCCTTGATAATTTGCGCAAAAATCGGACGGGCATTTTTTGCGCCGTACGTCCAGCTGCCGCCGCGCTCGCACCAAATCATTATTGTTGCGCTGTGCGGGGCGAATTCCGCAGGCATATAAAAGCCGTGTTGTTTGGGGTTAAGCATTTTAGAGCCTGCCTTTGAAGTCGGCATAGCCGAACGTTTTTACAATTTCGTAATTATCGCCGCGCTTTTTTGCGATTGCAGGCAACGGCATACCGTTAAAGGTGTTGTTTTTGACCATTGAATATATTGCCATATCCTCAAACGTTAAAATGTCGCCCTCTTTAAGCGGGTTGTCAAAGGAATAGTCGCCTATAACGTCGCCGGCAAGGCACGTCCGCGAGGACAGCCGATATGCGTGCGGCTTTTCGTTAGGGGTTCCGCCGTTTTTAAGGGGCGGGCGATAGGGCATTTCCAGAACGTCTGGCATATGACACTCTGCCGAGGCGTCTAAAATTGCAATTTGCATACCGTTATCGACTATTTCAAGCACCCTTGTATGCAGATAGCCCGCGTTAAGGGCAACCGCCTCGCCCGGTTCAAGATAAATCTGTAAGCCGTATTTATCGGAAAGGCGCATTATGGTTTTTTCGAGAAGCGGAATATTATAGCCTTGTTTTGTAATGTGGTGACCGCCGCCGAGGTTTAGCCATTTTAAATTTTTGAAATATTGACCGTAGTTTTTTTCGAAAACTTCAACGGTTTTTGCCAAAGCCTCCGCGCCTTGCTCGCAAAGCGTGTGAATGTGGAAGCCCTCAACTCCGTCAAGCCCGCTTTCATCGAAATTAGCCTTGGTTACGCCGAGGCGGGAAAAGGGTGCGCAAGGGTCGTAAATGCCGCCGCCTTGTGTGGAAAATTCGGGGTTTATTCTTATACCTTTGCTCGCATTTTTTGCTTTTGCGGCAAATTTGCGCTTTTGTGCGAATGAGTTAAAAATTATATGGTCGCAAATTTGCGAAATTTCCCCAAACTCGCTATCGAGATACGCGGGACAAAAGACGTGATTTTCCTTGCCCATTTCCTCGTGAGCGAGCCTTGCCTCGTAAAGTCCGCTTGCGGTTGCGCCGCTTAAATACTGCGCAATAAGCGGATAGAAGGCATAGCATGAAAACGCCTTTTGGGCAAGCAGAATTTTACAGCCCGCACGCTTTTGCACGCCGCTTAAAATTTCTAAATTCTTTATTAATTTTTCTTCGTCCACAACATATGCAGGTGTGGGCAGGTGTGAAAATTTCATATTGCCGGTATTGCGAAGCCTATATAAGGCTTAGTCCACAAGCACGGGGTTTTCTTCCACAACCCAAGGCAGACCGTACTTGTTAAGCGCGTCCATGTAAGGGTCGGGGTCGAATTCCTCGCAGTTGTATACGCCCGCCTTGTTCCATTTGCCGTTACAGACGAGCATTGCACCAATCATTGCGGGAACGCCCGTGGTATAGGAAATGGCTTGCGAGCCGACCTCTTCATAGCACTGCTGATGGTCGCATATATTGTAAATGTAAAGCGTTTTCTTTTTTCCGTCCTTTAAGCCCGTAAAAATACAGCCTATGTTGGTTTTGCCCTTTGTGCGGGCGCCGAGGGTTGCGGGGTCCGGCAGAAGCGCTTTTAAAAACTGAATGGGCACTATTTGCTTGCCATCGAACTCAATCGGGGTTGTTGAGAGCATACCCACGTTTTGCAGGCAGTTCATATGCTGAATATAGCTTTGACCGAAGGTCATAAAAAAGCGTATGCGCTTTACACCCTTTATATTTTTTGCAAGGCTTTCGATTTCTTCGTGGTGCAGAAGATACATATCCTTATCGCCCACGCCGTCGAAATTGTAAACGCGCTTTATTTCAAGCGGCTTTGTTTCAATCCATTTACCGTTTTCCCAATAGCTGCCGTTTGCCGAAACCTCGCGCAGGTTAATTTCTGGATTAAAGTTGGTGGCAAAAGCGTAACCGTGGTCGCCGCCGTTGCAGTCGAGTATATCTATAGTTTCGATTGTATCGAAATAGTGCTTTTGCGCGTATGCGCAGAAAACCTGCGTTACTCCCGGGTCGAAGCCCGTACCGAGCAAGGCGCACAAGCCGGCTTTTTTGAATTTTTCGTGATAAGCCCATTGCCACGAGTAATCGAAGTATGCGGTGAAGCCCTTTTCCTTTACGCGCTTTTCGTATATCTCGCGCCATGCGGGGTCGTCGGTATTCTCGTTTTCGTAATTTGCGGTATCGATATAGTGAACCTTGCACTTCAAGCAGGCTTCCATAATTGTCAGGTCCTGATAGGGCAACGCCACGTTTAAAACCGCAACGGGCTTGAAGGAATTTATAAGCGCGCAAAGCTCGTCCACATTTTCCGCGTCTACCTTTGCGATTTGAATTTTGCACTTTGCGGTATTTTTAAGCTTGTCCGCAAGCGCGTCGCATTTGCTTTTTGTGCGGCTTGCAATCATAATTTCCGAAAAAACGCCGTCCGCCTTGGCGCACTTCTGAATGGCTACCTGCGCAACTCCGCCGCAGCCTATTATTAAAAGTTTCATTTTTATTTTACTCCCTATATTGTTTTATATTTCTAAAACGCAGAGATGCGAGCAGAACAAGAAGCGCGAGGAAAACCCGAAGGAGTTTACTAAACGTAAATGACTGAGGGTTGCCGCAGCGCGACACCGTTATGTGAAGCATATATGCGTTTTAACGCTCTTCTTCGGCTTCCTTTAAAATATCCACCACATACCTCGGCAGCATAAACGAACCGAGATGCAGGTTTGTTGTGTAGTACCACGTTTTTATGTTGCGCTCGTTCCAGCGCTTGGCGTTGAAGTCGTTCACGGGGTGATATTTTTTGCTTGCAAAGCCGAAAAGCCAGTATCCCGAGGAACAGGTCGGTATATGCGCCTGATACACGCGGGAAACGGGGAAGCAACGGAAAACCTTCTGGTGCATTTTTCTGCATTCCGCCTCGTCCTCGTCATAAAAAGGACTGCCGTGCTGATAGACCATTATGCCCGTATCGTTAAGCGCCTTATAGCAGCTGCCGTAAAATTCCTTTGTGAAAAGCCCCTCGGTCGGTCCGAACGGGTCGGTGGAATCGTTTATAATCAAATCGTACTCGCCAACCTTGCCGCGGATAAACTTCAAACCGTCCTGAATGTACAGATTTACGCGCGGGTCATCCAGCCCTTCCGCCGTTTCGGGGAAGAATTTTTTGGACACATAGACGAACATTTCGTCCTCTTCCACAACGTCTATGCGCTCGATTTCGGGATAGCGGCACAGCTCCTTGGCAACGCCGCCGTCGCCGCCGCCGATTACAAGCACCTTTTTGACATTAGGGTGCACCGCCATAGGCACATGGGCGACCATTTCGTCGTAAATAAATTCGTCCTTCTCGGAAAAAACTATTTCGCCGTCGAGCGTGATAAATCTGCCTAAGTCCTCACTGTCGAAAACGTCGACCTGCTGAATATCGCTTCGCTCGGAAAAAAGCTGTTTTTTAACCCTTATACTAAGCTTAATATTAGGCGTGCTGACGTCCGAAAACCACATTTCCATAGCTATACCTCCGAAAATTTACTTTAATACATTAAGGCGCTCGACCGCAAAGTCCTCTGTACCCTGCATAGAGCAGCCCTTTGCCTTTGCGTAGAGGATATATTCTATTACCTCTGCGGTAATCAGCTCGCCGGGGGCAAGAATGGGAATTCCCGGTGGATAGCACATTACGAACTCTGTGCAGATTTTGCCCTCCGCCTCGCGTATCGGCAGTGAAACTTTTTCCGAATAGAACGCTTTGCGCGGGGGCACCGCAACCTTGGGTGAAACATATTCCGCCGAAAGCATACCGGCCTTGTCGCGCTTGAAAAGCCTTCTTAAATCGTCAAGCGCGCCGACAAGCCGCTCTATATCCTGCAATCTGTCGCCTATGGATACATACGCAAGTATGTTCGAAATATCGCCGAATTCAATCTGAATATCGTACTCGTCGCGAAGAATGTCGTAAACCTCTATACCGGCAAGCCCCAAATCGCGGGTGTAAACGGCAAGTTTGGTTACGTCGAAATCGTACACGGAGGTACCGTTTACAAGCTCCTTGCCATAAGCGTAATAATCGCCTATGCCGTTTATCTCGTCGCGAGCGTACTGAGCCATCTTCATAACCTTGCCGAACGATGCCTCGCCGTGCAAAGCAAGGTTTCTTCTGGAAACGTCCAGACTTGCCATAAGCAGATAGCTTGCGCTTGTGGTTTGGGTCAGGTTGATAATCTGGCGGACGTAATCGGCGTTCATGCTCTTGTTCAAAAGCAAAAGCGAGCTTTGGGTAAGACTTCCGCCCGATTTGTGCATAGAAACCGCGGACATATCCGCGCCCGCCGCCATTGCTGATACGGGTAAATCCTCGTGAAAGGAAAAATGCGTGCCGTGCGCCTCGTCGGCCAGCACCTTCATATTATGCTCGTGCGCGATTTTGACTATCGTTTTTATGTCCGAGCAAATTCCGTAATATGTGGGGTTGTTGACGAGAATTGCAACCGCGTCGGGGTTGTCCTCAACCGCCTGCAAAACCTTTTTCGGCTCCATACCCAAGGATATGCCGAGCTTTGCGTCCACCTCCGGATTGACGTAAACGGGAATTGCCCCGCACAAAATGAGCGCGTTTATAACCGATTTATGCACGTTGCGGGGCATTATTATTTTACTGCCCTCCTTGCAGACGGATAAAATCATACTCTGTACGGCGGAGGTTGTGCCGCCCACCATAAAAAACGCGTGCGCCGCGCCGAAGGCTTCCGCCGCAAGCGCCTCCGCCTCGCGAATGACGGACTTGGGGTGACATAGGTCGTCGAGCGGCTTCATGGAATTGACGTCGAGAGTGACGCATTTTTCGCCGAGCAGTTCAACAAGCTCGGGATTGCCGCGGCCGCGCTTGTGACCGGGCACGTCGAACGGAACAATGCGCTTTTTTCTGAAATTTTCCAACGCCTCGTACAGCGGGGCTTTTTTCTGCTTTTGCTCGGACATAACTCACCTGAGGTAAAAAAATAAAGGCGGCGCTTAAAGCCGTCTTTAACGTGAAAATGTGCAAAACCCGAGCATATGCGGGGGTTAAACTTATACAAGCTTTATTTCAGAGTCTATATAGCAAATACTTTTACTACTCTTATTGACCGTTTCACAAGCGACGCCTTCAAGGCTTTGATTAACTTATAAAATTTGAGCTTTTAACTCAATCAATAATGCGGCCTATACCGCGCGGGTATTTGCGTGAACTCCGAAAGTTCTATACCATTGAAACAAGTATACAAAAAACCGCAAAATTTGTCAATAAAATTATTGCGGTTTAAAAAATTATTATTCGCTGTTTTGTCAGTTGGAAGCGATAAATTCCGCCATTGCGGACATAACCGTTTTATCCTCTTCCGTGGCGGCATAGCAGTCCAATTTGCCGAATACCTCCTTACGCTCTGCCTCGCTCATTTTTTTTGCGGAAGCAAGCGCTTTGGAAAGCTGCGCAAGCACGTCTTCAGCGGCAACTGTATTGTAAGGGTTATGCCTTTTGTCCTTATCGAGATATTTTGTTATGCTACCGCCCTCTGCAATATAATAAACTGCGCGGTGAGCGCTGACGATTGTATCCTTACCGCCGTGCACAAGCATAGTCGGCGTATTGTTGCTTTGCGCGCATTTTGCGGCGCTTTTGTTGCCGTTTTTACCGAATTTTATTTTGTCGATAATTATCCAGAAGGGGTACAGCAAACACGCTAAACCGCGGGATATTATGGGGGCTGCACCGTCCCTTATTGTTGCCGCGGGGGTATCGGGCGCGGAAATTGCAACTACCTTATCGGCTTTTCTTGCCGAGGAGGCGCACAGCGCGGAATAGCCGCCCCAGCTATGTCCCACAAAGCAAATTTTCATATCCGAAAGCTCAGGCGAAGCCTTGGCATAGTCGTATGCGGCGATTGCCGTAAACGCGCCGAAGTACATTCCGCCTATGCTTTTACCGTCCGAAAGGTTACAACCGACGCTGTCCGCCGCGAGAACGGTATAGCCATCGTTACAGAAATACGCTATTTCCGTAGTATAGGCAAGGTGCCCCGCGCCCATGCCGTGACAGAAAATTATAAGACGGCCGTTGCTTTTTATATCCGATTTGCGATAAATAAAGCCGCGTACGGTATTTTTTTTGACCTTAAACTCCACCGCCTCTGCCGAAAGCGAAAAATCGTCTGCGGTGAAGTATTTTAAAAGCGGGCTTTTATCATAGCGCTTGCCGAAAGCGACATTGTAGCACAACAGCGCAAGCAGCAGCAATATAAGAAGAACCGCGGCAAGGCTTGCACAAAGCGCGATAATTACAATTAACCAAAGCTGCATAATTCAAAAATCAGTGCGGAGCGGCAGTATGTGCCGCTCCGCTTATCCTTTACAAAATTAAACGATGTATTTATCGTCCAAGGCGGGCGCGTCGTCCATTTCGCGCTTCTGTGCCTCGTAGCCCTTTTTACCGAGGAGCGCGAACGTAGCCTTTTTGCCGTTTTCAACCCCAGGCTGGTTGAACGTATTGATATTGAGCAATGCGCCCGTATAAGCCGTCTGCAATTCAAGCATATACATAAGCTGACCGAGCGTAAACGCGTTTACCTCGGGCATATTGATGGTGTAATTGCATCTGCCCGCGCGCATAAGCGCGTAGGCGGTTGCCTTGTTTTCCGCCTGAATAAGCTCCTGCATGGTATGCCCGCCGAGGAAGCCGACGTCGGGAATATCCTCGCAGCCGTGCGCAATCGGCATTTCGCAACCGTACTTTTCGACCGATATAAAGGTGATAACCTTGTCATAAGGTCCCTCGATATAGAGCTGAACCTGCGAGTGCTGGTCGGTTACTCCAAGCGATTTGACGGGGGTTGTGCCTGCGTTTACGGTATTGCCCGCATAGTCCACCGCCTTGCCAAGGCTTTCTGCCCAAAGCTGGCAGTACCAGTCCGCCATAAGCTTTAAATTGTCGGAATAGGGCATTAAAACGTTGATATTTTTGCCCTGCTGCATAGAAATGTACTGAATAACCGCGCACGCAAGGGCGGGGTTTTTAGCAATGGAAGGCTTGGAGCAGAGGCTGTCCATATACGCCGCGCCCGCAAGCATTCCTTTTATGTCTATACCGAGTACTGCCGCAGGCAGCAGTCCCACGGGGCACAGCTCGGAAAATCTTCCGCCGACGCCGTCGGGGAGAACGTATTTTTTGAATTTGCCGCCGAATTTATCGTCGATTTTCATAAGGTTTCCGCGCGACGCGTCCGTTGTGAAAATCATATTGTCGGGCAGGTTAACGCCCGCTTTTTCCAGAAGGTCGGCAACGATAAGGAACTGAGCCATAGTTTCGCTTGTTGCGCCAGACTTGGAAATTACGTTGAAGCACGTTTCCTTGGGGTCGATTACGTCCAAAAGCGCCGCCATTCTTACGGGGTCGACGTTATCCTCCACATAAAATTTGGGACCGCCGCGCTTTTTGGGCGGAAGCTCGTTATAATGCAGATGCTTTAACGCATTAAACGCCATAATGGGGCCGAGCGCACTGCCGCCGATACCTAAAACGACGAAATTCTTGAACTTCTTTTTTATCTGCTTTGCGGTTACAATAATATCGTTGACAATCGCGTCCTGATTATAGGGCAGCTCTGTCCAGCCCATAAACAAATCGTCTCGACCGCGGTTTTCCGCAACGTAGCCAAACGCCTCCTCTGCCTTGCCCTTGACTGCGCGAAGGTCAGCGTCGCTTATGCCCGTATTGCCGAGCGATTTTGACATCATATAATTGTAGTCGACTGTGACGCGCATGCTCTGGCGCCAATCCTTGGTTTTATAGCCCATAAATTCCTCCGAATTGATTTTTTAAAACTTTTACCGATAACAATTATACTCTTATTTTGTCCGTTCGTCAATAGACGGCTTCAAAATTCCGCATAAATAAATTTTGTGCAAGTTAAGGGCAATCGCTTGCTAAAACTTTTGTTTAAATGCTATAATTTTTGTATGGCTTTGGACTTGACTGCGGGGCAGATTCTCGCGGACAAATTAATAGAGGACTGGTTTTTGCATTCCACAAGACAGACGTTTGTGCTTGCGGGGTACGCCGGCACGGGCAAAACCACCCTTTTGAAGCACGTTGTATGCGAAACCTTACAGCTTGTGCCCGACGAAAGCGTTGCGTTTGTTACGCCAACGGGCAAGGCGGCAACGGTGGTGATACGTTCGGGGATTCCCGCTACCACGCTGCACAAGCTGATTTACCAATCCATTGCGGAAGAACAGGAAATAGAAATAAACGGCAAAAAAATAACCGTTGAAAAGCTGAGCTTTAAACGGCGGGAAAGCATTGATAAAGGCATAAAGCTTATTGTTTTGGACGAGGCCTCGATGGTTTCGGACGAAATTCTGTACGATTTGACGGAGTTCGGAGTTAAGATACTGTTATGCGGCGATAACGCGCAGCTGCCGCCCGTGGAGGGCTTTAACGGATTTTTGCAGACGCCCGACTACACCCTTACCGCCATTGTGCGACAGCAACAAGGCAACCCGATTATAAGGTTAAGCGAAATGGCGCGCGAGGGGAAATATATTCCCTACGGCAATTACGGCTCAAACGTTTTGGTTATGAATAAGCGGGGATTTAAGGGTGAACAGCGCAAGCGGGCGCTTTTGAAAGCCGACCAGATTATTTGCGGAATTAACAAGACGCGCGCGCAAATCAACGACGAGGTGAGGCGTTGCTTAGGCTTCGACGGACTGCCGCGAAGCGGCGAAAAGCTGATTTGCACGCAAAACAACTGGGAGACCTTTATTGACGGCGAAATGCGCTTTAATATGGTCAACGGAATTATCGGCACTGCCTTCGACCCGTTTTACGACATAGAAAAGTCGATAGGCTTTATACAGTTCAAGCCCGATTTCCTTGACGATATGTGCCCCGAGGCGCTGCCGCTTGACATAGGAATATTTACGGACGGCTATTACCGCTATAAGCGAGGCGATTACTTTGAGAGGTTTGACGAAAACGGCGAGGCGGTCGGGGCGTTCACATTAAACCGTTTCGAGTTCGGCTACTGCATATCCTGCCACAAGGCGCAGGGCAGTGAATTCGGGAATGCGCTTGTGTTTGACGAGAGCTATGCCTTTAAAGAGGACAAAAACCGCTGGCTGTATACCGCGATTACGCGGGCAAGAAGCAAGCTTATTTTAATAAGATAAAAATATTAAATATCCATTTCCGCCGCGGCAAGTATAGTGCGTGCAACGTCCGCGGCGTTTTTACTGCCTATTACGCTTGCGCCCAAATCTATTGCTGCGGACATTTCGAGGACGGTTGCCGCGCCCTCTGCCTTGATGGTGCATTTATCCTTGACAGCAGTTTTTATATCGGCAAAAATATCCGTGCCGCCGTTGCCCGTAAGCCCGCCGGAGCGTACCTTTAACGAATTTACACCGCACTCGGCGGCGATTGCGCAGATACGGATAATTTCACTGCGGGTTAAAAGCGCGCTTTCGGTATCTATCCTAAGCGCAATTTTTTTGCATGCCGAGCGCAGCTTTTTAAGCTCTCTTTTTACATACGACAAATTTCCGTCGCGGATATGCGCAACGGGCACAGTCACCTCTACCTCGTCCGCGCCGTCCTTAATTGCGCGCTTAACCGCCTTGACCTTGATTGCGGTTACGTCGCTTCCGCTGGGGTGTCCCACACACGCGATTAAACGGCATTTGCGCGACTGTTGCGCGCCGAGAATTGCAGAGCACTGTCTGACGAACGCAGGCATAACGCATACGCCGCCAAGGCCGAGCGCGGTTGCGTCCGCACACGCCGATTTTATGGCGCTTAACCCGTTGGACGGGTCGCAGAGGTTGTATTCCAGCTTTTTAACCTGAGCGCGGGAGGCGTCCAGATTGATTTTGCGGCGGAACTGTGCGTAAATAAGCTTTTCGTTCTGGGAAAGAGTTTCCGTTTGGGGTGCGACTGAGGGCTGCGCAGCTGCGGGCTGCGCCGCGGGCGTGTTTTTAGTTGAAGAAAACTGCATATTTTACCTTATTTGCCATAAAACCTTGTTTTATCTTAAATTTTTCGGGCAGAGCCGTAATAAAATTGAGATATGTTTATGGGAATTTTGTATTTGTTTTTGACCTTTTTATTCTGTTTTATTCTGGTGCACCTTATAAAGCTTGCGTATATAGGAATAAAATCGCTCAAAAAGCCTGCGGTCGCGGAAGAAAAAAAGCCCGCGCCTAAGCCCGAGCCGGTGTATTACATAGTCGAAAAAAAGCGGTCGAAAAAAACCTATTCCGACCCAAAGGAAATAAAATTCAAAAAATGATTAAGCGCGCCGCTTTTACATAAAAGCGGCGCGCTTACGATTATCGAACTAATCCTCGTAGCGGATAAGGTTTTCGCCGTCCTCCCAAAGACGTTCGAGATTATAAAAATCGCGCTCCTCATCGCCGAAAATGTGCACGATAACCTCGGCGTAGTCCAAAACAGCCCATCTGCCCTCGCGCACACCCTCGCTTCTGCGCGGGGTAAGGCTGTACTCCTTTTTCAGCTTTTCTTCAAGGTTTTCCGCAAGCGCCTTAACCTGTGTTTTTGAGGAGCCGCCCGCAACCACGAAATAGTCGCACAGGCTTGTTTTATGCTCTACCGCGATATAAACAATTCCCTTCGCTTTCTTCTGCGAAAGAAAATCGCAAATCAGCAACGCTTTTTCTTTACTGTCCATATATTTAATAATTCTCCTTTATATATTCGTATGCGCGGCGGGTAAGCGGATAAATTTCGCCGCCGAGCGATTTAAGACGCTTTAACTGCCGCTCTAATGCGACCTTTAAGCATTCGTCAATATCCCGTTTAAAAATTTCGCGCAGCTCGTCAACGCCGTCGTAAGCTCTGCCTTCCTCCAAAAGGTCGGATAAAAATATCAGCTTTTCAAGCCCGCTCATATTTTCGCGACCGCTGGTGTGATAGCGGATTGCGTTTAAAACAGCCTCGTCCTTTATGCCGAAGATATGCTCTGCAACATACGCCCCGCTGAACTGGTGGACGACGGGCGGGGGAACGCCTTCGGGACATTTGAAGCCTTTCAGCTCGGGCGCGTCCGCGCCGAGATATTTTGCGCAATCATGCAAAACCGCGGCATATATGGCGTCTATTTCGCAAACACGGGCGCGGCGGCTGTTTTCCGCGGCCATTACGGTAACGCCCACGGTATGTTGCCAGCGCTCCGCCGTAAGATATTTTTTTACCCCTGCAAGCTCGGGCAAATAATATAATTTACCCCCGCATATGCGCCGTTTAACTGCGTTGGGGACGTGTGCGGAAATATCCTCGCCTATGGCGGCAAGCGCCCTTATGCGTGTGGAGCTTACTGCCTTACCCACATAATCAAAGCCGACCGTTTCCCTTTTAAAGCGGGCTTGAAATTTCTTCAAATCCGCTTTCAGACCCTCGCCGTCCTCTCTTGCGCAGACTGCAAGCGTTACGCATTTTAAAATTTCCTCCGGATTGCGCCAGCTGTAAAAGCCTTGTAGGGAATCCGCGCCGATAATGAAGTACAGCTCGTCCTCGGGGTACAGCTTTTTGAAATGGCGGCAGGTAACGTAGGAATAGCTTATTCCGCCACGCTTTAATTCGTAATCGGAAACCTCTACACCCGAATACCCCGCAAAGGCAAGACGGCACATTTCAAGCCTGTCCTTACCCTTTGCCGACATATCGCCGCTTTTATGGGGCGATATATATGTGGGTATAACTATCAGTCTGTCAAGACCGAGCGCGGCTTTTGCGGCAAGCGCGATATTTATATGCTCCTTGTGGACGGGATTGAAAGCCCCGCCGTAAATGCCTGTTTTCATAGTATAAAATCACTGAATTCCGTCAAAAAATCAAGTATGAAAAGAATTAATCTTCCGCTTGCCGCCGATACGGTTTTTGCGGGCGCATGTGCGTTTTTGCTGTTTTTTACCGCTTTGAGATACTACACGAAAAATATAGCTATTGCGCTTATTTTCGGCATAGCCGCGTGCATTTTGTTCGGCGCGCTGGCGTTTTTGTACATAAGCAAAAAACAAAACAAATCGTTACTTTTATCAAAGGACGAAAAATCGAAAAAGCTGCTTGCACTGCACCTTTCACTATCCTCCGACGACTATATAAAAAATTTGTTTAAAAAATGCTTCGAGGAGGCGAAGATACGCGGTAAACGGCTGATATGCGGGGGGCAAATGTATTTTTTCGACTTTAAAATGCAGCCTTTGACCGAGGACGACGTAGCCGCCGTAATAAAATATAAATTCAGCGGGGATAAGGTTGTTTACTGTACAAAGGCGTCCGCCGAAGCCGCCGCGCTGTGCGAGAGCTTTCTTATCAAAATCAAGGGCATTGACGAGGTGTACTCGCTGTTGAAGCAAAAGGAGCTGCTGCCCGAAAAATACGTTTACGAGGGTGCGAAAAAGATAAGCCTGTTCAAGCGCGTAAAATCACGCTTTTCGCGCAGGCTGAGCGCGCCGCTGTTCTGGTCGGGGCTGTCGCTTCTGGCTTTAAGCTATTTCACCTTTTTCCCCATATACTATATTGTGAGCGGAGGAATAATGCTTATACTCGCCGCGGTGGCTTTGATTTTTAACTGATTTTCAGTCAAGCACTATATGCTCTATATCCTGTCTTTTTGATTTGCGGTATAAAACGGCCTTTCTGCCGATTACGATAACGCACTCGGCGGAAAGCCGCGCGGCAAGCTCTGCACCGATTTCCTTGGGACTGCCGTCTGCGTTTTCGAGAATGTTTATTTTTATAAGCTCGCGCTTTTCAAGACAGTCGGAAAAGCCTGCAAGCATATTTTCGCCTATACCCTCCTTGCCAACCTGTCCTATCGGGGACAGCTTTGCGGCAAGGCCTTTTAATTTACTGCGTTGTTTTGAAGTTAACATTTTTTATCCTTTATATGCTTTTTGCAAAATAATTTTTTTACGGTATATATTCGAATTCCACGTCGCCTATCGAGATTGTATCGTTTTCCTTTATGCCCATTTCTTTAAGTCTGGAAATTACGCCCTTTTCGCGGAGAATTTTCTGGAAATACGCCATGGAATCGGGGTCGTTAAGCGCAACGTTGCGACAAAGCATATCCACAAGCGCGCCGACGATAACGTACACCTCGCCGTCCATATAAATCTCGAAGCCCAAATCGCCGCTTTTGCGATATGTGAAGCTTTCGTCGCTTTCTACACGACTGACGGGCGGAAGCTGCTGTAATTTATTGAAAATTGCCTCGACAAGCTGCTCCGTTCCCTCGCCCGATACCGCTGTTATGGGGAAAATTTTATATCTTCTGCAATACTTTTTTCTGAACGCCTTAACGTTCTCCTCCGCGCCGTAAACGTCGCATTTGTTAAGCGCGATTATCTGCGGAAGCGAGGCAAGCGTCTTGGAATATTCCTTCAATTCCGCATTGATTTTTTTGAAGTCCTCAATCGGGTCGCGCCCCTCCGTGCCGGAAGCGTCGATAACGTGCACAAGCATACGGGTGCGCTCGATATGCCTTAAAAAGTCGTGACCCAACCCCGCGCCGTCCGCCGCGCCTTCGATTAAACCGGGGATATCCGCCGCGACAAAGGAATTATCGTAATACCTTACAACTCCCAAATTAGGCGAAAGCGTAGTAAAATGATAGTTTGCGATTTTGGGCTTTGCCGCGGAAATTTTGGAAAGCAAAGTGGATTTGCCGACGTTGGGAAAGCCTATAAGCCCCACGTCCGCTATTACTTTAAGTTCAAGCTGTAAAACGTGCGGCTCGGTTTTTTCGCCCTTTTGCGCAAAATTGGGGGCGTGCCTGCGCGAGGTGGTAAAGCGCACGTTGCCCTTGCCGCCTCTGCCGCCCTCCGCAATCAGCTTTTTTTCGCCGTCGCCGAACATATCGGCAATAACCGTGCCTGTTTCGAAGTCCTTTACGACCGTGCCGAGGGGAACCTTTATTATTACGTCGTCGCCGCCGCGGCCGAAGCATTTATTTGTGCCGCCGCGCTCGCCGTTGCCCGCAACGTATTTTGAAACGTATCTGAACGACAGTAAATCGTTGACGTTTTTATCTGCAATGATATAAATATTGCCGCCGTTACCGCCGTCGCCGCCGTCGGGACCGCAGGCGGGCTTACCCTTATAGGACTTGAAGGAATTCATTCCGTCGCCGCCGTCGCCCGATTTGATTGTTATTTTTACCTTATCGGTAAACATATTTCCGTTAGCCATAATTTCAATCTTTTAATTTTTTGATAATTTCGTAATTGTCGAGGCTTTCATTAAACAGCCCTATAACCTCTTGCACGGGCATAGAACGAAGCCTGCGCGCCGCCTTCAAGGTGTACGCGTCAAGCAGTCTTTCCTCTCCGTCCGCAAACGATTTGCTTATATCTATCGCGGGAAAAACGCGCTTTGCCGCAAGCTCTGCCGAAAGACTTATAACCATATTTGCAAGCTCTATAAACGGGGCGCCGACATTATCCTCCTGCGAGAGTGTGGATATTATAGTAAGCGAGCCGCCCTCTTCTGCATTGCATGCGCTGTAAAGCAGCTTGCTTATCTCCTCGCGCGCTGCCGCCTCCGATTGACAAAACGGCATAAGCCGCGTTATTCCGTCAAAGAAAACAATTGCGCTTTCACCCGCCTCTGTATACCTTTTTGCATATTCCACGGCAAGCCGAGCCGTGCGGATATGGTTTTCCGCGGGCATTGCAAAGCCCGTATAAAAAAGCTCGCAATCCTCGAGCGTGCGCTTTAAGTCGGTAATCTCCTCGGGTCGCTCGTTCAGCGCAACGACAATTACCTTTATATACGGGTAATTGGCGCATATCCCCTGTGCCAACTGCTTTATAAGCGTTGTTTTGCCCGACCGCGCGGGCGCGAAAATAAAAGCGCGCTGACCCAGCGCAATCGGCGCAAGCATGTCCACCATTCTGCAGGCAATATCGCCGCCCGCATGCTCGGTTTTTATTGAAACTGCGGGATATATCGGGGTCAACCGAGAAAAATCGGGGCGTTCTTCCAGCTGTTCGCGCTTTATGCCGTTTACTGAAATCAGCTCTACAAGACCCGGAATTTCGTCCTCGCTTTTGCGCATTGCGTTGCATTCTATAAAATCGCCGTAGCGTAGCTTAAAACGGGATATAAACGACTCGTGCACGAACACCTCGCCGCCGTTATAGCCCTTTTCGTCAACACGCAGAAAAGCGTATTGACCGCTGACGTCAAGAATGCCGCAATACCTTTTCATTGATTTTGCAAGCCGCTCTGCAACGCTGTCGCTGACGGTAAGCACCCTCGGCTCGCGCAGCGCCGCGTCCGCGCTTAAAGCAAGATAATACTCTCTGCACGTTTTTATATCGGCGACAAGCTGCTCGTCAAACTGCTGCGACTTGGGCGGAGCCCCGCGGGAAGCGGGCGGCTCGGGCGCGGTTTCACCCGTGGCAATGCTGAGTATCGCCTCGGTCACGCGCGATTTTTTACCGTCCGCGGGACGGTGTACGCCAACGGCGCGGGCGACCTGACGCAGCTCGTATATATTAAGCCTGTCAAGACGCGACTTTACGTCGTTGAGAATTCTGCTTTCAACCATTGGCACACCTTTTTAAAACTATTATTCTTGTTTCGCCCGTCAAATCCTTGCGGGAAAGCTCTATACCGCATTTTTCGGACTCCTCAACGCTGTCGCCGTCGAAAAGTCCGGTAAATTCTTCTACTCTGTCAATGTCCAGCTTGCAGTCGCGCGTGCGGTAGTGCATGGGTATAACTATATCGGGCATAATTCTGTCCACATATTCCTTTGCCATTTCCGCGTCTATGGTATACGTTCCGCCCACGGGAATCAACAGCACGTCAACGGGCAAAAGCGTTTCGATTAAATCTGAGGAGCACTTCTCGCCCAAATCGCCGAGGTGACAGACGTCTATTCCGTCCATACGGAATTTGAAAATTGTATTCTCTCCGCGTTTTTTGCCCCTCAAAGTATCGTGAAAGCTTTTTATCGAATTGATTTCTACGCCCGCAAGCCCGTTATTCTGCCCGCCGTCTATAAGAATGGGCGCGCCGTCTACGTTCTGCACCGCATTATGGTCGTAATGCCCGTGGGAAACGGTTACCGCGTCCGCGCTTACCTTGCGCATTGCATAGCCTATTTCGTCCGAATACGGGTCGCAGACTATGGACGTGCCCGTGCTTTCGGTCAGCTTAAAGCATGAATGACCGAGATATTCTATCTTCATTTATTGCTCCCCGACAATTTCTGCCGTAAAATTCATAAGCATATGACTGTCCTCTAACATATATTCGAGGCGCAAATCAAAGCCCTTTTCCGTTTTTTTATAATTTAACGAGCGCGTGCACACCTCAAGCGTGCAGCCGTAGCCAAGCTCAGTATCCTTTGTAACACACCGTGTACGCCGACCCGCTATAAAGGCTATATCCGTGTTCATTTTGCCGCGGCGCGACTGTTGAAGCGCTCCGCCGCGATATACAAGCGTGCATTTGTCGCCGTCAAAGTCGTATTCCAGCGCAAAGCCGTCCTTTTCCGGCTTTAAGCTGCCGAAGCAGACGTAGCCCGCCGACGGGTCGTTTTCGTAGCCGATTGTAATTTTACAGTTCATTGCAACACCGCTTTTATTTACCGCCGATTATTTGCCGCCGAGCACAGTTACCGTAATCTGCGGATTGTCGACGTTGCCGCCGCTTTCCTCGAAAAGCCTTCTGCCCTCTTTAAGCGCTTCGCGCAGCGCCTGCTCGTTACCGCCGTCTATTGCGTTTTTTATTTCCGCAAGCGAATTTATAAGCGAGGCTATTTTGTCGGAAACGTTTTCCGCATTTTCCATATACAGCGCCGCCCAAACCCCTTCGTCCACGCCCGCGATACGCGTCATATCCTGAAAGCTGCCGCCCGTGAAGCCGAAACAGCTTTCGATTTCGTTATCCTTAACGTACGCATTGGCAACTATATGCGCAAGCTGAGAGGTGTAGGCTATTTTTTTATCGTGAATTTCCGCCGTGCATTCTATCAGTCTGCCGAAGCGCATTGCCGCCGTAAGCCCGCGCAGAGTATTTAAAGCCTTCAAATCGGTTTGCTGGTTGCGGGTAACGACCATATTTGCGCCGTCGAAAAGCTGTGCGCACGCGTTTTGTATGCCCGAAACCTCTTTACCCGCCATAGGGTGACAGCCGACGTATTTGAAATTGCGCGGCTTTGAAAAGACCGCTTTTTCTATAAAGCCCTTTACGCCGCAGATGTCTGAAACAAGCGCGCCGTCCTTAAAAGCCGTGCCGCAAATAAATTCCAGCGTGGCCTTGGGCGGCAAGGCGACAAACACAACGTCGTAGCCGCAAAAATCGTGCGCAGCTTCGTCTATTATTCCGTTTTTTAAGGCGTATTGCAAGGGTTGCGGAGAGCGGTTCCAGCCGTCCACCGCATAGCCCGCGCGTTTAAGCGACATACATATCGAGCCGCCTATAAGCTCTTTAATAAGCTTTTTACCGCTTTCCGCAGTCATATTCATTTTCCAGTTGCCTGCAATAAAAGGTTTTCT
>WSNM01000018.1 GCA_013316055.1 Clostridia bacterium | reverse complement strand
AAAGCTGTTCCTTTTTAACCATAAATTTTTATCTCCTGAAAAAAATCGTTAATAAATTTGTTTTTTAATTATAAATACCCGCAGAATATGCCGCGGGTATAATTTAAGTCTGCGAAATTTCACGCTGAAGAGCCTTATCGTCAGCGTTAATCTTTTCTCTCATATTTCTTTTGTATTCTTTAAGCTTTGCCGCAATTTCGGGGTATTTTATACCGAGCATCTGCAAGGCAAGCAGACCCGCGTTTTCTCCGCCGTTTACGCCGACGCAGGCAACGGGTATGCCCGAGGGCATCTGCACTATTGACAAAAGACTGTCAAGCCCGCCCATCATATCCGTCTTTACGGGAAGTCCTATTACGGGCAACGTAGTATTAGCCGCGATTACTCCGCCGAGGTGCGCGGCCTTGCCCGCGGCGCAGATTATAACCTCTATGCCACTCTTTTCCGCATTCAGCGAAAATTCGTGCGCCTCGTCGGGAGTGCGGTGCGCGGATATAACCCTTACCTCAGTCTGCACGCCGAAGCTGTTAATAACCGCGACTGCGGGTTTTACAACGTTAAAATCGGACTTGCTGCCCATTATTATAGCAACCTTTGACATCTGATAATCTCCGTTTATATTATTTTTAAAAAAAGGAAGCATACTGTGAGTATGGTTTTGCTTTACGTTATTTTTATAGTTTATATACTTGCCGTAAACGTATTTGCAATTATTCTTGTCAAGAGCCAGAAGGACGAGGCAATAGATGAAAACGGCAAGGCAAAAAGCGGCGACGGCAAGCTGATACTTACCGCGATGCTCGGCGGGGCGATTGCCATTTACGTTTCTATGTTCGTAATGCGGTACCGGTTGAAAAATCTTCTGCTTATGCTGATTATGCCCGTTATTGCCGTTTTGAACGTGTATTTTTGCATAGTCGCGTTCCGCTCGGGCTTCACCTTTTTCGTTGTGGCGTAAAAATACACAACATTTACAAAATACGCGTTTATTATAACACAATATATTGATAAAAGAAAAATGTTTGAATAAGCTTTTTTAAAAATTTAAAAGTAAAAATTTGACTTTTTTCACATTCAAACAGTTGACAAACATAAAATTTTGAGTAAGTGAAATTCAAAGCCCGCAGACCTGCGTTGCGCAGGTCTGCGGGCCGATTGCATTATTGCAGGTTTTCGGAATTTTCTTCCGCGGTTTTTAATGCCGCGTCGGTATTGCGCGCCTTTAAAAGGTCACGGATTTCCCTTAGCAAATCGTCGGTGGTTTCGATGGGCGCGGCAGGTGCAACGGGCGCCGCCTCTGCCTTGGCTACGGTAGCCTCCTCTTCCGTTATTTTACCCTTTTTAAGCTGCTTTTCTATCTTCTTTTTCTGCTTTTCGGCAAGTCTTTTGCCGCCCTCGCGAATGGAGTTAATGGTTTTTACTATAATAAACAGCACAAACGCGGTTATTAAAAAGGTTATTACGGCAGAAATTACCGCGCCGAAGTCCAGCACGACCGCCTCGGTATTTTCTGTAGCCTTGACAAGCACTATCTGCAATGCGCTGGTACGGTCCGCGCCGGGGATTGCGTTTATAAGCGGCTTTAAAATGCCGTTGACAAGCGAGTTGATTACCGCCGTGAACGCACTGCCGATAATTACGCCGACCGCCATATCCAAAACGTTGCCGCGGGATATGAACGTCTTGAATTCGTTGAAAAACTTCTTCATTATATTCTCCTGCAAATTTTATTCAACGGTATTATAAATTTTGCCGACTTTATTGTCAAGCGATATTTTGATTTCAGCCCTCTGTAAGCACGGAAACAAGTCTTTTGCGCAAGCCCTCGCAAAAGCCGTCCTCCGCCCTTTCCGCCGCGGCGGCAGCGCAGTCGAAAACGATTTTGCCGCCCTTTAAAACCAGAAGTCTGTCGGCAAGCTTTACCGCCTCGTCAACGTCGTGCGTTACGAAAAGCACCGTGCGCCTATAACGGCTGTTTATTTGCAGAAAAAGCGAATGCATTTCGTTTTTAAGCCTTAAATCGAGCGAGGAAAAGGGCTCGTCCATTAAGAGCGCGTCGCTTTCGTACAAAAACGCGCGGGCGAGCGACACACGCTGCGCCTGCCCGCCGGAAAGCGACTTGGGGTACGCTCCGCGCTTTTCGCCCAGCCCAACGACCTCGAGCATGGCACAGACGCGCGCCTTGTCGCGGCAGACAAGCGAAAGATTTTGCTCCGCCGTAAGATTTGGCACAAGCCGCGGCGTCTGGAACACATACGAGCATTTTACGGGCGTAATTTGCCCGATATAATCTGTAAGCCCCGCTATACAGTTTAAAAGCGTGGTTTTGCCGCTTCCGCTTTCACCGAGAATGCAGGTTATCTTCCCCTCTTCAAGCGATAAATCTAAGCCGCGGTAAACCTCGGTTTTGCCGTACGCTTTTGTAAGCTGTTTAATTTCAAGCATAATAAAACCTCAGCACCATTTGCGGGTAAGCCGCTTCAGTTGCGAAAAAGCTATATCCAGCAGCAGACCCGCTATCACCGCGGAAACGGTAAGCGCGGCAAGCTGCGCGGTTTCCGCCGCAAGACTGCTTTCCTGCAGCATTCCGCCAAGCCCTTTTGCGGTATTTACAAGCACCTCGGCGGAAACGGTTACCTTCAACCCGAGCGAAATATTCGCGCCGCACTGCGAAAGCGTTGCGGGCAGCATATGCGGCAGATAAATCTTGAAAAGTCTGTCGCGTCTGCTTATATTGTAAGCCTTCGCCATTTCCGCAAGTCCGCCGTCAAGCCCCTCCGCTTCGGCAATGAGCTGCGCATAGATTGCGGGAAACAGCACCAAAACGGTAACGATTGCGGGCGACACGCTTCTGTCGCCCTGCGCAAACTTCAAAATGATAAGACTGACCGCAAGCGTGGGCAGAACACGGACAAAGGTGATTACAGGCTTTAAAACCGCCTTTACCGTTTTGCTGAGTGAAGCGCCCGCCGCGCAGACCGCCGCAAGAAGCAACGAAACGAGGAAGGCGAGCAACGTCCTTAAAAGCGAGCCGCCGAGCGCCGTCCAGAACTCCGTAGAGGCGAAATTTTTGAAAAAGCATACGGCGGTTTCGTTAAAGGACGGAACTATCAGCTTATTGCCTACCGAATAATAGGCAATTATCCATACCAGCCACATTAAAGCGATTGCAACGGCAGAGCCGATAATATTGAATTTTCTTTCCTTAAAAAAGTTTTTTAAAGCCGTCATTTACGCGTTATAGAAAAATTCGTCACTGACGGCGGTTGCCGCCGTATCGTTTACGTCCGCAAGCTCGCTTAAAAAAGCCTTAACCCGCTGTTTGCTTTGCGCCGCGGGCTCGAAGCGGATTGCACAGTTGCCTATTACCGTTTTTGTAAGCTTTTCCGCGGTAAACGCCGGCTTTGTGTTTTCGGGGTCGGCATAATGGGCTTTTACCGCGTTCAGAATTGCTTCCGCCGTTACGCTTTCGTCTAAAAGCCAGTCCGCGCTGTCGGACATTGCTTCCATAAATTTTGAAATGAACGCGGAATTTTTTTCTATAAGCGAATTTTTAGCCACAAGCACAGCCTGAGGATAGCCGTTTTCGCCGTAAAGCGACTGCAAGCTACCCGCAAGCTTTAAATTAAGGTTGGGATTGTTAAGCCTTGTGCTTGCGGCGGGCTCGGGTATTACAAAATAATCGTACTGCGCCTCTGCGCCCGTAACCTGAGTTGCCGCCACCCCTTCGAGCGTGACGCCGTTTAAAATTCCGTGCTTTTTAAGCACAAGCCTTGTCGCCGCACCGGGGAAGCCCGCAAGATTGACAACGCCTATCCGCGCCCCGCCGAGCGTTTCGGCAGCGTTGTCGGCGGTAACGGTCGGCTTGTCCTTGCCCGCAACGATATACAGATTGCCGTGGGTTACGGTGCCGAGCATTTTATAGCTTTGCCCGTTGCCCACAAGCTTGCTTGCAGTGTTTACGGGAAGTATGCACATATCTGCATTTTTGCTTTCGTCGTTATAGGTAACGCTTGAGGAAATTTCCTCCGACGACACTATTTTATAGCTTACCCTTTCAACGAAATCGGTTTCCCCCGACATAAGCCTTGCAAGCGCAAGCGCGGGCGCGCCGTCGGGGGCGTAAACGGTTATGCTCCCATTTGTTTTGTTGCCGCACGCAGACAAGCCGAGCGCGGAAATGCAGAACGCCGCCGCGCACATTAATGCAATTATTATCTTTTTCATACAGACACTCCTTTTACAGCTTTGACATAAGGGTTTTTGCCGTAACGCCGTCAAGCATTCCTATTTTGCCCGTAAGCTTATTTATAAGCTCGGTCGGAGCGTCGAGCACGACGCTTATGACCGAAACGCCCTTTTGCTTGTACGGCAAGCCCATTCTGCCTATTATGTAGTCGCCGAATTCGGATAAAAGCGCGTTTATGCCCGCGCTTTGCTCTCTTTTTTCAACGATGACGCTTATTACCGCAAGTCTGTTTTCAGACATAAAAAAATTCCCCCTTTAAATCGAGGGAACGGCAAAACCGCCGCATACGGTATGCGGAAATTAATAATTTTGCCTTTACCCTCAGAAAAATCTTCAAGCTTAGGCTTTAAGTATATCATTTGCGGAAGCTTTTTTCAAGCATATGAATAAGCTTTTTAAAAATATGCATACTTGTTTTATGAAAAAGTCGATTTTGAAGCTTATTGCAATTCTTACCACAGGCTGCGCCGTTTGCTTTGCGGGCTGCGCTAAAAATTCCGACAAAAACTCCGCCGTGCCGGACGAAAACAAGCAAAAAATTACACGGACGGACGATATTCAGCCCGATGACGACAACGATAATATGAACAAGCCGCCGCGCAAATGCCCCGACGGCAACTGCGGACGCAGAGGTCCGCATGCGGGACGCGGCAGAGTCCGCCGTATACCCCTCGGCGAGAATTTCACTTTTATTATTGAAATTGACCCGAATTGCAGACACGGCAAATGCCGCCCGCAGGATAAGCCCGACAACGGCGAAACGGCACCCGCACCCGACGATAGTGAAAACGGCGCTACAACCGACTGATTTTTTAAAACCGCATAAAAAGCTCCCGAACAAAATGTTCGGGAGCTTTCGGCTTATACATAGAAAAATAAATTGAAAATTGGTTACGGCTCGTCAAAATACAGCTTTAAGTCGATAGCTTTGCAATTATATCCGACTATCTTAAATCGGTTCAGTCCGACTTTTAAAGATAAGCTTTTCATCACCGATTGCTTATCGGAATTAGCTTGAGAACATTCCGCTAAAACGGTTATGCTATTATCGCAATCAATATATACAACTTTTACATGACCGCTTGAAACACTTAAATCAAGCCGTACTTCCATATCGGCATTTTCTTCAACGGTTTTATTCCAAAGCGTTTGTCGGCCGTTGAATTTTGAAGCCGTGAGAGAATATCCGCCGTTTATCGGATTAAATACCGAATTTTCTTTTGCGTAACGGTCTTCAAGCTGCACTATTTTTTCAGTATCATTGTATTCACGTTTTGCAAATTCATTACCGCACCCGACCAAGCTTAGAGCGATACACAAAATCAGACAAATCGAAGCGCTTGCAATAATTTTTTTCATCGAAAACGGACCTCCACTAAATTTCTGTTTATCTCGGAATAATTATATCATAAAAACAAAAAAACTCAACCGATTATATTGCACGTCGGCTTTGTTTATTAACCTCAGTGCTAATTTGCGCCTTTCTTTTTTATTTAAAATAGATAAAAGCTATTGATTTTTTTATATTGCGGCTATATAATACGGATATGAAAAAATTTAATTTTAAATTTTCAAGGACGATACTCGTCTTTATATATATAGGAATTGCGCTTGCGGTTATCGCGTTCGGCGTAAACACTTATTTTGTTTTTTCACAGGGCGTAGGCGAAGAGGACAAAATTTACCCCATTGTGCGGTATGTTTTGATGTATTTTGTTTCCATTCTGCTGTTTGTTGTGCTTGTAAGCTTAAAAATAGCGTCCTATTATTCCGTTGACGAAAAGTATCTTAAAACAAGCTTCGGAATAATAAAGAGCAAATACGAAATTGCCAAGATAGAAGCGGTTTTGATTGACAGAACCAACAACAAGCTAAGCGTGTACTTCGAGGACAAGAGCTTTATTGTGATAGCCGTAAACGACGAGTGGTACGAGGAATTTACCGACGCATTGCTTAAAGTCAGACCGGAAATAGAGTTTTCGATAAAGTCAAAGGAAAGCGGCGCGGACGACGACAAAAAATCAACTTAAAGGCTTAACGGAGCCGAGGCTTTTATAGCTCGGCTCCGTTTTTTTATTAAGCTAAGTCCGCTTGGTTTTGTTTTTTCTTTTGATTACCGAGGTGTGATGCTCTTCACCCGCGACAAGCTTATAAATATTTGTGTTATGCCTTAGCCACGTCAGAAGATTTATGGCTAAAAACATCATAAATATCGAAATCACCACGGGATTAAGCGCGGCAAGCTCTGCCTTGTATCTTACGGCAAAAATGCACGCCTGCCATATCGTCAGTCCGGAAACGCCTATCAGCGAGCCCATACTGCCCCATTCGGTAAGCGCGATATAGCCGAGCACCGCGCAAAAGATTGCGGCGACTATAAAGAAGTACCACCACTGCTCGCACGGAAGAGCAAAAAGGAAAAGCCCCATTGTGGAGGCAATGCCCTTGCCGCCCTTGAATTTGAAAATTACGGGAAAGACGTGACCCGTGATTACGAACGTTCCGCAAAGATATCTTGCAAAATCCGAAACGGCAATTTCGGTACCGGCAAAAACGTAGTCTTTGAAAATTATCCACGCCACAAGCGCGGGCAAACCGCCCTTTATTGCGTCGCAGAAAAAGTTGATTGCGCCGATTTTAAGCCCGAAGGTGCGCGTCATATTCATACTGCCGGGGTTGCCGCTGCCTATGTCGCGTATATCCGATTTTTTAAAGTGCGAAATAAGCACGGCAAAATTGAAGCAGCCTATAAAATAGCATACAACCGCCGCAAGCACAAACCAATACCAACAGTCGGCAAAGGCAATAGCCTTTTGGGGCAGAAGCAATAGCGAGGTCATTTTTCCGCGTTCTCCCTTATAAGCAATCTTATGGGCGTGCCCGTAAAATCAAAGTTTTTTCTTATTACGTTTTCTAAAAACCGCTCGTATGAAAAGTGCATTAAATCGCAGGAGTTCACCTTCAAAACAAAAGTCGGAGGAGCCACCGCAACCTGCGAGGAATAGTAAATTTTAAGCCTTCTGCCGTTGTACGAGGGCGGCTCGCTTGCGCGGACGGTATCGGAAATAAGGTCGTTGAGGGTGCCCGTGGGAATTTTGAAGTTTGCGTGGGCAAGCACCTCGTCAATAAGCGCGAACAGCTTTTCCGCGCGCTGACCCGTCTTTGCGGAAATATATACGGACTTGAAATAGTCCATAAACTTCAAATCCTCTTTAAGCTTTTGCTCGAATTTGTTAATGGTGTTGGTGTCCTTTTCAACCAAATCCCATTTATTCATAACTATTATCGAGGGCTTGCCCTGCTCGTGGACGTAGCCTATGATTTTGGTATCCTGCTCGGTAAGCCCTTCCGTTGCATCCACGACGAGAAGGCAGACGTCCGCACGGCGCACGGCGTCGAACGCGCGAAGAACGGAGTAGTATTCGATATCCTCCTCCACCTTGCTTTTTTTGCGTATTCCCGCCGTGTCTATAATGGTGTAGTCCTTGCCGTTGTATGAAAATTTTGTATCTATCGCATCGCGCGTGGTGCCCGCAATATCGGTAACAATAGAGCGCTCGAAGCCGAGCAATCTGTTAACAAGACTGCTTTTGCCCGCATTCGGCTTGCCGACAACGGCAATTTTTGTGCTTTCGTCTTGGGAGGTTTCGCCCTTTTCAAACCAGCTTACCGCCTCGTCCAGCACGTCGCCTACGCCCGTGCCGTGCTCTGCTGAAACGGGAAAGGGCTCGCCCAGACCGAGCGAGTAAAATTCGAAAATTTTATCCTCGGAATAATCGTCGACCTTATTTACCACAAGGATAACGGGCTTTTTACTGCGGCGGAGCATATCCGCAACGTCGTAGTCGGAAGAAGTTAAACCCTCCTTGCCGTCTACAAAAAGCAGAATGACGTGCGCGGTGTCTATGGCGACCTCTGCCTGCTTTTTGATTTCGCGCCACATAGTGTCCTCCGACCGCATTTCTATGCCGCCGGTATCCACGATTGTAAACGCCTTGCCGCGCCATTCGCCGTCTGCGTAAAGTCTGTCGCGGGTGACGCCGGGCTTGTCCTTGGTTATTGAAATTTTTTTGCCGACAACCTTGTTGAAGAACGTGCTTTTACCTACGTTGGGTCTGCCGACTATCGCTATTAACGGATGTGCCATACTGCCTATATTATAGTTTATCGGGAAAAATTTGTAAAGAAAAACCGATTAAAAAATTCCCCCGAAGCAAAACGGGGGAAAATAATTTTTATTATTATTTTCAGAAGGCGAGATTTATTCCCACAAGTCCGAGGACAATGAATATCACCGCCACCCAGAAGAACGCCTGCCATACTGTGGCTTTACCGCGGGAATATCTGTATGCGGGGATAAGCGCCGCAATAATAAGCGCGATTTGGGAAATGGTATTGCAGATACCTACAACTCTGCCGAGTAAATTCCATTCAACGCCGCATTTGCCCAAAAGCGCAAGGATAAATGATACGACCGCCGCGATTGCAGCGATTACAAGCCCCCAGAACGCGCAGAATTTTACAATGTCGTAATTGGACGACGTTGTTGTGGTTGTCGTCTTTTTCTTGTTTGCCATAAAAATTCAACTCCTTAAAATATACTTGCCGTTAAATTATATCAACCGCCGCGCAGATTTGCAAGCGTTGAAAAGCAAATTTTAAATTTCTTTAAGCTTGCTTAAAACGCTCTTAAAATAGTCGGGCAAGGGCGCTTCGAAGCACATTTCCTCACCCGTTGCGGGGTGCGTAAATTGCAGACGCCATGCGTGCAAAAGCTGTCCGTTGAGGCTGAACCGCTGTTTTTTTATTCCGTAAACGGGGTCGCCGACCACGGGATAGCCGAGGTGCCTTGCGTGGACGCGTATCTGGTGCGTTCTGCCCGTGTGCAAATCGAAGCGGCAAAGCGTAAAATTTTCCTTATAGCGCTTTAAAACCGTATAGTCGGTTATTGCAAGCTTGCCCTTTTCCGGCGAAACGACTGCCATTTTTATGCGGTCGGACGGGTCGCGCCCGATGTAGGTTGTGACCGTTCCGCCGTCCCTTTTTACAACGCCCTCCAACAGCGCAAGATAGGTGCGACGGCAGGTCTTTTCCTCTATCTGCTTTGAAAGGCTTAAATGCGCCTTATCGTTCTTTGCAACGACAAGCAATCCGGAGGTATCCTTGTCTATCCTGTGCACTATGCCTGGGCGCAGAACGCCGTTTATTCCGCTAAGGCTGTCAAGTCTGTACAGCAATGCGTTTACCAGCGTGCCTTCGGTATTGCCGTTGCCCGCGTGGACGGTCATGCCCTGCGGCTTGTTTACAACGGCAACGTCGCCGTCCTCGTAGATTATGTCAAGAGGAATATTTTCGGGCTTGGCGGAATACTCCTCGGCGTCGGGCAAGGTTGCCCTTACAACGTCGCCCGCGGAAACGGCTTGCGAGGGCTTTGCCGACTTGCCGTTTATTGAAACGTACCCGCCCGAAAACAGCTTTTTTACCGCCGAGCGCGTGTAGCCGGTTAAATTTTCGCTTAAAAAAACATCGGCGCGGGCATAGCTTTCCCGCGCGGTAAACAGTTCTTCCTTCATTGGCTATCCGTATCGTTATCGGTTTTTTCTTCGGTGACGGCGGGATTTTCGGGCACGGCGGAGTTAACCTCTGCATTTTCCGCGGCTGAGGCTACGGCTTGCGCCGCCTTTTCCGCCTCCTCCTGCGCCTTGCGCTCCGCTTGCGCGGCTTTTGCCTTTTTTGTGAGCGGGAATACCGCCCATTCGTTCAAAAACATTAAATCTATAACCGCAAGCGCGACGCCTATCACTATCCAGAAGTCGGCGAAGTTGCAGAAGGTCATTCCCCCGAACATCCACAGTCCGAACCAGTCGCGGACGTAAAAAAAGGCTATTCTGTCGACAAGATTGCCGATTGCGCCCGCAATTACTATTGCAATAGCTGTTTTTAAAACGGTGAAGCGCTCCGGCAGGCAGATAAATGCGAAAATCAGAAGCGCAAGTAAAATAAATGTTAAGGTTATTAAGATAGGCTGACCTATCTGGGGGTTGTTATTAAGAAAACTGAACGCACAGCCGCCGTTGCGGTGTATTCCGCCGCCCTCTATCTCGGCAAAACCGGGGATAATTTTAAGCTGCCAGTTGTTTTTTTCTTCAAAATATTTAGTAAGTAGGTCTGCGGCAAGCAAAACAACCGACGCAACGATTAAAATTATGCTTTTTAATCCTATATGCGGTTTTAGCTTCAATTTCTTTATTAACATAGTGTTTATGATACATTATTTGCGCTTGCTTGTCAATGAAGATTGGGTGAAATGTGATTTTGTTTTGCATGATTGCGCAATAAAAATACGCCGAAGGCTTAGTTCGGCGTAAGATTATTTTGTGAAGCCAAGGCTTATTAAAATTGCTTTATCCACCTGATTCATTGTAACGTCGTTCAGCTCGCCTATGCGCTCCTTTAATCTGCGCTTGTCGAGCGTGCGGATTTGTTCGAGAAGTATTACGCTGTCCCGTTGAAGTCCATAGCTTGACGAGGGCAGCTCTATATGGGTGGGAAGCTTTGCCTTGTTTATTTTGCTTGTGACCGCCGCCGCTATTACCGTGGGCGAATATTTGTTGCCCACGTCGTTCTGCACAACGAGAACGGGACGCACGCCCCCCTGCTCGCTGCCGACAACCGGCGACAAATCTGCATAGTAGAGTTCTCCGCGCTTAATAGTCATATCAACCTCTTTATCGGCAGGGTATATTTTATTATATGTACTGCCGAGCAACTTGTGTTTTGAAACTCAAGTTGCTTTTATTATTGACTTGTGCGCGGGAAATTATACGGGCGAGGCGATATTGCTTATACGGGAAGCCCCGGAAGATACAGAAGCAGAACGTATTTGTTGAGGAAGATAAAGCCGTAATAGCATACAAAGCACACAAGCATTACCACGCCCGCGACCCTTGTAAGGCTTTTTGATTTGCTGCCGACAGAAAAGCCGAATATAAGCAATGCGGCAAGCAGAGAAACGGCTCCGCCGACCAGCCCCTCCATTGTGAACGGCACCCCGCGCGAGCCGGTGCAAAGCGCGCCAAGTCCGCCGATAAGCAGTATGTTCGCAATATTACTGCCTATTATGTTGCCCGTGGCTATGCCCACGTCGCCCTTCCTTGCCGCGGAAACAGAGGTAATGAGCTCGGGAAGCGAGGTTCCGAATGCAACAACCGTTAAAGCCACTATTTCGGGGTCGATGCCTATAAGGTTGACCGAAACCGTTCTTGCCGCGTTTACCACAAGCGTTGCACCGCCGACCACCATTGCAAGGCCCACAATGCTTATAACGATTAAAAACCACACCCTTGCAAGCAGTCCCTCGTACCCGCTTTTAAGCCGCGCCATAATACCCGTGCCGACGGTATTGCCGTTATCGGCGTCGGCCACCGCATAGGGGTCGGAAACGGATATTGCGGCGGCTTGCTCGAGCCCCGCCTTGGACTGCTTTTTTGCAAGCACGATATTATATGCCATAAAAGCAAAATACAAAATAAGAAGAATTAAGCCGCAATACCACGGCATTGTAGCGTTGAGGAACGCCTCTCCGCCTTCTGTCGTGCCGAAGGCATACGGCCCTACAAACACGCCGAAGACGAGAAAGAGCACGCTTACAAAAATGAGAAAGGGCATATCGATAATTCTTGTTGTTTTTTCGGTAGGAAGCTTGCAGATAACTGCGGATATGCCCAAAATCAGCAGTACGTTTAAAGCGTTGCTGCCGAGGATATTGCCCATAATAAGGTCGCCGCCCTCCGGCGTGACCGCGTCAACAATGGTTACGGCAAGCTCGGGCGCGCTTGTACCCACGGCGACGACCGTTACGCCAATTATGAACGTTGAAATACGCAGCTTTTTTGCGATACCCGCCGCGCCGTCGACGAAAAAGTCCGCGCCCTTGACAAGCAGGACAAAGCCCAGCGCAAGCAGAATCAGATTGACAACCCAAGTTGCGGCTGTACTGCTTAAAATCAGGTCATAGCTCATTGTGCACCTCGTTTTTGTAATTATTGACTGAAAATAAAGAAAAAATAAAAGACCTTCAACTTAAAATTTCTTTTAAGCCGAAAGTCTTGTTCCCTTTAACCAAAGGGGCTGCGACACGATTAAAAAAATCGGGGTCTGTTGCCGTCAGCCTTTAAAACTACTCCCTTTCAACATTTCGGATTGTAACAAATAGCTTTATTTATGTCAAGCGCTTAACCGAAAAATGCAGATTTTTTATTATATCCCGCGCGGTTGCGCAGTATTCCGTCTTATCTTCGGCGGCAATTTCGGCCGCATGACCGAGGACGTAGGCAGAGCACACGCAAGCCTCGAAGGGAGGCACGCCGCGGGCGAGCGTTCCGCAAAGATAGCCGGAAAGCATATCCCCGCTGCCGCCCTTTGAAAGCGCGGTATTTCCATTAACATTTAATGCAACGCGCGCGCCGTCTGTTATTACGCTTGCCGCACCTTTAAGCAACACGGTTACATTATATTGCTTTGCAAACTGCTTTGCCGAATTAACGGGGTCGCGCACAATTTCGCCGACCGCCCTGCCCGTAAGGCGCGAAAACTCCTTAACGTGCGGAGTGAGTATAACGCCGCAGCTTCTTTCGGCAAACAAAATATCAATGCCGTAGCGGGCGAGCGCGTTTAATCCGTCCGCGTCGATTAAAAGCGTTCCGCAATATTCTTTCAGCAGAGCTTTGATTGTGTTATACAGCTGTTCGCTTATGCCGCAGCCCATACCTATTGCGATTGACTGCGCCGAGAAGTCGGGATAATCGAGATAGATTGCCGAAGGATAGCGGGGCGCAAGCGAAAGCGCTACCCGTTCTGTCGAGGCGAGCTTTACATACCCGCAGCCCGATTTTAGCGCGGCGCTTAACGAAAGCGCTGCCGCGCCGATATATTTGTCGGAGCCCGCAACTATACAAGCGGAGCCGTATGTGCCCTTATGAGAATTGCGAGGACGCTTGGGAAAATATTTTTTTATATCCTCTGCGCCGTATATTAAAATATATTCGTCATTAGGGCAAACTATGCCGATATTCTTTTTAACGATTTTACCGCAGTGGTCAATACCATCGTTTAAAAGCATACCCGCCTTATATTCCGCAATTGCCACAGTTAAATTTGCTTTGACGGCACAGCCCTCTGCAATGCCGTTGTCGCCGTTCAATCCGCTTGGAATATCCGCAGAAATAACGTACGCGCCCGACGCGTTTATTTTTTGAATAACCTCGGCATACCGCCCCTCCGCTTTGCGGTTAAAGCCCGTACCGAAAATGCAATCAATTATAATTGACCCCGATATATCATCGGAATAAGCGCATTTGCATGCTTGCTTTGCGCGAGCGCATTCATCTGCAAGAGTGCCGTCAAAGGCGTAAATTTTCACATTGAAGCCGCAGTCCGCAAGCTTTTGCGCGCAAATATAGCCGTCGCCGCCGTTATTGCCCGTACCGCAGACCACAAGAATATCGTTTGCGTTTAGATTTTTTGCGGCGATTTCTGCCTCGTCCGCAATGGCCGCGCCAGCGTTTCTCATCAATTGCCCCGCACATATGCCGAGGTTTTGTATTGTATGCAGGTCGCTCGCACGCATTTGCGCGTTGGTTAAAGCCCTTTCCATTACAGTCTTAAAGAAACCTCCGCAGAGCTTATTTCTATAATTTTTCCGTCACGACTTACAACAAGCCTGCCGTCTGCGGTTACGTCAAGCGCGGTTGCTGTATAGCTTTCCTTATCGGTGCGCAGAACAACCTCTTTACCGAACCAGTCAATATATTTCTTGTAATCATTAATAGTAAAGCTTTTTTGAAGATTTGCAATATGCGCTTGTTTAACCGTTTGCAAGCTGAGCCTGTTGCCGAGTATTTCTCGCATAGAAACGGCAATTTGCCTAAGCTCCGACGGTAATTCGTTATTGACGTTTATTCCCATACCGACGATTGAACGGCGGATATTCGCGCCTGCAAAGGTATTTTCAATTAAAGTGCCGCAGATTTTTCTGCCGTTTACGAGCACGTCGTTTGCCCAGCGTATTACGGGCGTTATGCCGAAGTCCTCTACCGTTTTGCATACCGCCACGCACGAATTAATCATAATCTCGAACGCGTTTGCCGCGGAAAAATTTTCGTAAAACCGCATGACGGAAAGGTACAGCCCGCCGTCCGCCGAGGAAAAGCTTCTGCCCTTGGTGCCCTTGCCTGCGGTCTGGCGCAAGGCGGTTACAATCGTATCCTCCTCACCGTTAAGCCGCTTTAAATATTCGTTGGTGCTGTCGCATTCCGAAAGCTCAATAATCCTCATTATCGCCCTCGAAGCCGTCCAGCGCGGTTTTTGCGGTGTCGTAGGAAAAGCCCTTTGACAGCAGATATTTATAGCCCTTGTACAGATTTTCCTTTGTATTTTCCTTGCAACGAAGATATTTGCGGAGAATACGCAACGCCTCTTCGCCGTCCTCCTCTGCGTCCTCCAACGCCATAGAAATAGCGCTTTTTTCGGCTCCGCGCTTTATCAGGTCAACCTCCAAGGCGCGCTTGCCCTTGCCCTTTACGCTGTTGACGTAGGCGCGGCAATATGCCTCGTCATCGATTAATTTGTAATATTCCAACCGCTCGATAACATAGTCGCAAACCGCGTCCGTATAGCCCTTTTTTGCAAGAAAATCGCGTATCTGCTTTTTGGTTTTCATTGCCGCGGAAAGATGCGTCATAGCCTTATCCAGCGCCTGCGATTTTTCGGTTGCAAGCTGAATTTCGTCAAGGCGGCTTTTGTCTATCTGCATACCCGCTTTAAGGTGATATTTAATTGCTACCTCTAATTTTATTCCGCAATAAAACCGCCCGTCAACATACACGTTGCAACGGGTTTTGTCCTTTATCTGCGGTTCGATTGAGGTTATTTCTGCCATTTTCAAATTCTGAACGGGAAAAAATATTCCCTGATTTTTTTAATTTGCACCCTGCCGTTTAAGCGGTTAATAAGCTTGGAATTAAACTCTTGCTCTGCGCTCTTTTTTACTGCAACTGTGAAATGTACCTCGTTGAGGTATTCCGTATTTATTACGTCTGCGTTGCTGTCGGCAAAAAAGCGCATTGCGGTATCCACAGAGGAATAGTCTACCGTATAGCGGCTTTCCGCGCACGTTTCATACAATACCCGTTGAGCCGCAGCTAAATTTTCCGCAACGGCGCCCGAATATGCGCGCACAAGTCCGCCCGCACCCAGCTTTATGCCGCCGAAATAGCGTGTTACGACCACTGCCACCTCAAATAGGCTATTGCTTTTTATAACCTCAAGCATAGGCATACCCGCCGTACCCTGAGGCTCGTTATCGTCCGAAAAGCGCAGAAAATTGCCCGTCTTGTCGCAGATATATGCATAACAGTTATGGGTTGCGTCCGAAAATTCCGCGGAAATTTCCGCAATAAAGCGCTTTGCCGCCTCCTCGTCCTCAACGTGGCGCGAGGTGGTAATAAAGCGGGATTTTTCTATTGTTTTTTGCGTGCGGCAATCGCCGAGCACCGATAAATATTTTTCGGGCATTCTGTTAAATAAGATTTATTTTAATGTGAATTTTTTTGCCCTTATGGATAATATCCCCGCTTTTTACAGGCGTGTTTATGTCGGTAACCTTGCTGTCGTTTACAGAAACGCCGCCCTGCTGAATAAGTCTGCGGGCTTCGCCGTTGCTTGCGCAGATACCCGCCGCAACAAGCACGGGGATTATTGTTGCGGGCTCTGCCTTGACTGCTTTTTCGGGCAAGTCGCCGCCGCCGCCGAACGCCGCTTTTGCCTGAGCCTGCGCCTTTAAGGCTTTTTCCTCGCCGTGGACAAGCTTAGTAAGCTCGAAGGCTAAAATTTCCTTCTTTTCGTTTATGCGGTCCGCCTGCCATGCCTCCATTTTTCTTATGTCCTCAACGGAAATAAAGGTGAGCATTTTTATGCATTTCATAACGTCGGCGTCGTCCACGTTGCGCCAATACTGATAAAAATCGTAAACGGGGGTTTTGTTTTCGTCAAGCCACACCGCGCCCTTTGCGGTTTTGCCCATTTTTTTGCCCTCGCTGTTCAAAAGCAGGGTTATCGTCATTGCGTAAGCGTCCTTGCCCGTCTTTTTGCGTATGAGCTCCGTTCCCGCAAGCATATTGCTCCACTGGTCGTCGCCGCCGAACTGCATATTGCAGCCGTACTTTTCGTTAAGATGATAAAAATCGTACGCCTGCATAATCATGTAGTTGAATTCGAGGAAGGAAAGCCCCTTTTCCATGCGCTGCTTGTAGCATTCGGCGCGGAGCATATTGTTGACGGTGAAGCACGCGCCGACCTCGCGCAAAAGACCGATATAGTTTAAATCGAGCAGCCAATCCGCATTGTTTGCGATTATTGCCTTGCCCTCGCCGAATTCGATAAAACGCTCCATCTGCTTTTTGAAGCAATCGCAGTTATGGCGAATATCCTCGGGCGTGAGCATAGAACGCAAATCCGTTCTGCCCGTGGGGTCGCCGATATAGCCCGTGCCGCCGCCTAAAAGCACAACGGGCTTGTTGCCCGCCATTTGCAGTCTTTTCATAAGGCAAAGCGCCATAAAATGCCCGACGTGCAGACTGTCCGCAGTGGGGTCGAAGCCTATATAAAATCTGGCGCCGCCGCCGTTTATAAGCTGTTTAATCTCTTTTTCGTCCGTGACCTGAGCGATTAGCCCGCGCTCCTGCAATTCTTCAAAAATATTCATACAAGCTCCTTATTGTCTTACAGTAGGATTTTAACACTTAATGTGCGATTTTGCAATAAAAAAAGCGGTTTACCTTATGGATAAACCGCATATTGTTGGACTAATCGGTAAAAAAGTCGTCCTTGTTAAGGTGTTCCCGTGCTTTTTCTATCGCGCGCTTTTCTATCCGCGATATGTAAGAGCGGGAAATGCCGAGCGTATGCGCGACCTCGCGCTGGGGAAGGGCGACGCCGTCCTCTAACCCGTAGCGCATAGAAATTATCGTAAACTCCCGCTCGTTGAGGATTTTTTTGAGCAGTGCGACGAATTTTTCGCGCTGAATGCTCTTTTCCACCTGAGCGAAAACGTTGTCCTCCTTTTCGTACAGAAGGTCTATAAGCGTAAGCTCGTTGCCGTCCTTGTCGGTGCCGACGGGGTCGGTTATCGACACGACGTTTTTATGCTTTTTACCGGAGCGCAAAAGCATTAAAATTTCGTTTTCTATACAACGCGCGGTATAGGTTGCAAGCTGGGTGCCCTTGCCGTCGCGGTAGGTGTTAATCGCCTTTATAAGCCCTATCGAGCCGACGGAAATAAGGTCGTCCGTTTCCGCCGCGCCCGCGTATTTTTTGACTATGTGCGCTACAAGGCGCATATTGTGCTTTATTAAAATTTCCTTTGCCGTTTTATCGCCGTTGCGGGCAAGCGCGAGGTATTTTTTCTCTTCCTCGGCGGAAAGCGGCTTAGGGAAGGTGCCTTTGCTTTGCACCATGCCCGTGAAGAAGAAAATTTTACTGAACAGCAGACTTAAAAAATCAAAAAACATATGCTATACCCTCTTTGCGCGGTTAACTCCGCGGGTTAATAGCATATGTTTTATACAGGTTGTACTATTCGACAAAATTTTTGAATTAAGCGGGATTTTGTTTGTTGACGTTATTCCAGCTCGAAGGCGCCCGTGTACAGCTGATAATACTTGCCGCGTTGCTCTATAAGCTGCTCGTGACTGCCGCGCTCGATAATTTCGCCGTGTTCAAGCACCATAATCGCGTGACTGTTGCGGACTGTGGAAAGCCTGTGCGCTATTACAAACACCGTTCTTCCCTCCATCAGCTTATCCATGCCCTGCTCTATAAGCTTTTCCGTGCGGGTATCGATTGAGGAGGTTGCCTCGTCAAGAATAAGCACGGGGCACTCCGATACCATTGCGCGGGCTATTGCCAGCAGCTGACGCTGTCCCTGAGAAAGGTTTGCGCCATCGCTTTTAAGCATGGTATTGTAGCCGTCGGGCAAATGACTGATAAAGAAATGTGCATTAGCAAGCTTAGCCGCTTTTATGCAGTCCTCGTCGGAGGCGTTAAGTCTGCCGTAGCGGATATTTTCCATAACAGTGCTCGTAAACAAGTGAGTATCCTGCAAAACCACGCCGAGAGATTTGCGGAGGTCGTCCTTTTTTATTGACCTTATGTCCAGCCCGTCGTAGGTGATTGTGCCCGACTGAATATCGTAAAAGCGGTTTATAAGGTTGGTTATAGTCGTTTTGCCAGCACCCGTAGAGCCGACAAAGGCTATTTTTTGGGCGGGCTTTGCATATAGACTTATATTTTTGAGAATTACCTTTTCGTCCGTATATCCGAAAACAACGTCGTTGAAGCGAATATCGCCTTTAAGCGGAATATACTCAAACGAGCCGTCTGCATTCGGTTTTTTCCACGCCCATTTTCCCGCTTCGTGCTCGCCGTAGGTTAAAACGGTGTCGCCGCCCTTATCCTCGGGCAGGGTGTCCACCATTTCGAAAATGCGTTCCGCGCCCGCAAGCGCCATTACTATTGCGTTGAACTGCTGCGAAACCTGCATGACGGGCATATTAAACTGCCTTGAAAACATTAAAAACGAAACGAGCATACCCGCAACTAATGCAACTCTGTTGACCTTGTCGGCGTTAAGCACGGAGCAATAAATCGAAAGCAGACCCGCCTCGCTGCCAAGCGCCATAATAATTATGCCGACTATTGCGACAAGGACGTACTGCAAATAGCCGAGGTTGTTGTTGATGGGCCCCAGAACAAACGCGTAGGAATTGGCTTTTTTACCCGCCTCGTACAGCTCGTCGTTGACGACCTTAAACTGCTCGCGCGCCTTTTGCTCGTGACAGAATACCTTTATGACCTTTTGTCCCTCTGTCATTTCCTCCACAAAGCCGTTGAGGTTGCCGAGGGATTTTTGCTGAATGAGGAAATTTTTTGCCGAGCGGCTGCCTATGTATTTTGTTGCGAAAATTATTGCGGCAAGCACGGCAAGCACCACAATAAGCAGCGTTACGCTGTACATTATCATAAACACAAGCACAGCAACGAGAGTAATTGCAGAGGAAATCATCTGCGGTATGGTTTGCGTGAGAAGCTGGCGCATTGTGTCCACGTCGTTTGTGTAAAGACTCATTAAATCGCCGTGGGTGTGCGTATCGAAATAGCGCAAAGGCAGATATTGCATTTTTGCAAACATTTCGTCGCGCATTTTTTTAAGCGTGCCCTGCGCGATATACATCATTATAATGTTATACGAAAAGGACGACGCCGAGCCTGCAAGATATATGCACGCCATTGCTATTACGTTGGGATATATAACCTCCCACAAATTTGGCGACGCCTCGCCGTTGCTTATAAGGATAAGCTCGTCAACTATTACGGAAATGCGCGACGCCGCAATTACGTTTGCAACCGAGGCGATAATCACAAAGAACACGACAAAGCAGGTTGCAAGCTTGTTCCTTGAAAAGGAATACGCAAGCAGGCGCTTTAAGGTTTTAAGCGGAGCCTTTGCGCGCGCTGATTTTGAAGCCTTATGCATTCTCTTCACCTCCCTTCATTTGGGACTGATATACCTCGCGATAAATTTCGTTATCGCGTAAAAGCTGTTCGTGCGTGCCTATGCCCGCAATTTTGCCCTCGTCCATAACGATAATTCTGTCCGCGTCCTGAACCGAGGCAACGCGCTGGGCGATTATTATTTTTGTTGTCTGCGGCGCGTATTTGGCAAGCGAGGCGCGTATTTGCGCGTCCGTATGGGTGTCGACCGCCGACGTGGAATCGTCGAAAATGATTACCGCGGGCTTTTTTAACAGCGCGCGGGCAATGCAAAGCCTTTGCTTTTGTCCGCCCGAAACGTTTACGCCGCCCTGACCCAAATCGTAGCCATAGCCGTTGGGGAGCGCGTCTATAAACTCCTCCGCGCACGCCTGACGCGCGGCAAACCTAAGCTCTTCGTCGGTGGCGTTCTCGTCGCCCCAGCGCAGATTTTCCGCAACCGTGCCGGAAAACAGCACGTTTTTCTGCAAAACCATTGCAACCTTGTTACGAAGAGTATCCATATCGTAATTTTTTACGTCCTCTCCGCCGACCTTTACCGTGCCGCTTGTTGCGTCGTACAGTCTTGGAATAAGCGACACAAGCGAGGTTTTGCCCGAGCCCGTCGCGCCGATAATGCCTATTGTTTCGCCTTCGGCTATATGTAAATTAATATCCGTAAGCACGGTCTTATCCGACTTCTGCGAATATGCAAAAGCCACGTTTTCGAAATCGATACTGCCGTTTTTCACCTCTGTTAAGGGCTGTTCGGGGCGCGAGAGTGTGGGTTTTTCGTTTAAAACCTCGCAAATTCTGTCCATAGAGCCCTTTGACAGCGAAATGAAGTTGAGGCACATTGCGACCATTATAATACCGGAAAGTATCTGCGCGGAATACTGGATTAGCGTTTGAATATCCGTTGCCTTTACGTTGCCGTAAATTTTTTCGCCGATAATCATATTGGAGCCGACCGTTAAAATAAGAATATTGACAATAAACAGAACGAGGGTTGCGCAAGGCATTAATACGGTGAGAATGCGCTCTGCCTTGACCGAATATTTGTAAACCTCGCCCGTGGCGTTTTTCATTTTTGCGATTTCCTTATCCTCGCGCACATAGGACTTGACCACGCGAATAGCCGTCAAATCCTCCTGCACGACGGAATTGAGGTCGTCGTACTTGCGGAACATTGTTCTGAAATAAGGCACAACCTTAAACATGCAGATTGAAACGACTATACCGAGAATTACTGCGGCGCACGCAAAAATAAGAGCCATTTTCGGTTCTATGACAGAGGTCATAATTATCGAGGCAATGAACAGCACGGGTGCGCGGACAAGCATTCTTATAGACATCTGATAGGCGTTCTGCACGTTTGTTACGTCCGTGGTTATTCTTGTTATCAGGCTTGACGCAGAATAATTGTCTATATTTGCAAAAGAATACGTCTGAAGCTTGTCGTACATATCCTCACGCAGGTTGTGTGCAAAGCCGCAGCTTGCCTTTGCAGCGAGTTTTCCGCCCAAAACCCCGCAAATAAGCGCAAAAACCGCGCACAAAATCATTATGGACGCGTTTATCGCAAGCGCGCCGACGTTAATCTGCGAAATTTTGCCCCTTGCAAGCGCTTCGAGCTGACCGACAATAGACGTCATTAAAAACGGTATTATTATTTCCATAACCGCCTCGCCAACCATTACCAACGGGCATAGTATGGAAGAAAGCTTATATTCTCTTACGCTTTTTAAAAGTGTTTTTATCATTTATTGCAATTACTCCTCCTGTCCTTACCGAATATTAATTTTAAGCATAAGCGTTCAGTTCGATATACTGTCTATTATTTTTCGAAGAAGCTTTTCAAGCTCCTCCTGCTCCTGCGGGGAAAGGGCGTTCTGGATAGCGCTGTCGCAGCTGTCCATAAAAAGCTTTTCCTTTATGCAGATATAGCTGCCCTTTTCGGTCAGCTCGAGGTGTTTCGAGCGCGCGTCGCCATCGGATACCGTTCTTTTAAGAAAGCCGTCCCTTTCGAGGTTGGAAATAAGAGTGGAAACGGAGGACGGTCTTAAATTTATCTGACGCTCTACGTCCTTCTGGCACACCCTATGCCCCGACCTTGTATTGCAATGGATAAAAATAAGCGCCTGCATTTGCACGGGCGTTACCCCGTACTCCGCAAAAAGCTGATTGTTTTCGCGGCGCATCTGGCGGTGAAGGTAGCAAAGCTTGCCGAAAAGTCTTTTATTATCCGGCTTATTGTCCGTTTTGCAGTCTGTTTTGCAGTCTGTTTTACTGTCGGCAACTGCATTTGGCTTGTCGTTTTGCACTTTTTTCCTCTGATATACACAAAAAAATTATTTCGACTTCTAATAGTTTGATGTCGAAATAATTTTAAGACGAATATATTTTTTTGTCAAGAAATGCAAATTTTTTTTGAGGTTTGTTTGCAATTGTTAGCTTTGCACAGGCTTGTGATACAATTTATCTTTGCAGCTCCAACGCTTTTTTTGGACAGAAGTCGGAGCATTTGCCGCACGCAATGCATTTATCGTAATTAATGACGGGCGCGGAAAAGCCGCTTTGTGACAGCGCGCCGACGGGGCACACCTTTACGGCGGGGCAGCTGTGGCTTTGGGGGCAGTTTTCTGTTTTGATAACAAGCATTCTACTCATAAAAATCTCCTTTTTAAGGCTTGATTAAATAAAAAACCTAAATCAACTAAGATTTAGGCTTTTGGTGACCCTAATGTTGATTATCCGAACACTATTACAATCGTAAAAAATAGTGTTGCCTTTGTGTGTAATTTTATTATTTTTTCTCCTGCATGGATTTTATTAAAGGTTTGTAACTTTAAAAGTTTTTCGTCACTCCAGTTAC
>WSNM01000017.1 GCA_013316055.1 Clostridia bacterium | reverse complement strand
GCTTATTTTTTTATACAATTTTTAAACGGGGTTTTTAAGCGTTTTTACTCTGCGCGCGGTAAAAATAACGCATACAAGAAAGCCCCCGTCCGCCCGTGTTATTTCCAGCGTTGCGTCGCCGTTGCATTCGAAATACTCCTCGGTCACCCTTTTCAAATCCTTTAAAAACAGCGCCCTTTCAAAGTCGGACATATCCTCTCTGTCAAGCGCAAGAATTCTGTTTGCTCTGTTCATACCTTTTCCCTCAGCTTTCTTTTAATATAGCCGCCAAGCCCCGCGTATTTTGCAATTACGTTGCAGGTGCCCTCTTTTTTGCCGCATACCGCCGCCGCGGCAAGCTTAAACGCCTTAATCGTCGCATTGCGGTATTTTCCCGCGGAAAGCGTCAGGTCCTCGGGGATAACCGCCGTAAGCGGCAGATGCAGTACGGCCGCAATTTCCTGCGCGGTCATAATTTCGCCGTTTAAAATCTGTCCGCCGCAGATTTTGTTAACCACAAGCCCTATGTCCTTAAAGCCTCCGTCCGCAAGCGCGTTTCTGCAACAGTCCGCACTCTTTACCGAGGGCAAAAACGGCTCGGTCACTATAATCGCTCTGTCGCAGCTTTCCTTTGCCGTTTTGTCGGCAAGTATAAAATCGAACAGTCCCTCAACGTCGGCAACGGCGCGGTTTGCCGCCTCCGCGTTTTTAAGTCCTATCGAGGGCATAAAGCACAAATTAGCCGTCTGCGCGTGGGGTATCAGGGTCTGTTTTGCGCGGCACGCGCCCTTTTCGTAGTCTGCAAGGGTGTAAACCTGCATGTTGGACAGCCCGCCCGCAAGTATCGCGCCGCCGCTAAGCGTATCGCCGTCTACAATAAGCGTTCTTTCGCCCAGCTCGGCAAGCGCAAGCCCCAAGCCTATGCAAAACGCGGTTACACCGGTGCCGCCCTTAAAGCTCGTAAGGTAAATTTTTGTAGCCATACAAGCAATTTTAGCGGCGCCGCGCTTAAAAAATAAGTCTGTTTTTGTTATAATATATATTTTAAGGTAAAAGCGGCTGCAAGCCAAAGGCGGTTTTTGGCGGTTATACATAAACCCGTGCGGGCATAAAATAGACTTATGAAGCTTTTGGAACAAATTCTCGGCGAGCTTGGCGCGGATACGCTTAAGGCCTTTACGATAATACCTCGGTTCGGCGGATACTTCCGCAGTATAAAGTCCGTTAAAGAGCTTTCGGCGGAAAAAATAATACTTCTGCAAAGGCGCTGCGTTATTATAATCGGGGGCGAAAATCTGGATATAGGCAGCTATTTCGAGGACGATATTTTAATAAAGGGCGATATAAGGGAGATTAAAATTGAAGGGTAGGCTTACCGAAATTTCAGTTGTCGCCACTGCGGAGGCGGCTTTAAAAAGACTTAAAAAAGCGGGAATAGCCGCCTATGCGTGCAAAAAACGCGGCGCTTACTTTATATTTTGCGTAAAAGATAAAGATATCGAAAAAGCTTTTGCAATTTTCGATAAGCCGTGTTATAATATCTGCGTGGTAAAAAACAGCGCGAAACGCCGTTTTTTATCGCTTGCAAAGCTGCGCGCGGGGCTGTTTGTCGGCGCGGCGGCGTTTGTTGCGCTTGCCGTGTTTGCAAATACCTTCGTGCTTAAAATCGAGGTCAGCGGCAGCGGCAGCTACCTCGAAGCGGACGTCCGTAAAATAATTCTGGACGAGGGCGCAAGGGAGTTTAAACCGTTTTCCGCGCTAAACAAGGCGGTTGCCACGGGCAGAATTCTTTCTCTGCCGCAGGTCACCTTCTGCAATATCGAGCGGCGCGGCAGCGTGCTTGTTGTGGACGTTCAGGTCGACGACGAGCATTTCGGCTCGGCAAGCACAAAGCCGTTATTGTCGGATACGGACGGTATTGTCCGCAATATCGTGGCTGTGTGCGGAACGGCTGCCGTTTCTGCGGGAGATACCGTCAAAAAGGGCGATACGCTTATTTATGCGTATATGCTTTCCGGCGAGGAGAATATAAGCTGTCTTGCGGCGGGCTATGCGGAAATAGAATGCGCGCGCACCTTTGAATTTTTTGCGGAGGAGGAGAGCGAGGAAAATCTTAAAAAAGCTTATTCCTCCGTTCTGCTGGAAAACGAAACAATACTCTCGCGCAGGCATACGGTAAAGCCGTGCGACGGCGGAGTAATTTACGTTATAGATTTCAGTTATATACACAAAATAAGTATCAATATAACGTAAAGCTTAAATTTTTATGAACAATCAGAGTATAAGAAAAATCAACGCCGGCAATTCGGACAAGCTGCAACGCGTCCTCGGCACGTTCGACGAAAATATCAACGTGCTTATGCAGGAGTTCGGCGTAATCGTCCGCGTAGACGGACTTAATATAGTGGTTTCGGGTACGGAGGACAAGGTTGTGCAAGCCGCCTCCGTAATAGAAAATCTTTTGGTGCTGGCGGAAAGCGGAGAGGGCATAGACAAGGGCAGAACGCAGTACTGCATAGAGCTTGCCAAAGAGGGTAAGGCAAGCGACATTAAAAAGCTGTCCTCCGGCACGGTCGCCATAACCTCGCGCGGCAAGCCTATAAAATGCAAAACGGTCGGTCAGCGTAAATACGTTGACGAAATCGGCAAAAAGTCGGTGGTTTTCGGCATAGGCCCAGCGGGCACGGGCAAAACGTATCTTGCGGTGTGCCTCGCCGTTCAGGCGTACAAGCAAAAGCAGGTCGATAAAATAATTTTAACCCGCCCCGCGGTGGAAGCGGGCGAAAAGCTCGGCTTTCTCCCCGGCGATTTGCAGACCAAGGTAGACCCCTATCTACGTCCGCTTTACGACGCCCTGCAGGAAATGCTCGGGCTGGAAACGTATACCAAATTAATGGAGCGCGGCTCTATCGAAATTGCTCCGCTTGCGTATATGCGCGGCAGAACGCTTTCGAACGCGTTTATAATTTTGGACGAGGCGCAGAACTCCACGCGCGAGCAAATGAAAATGTTTTTGACGCGTTTGGGCGACGGAAGTAAAATGGTAATTACGGGCGACGTGACGCAAATCGACCTTCCCGACGGGAAGAAGAGCGGGCTTGAGCACGCGGCGCACGTTTTAAAGGAAGTGGAGGGCATAGGCATAGTGCACTTGTCCGACAAGGACGTTGTCCGCAATCCGCTTGTAATGAGCATTGTCCGCGCGTACGAGGCGGATTTAAATAAACACAAAACAGATAACAACGCGTAATTTTTACTTACCCTTCGGAGGAAATTTTGAAGACAAAGCTTACGAAAAAAGAAATATGCTTAAGTATTATAACAACTCTTATTTCGTTCACTGTGCTTATGGGCGTCATGATGCTTATGATGCTTATAAATCTCGTCAACGTAGAGCTGGGCTTAAAGGACTTTATATTTCATCAGTATAAAAACATAATCACTGTGGTTACGGCGGTTGCGCTGCTGATGTGCATTGTATATATATATATGTTTTTCGAAAACAGAAGTCTGCTTGCACAGTGTTCCAAAATTATGGAAATTTATCTTTTGCTGTGCATTGCGCTGCTTTTGTGCAACGTGGTCGGCAAATTCGTATCCTCCACCGCACGTCCGCTTATGTTCTTCTCGCTTATGGCGGCAATGATTTTAAAGCGCAAGGACGCTATTTTTATGAACATAGTGTTCGCGTTTACGATATTCATATTCAACAGATTTTTAAACAGCTCCGACGTGACGCTCGGCCCCGATACCCTGCCCGACGGCGCGTACGGCTCCATTAAAATGGTTGAAAGCTTTTCAAGCCTTTTAACGTGCTTCTGCTGCGGAATTATAGGCATAATCGTATTAAAGCGCATAAAAACGCGTATGGGCTGCGTTATGCTTGCGCTGTTGCTGCTCGGCCCCGTTATCTTAATCAACCTCGTTGTGCAGCTTCCAACAAACCTCGGTCTTGACGAGGCGTTAGATATAGTTATGTACAGCGCCTTCGACTGTGTTTTGTCCGTTCTGGCGTTTATGTTTCTTCTGCCGGTGTTCGAGGGAATGTTCTCCGAGCTTACGCCATTCCGCTTGCGCGAGCTTACCTCAGACCACGCAAAGCTTATTTCCAGACTTAAAGCCAACGCCCCGGGCACCTACAATCACTGCATTGTCGTTGCCCAGCTTGCGGAAATGTGCGCAACCGCGATAGGAGAGGATTCCGAGCTGGCGCGCGCCGCCGCATACTATCACGACGTGGGCAAGCTTAAAAACCCCGAAATGTTTGCGGAAAACCAAAGCGAATACGATTTGCATAAGGAGCTTACGCCGGAGCTTTCCGTGGATATTATCCGTTCGCACACCCGCGACGGCGCAAAGCTGATTAAAAAGAACCGTCTGCCCGAAATTTTTGCGGACGTGGCGGTTCAGCACCACGGCACCCTTCCCATAAAATATTTCTACGCCAAGGCGCTTAAAATGAGCGACGGCGAGCTGAATATAGCAAACTATTCCTATGCGGGGCCTACGCCCACGACAAAGATTGCCGCCATTATAATGATAGTGGACGCGGCGGAGGCGGCAACGCGCTCCTTGCCCGACCGCTCGCCCGAAAAGGTTGAAAGGCTTGTAAACAATCTTGTGGAGGAGCGTATGAATCAGGAGCAGTTTGTGGACTGCAACATAACCATGCGCGAGCTGACTATAATAACCCGCACGGTTGTAAACGGTCTTACGGGCGTATACCATTCGCGCGTGGCTTACCCCAAGCTGACGCTTAAAAAGAGATAATGCTTATGCTGAACATTTTTTGCGAACAATTCGATTTTTCACCCCTTGCGGAAGCGTTCGAGGGCGAAATTGAAAGCGACTGCGGACTTTCCGCAGAAATCATTGTAACAGACGAGGCGGAAATTCGGCGTCTTAACGCCGAAGCCCGCGGAATTGACGCGGTAACAGACGTTTTAAGCTTTCCCTCGCTTGACGGAATCCGCGGCAAAGCGCTTAAAAAGGCGGACTTCCCTTTTGAGGTGGACGAGGAGGGCAATATCTTCCTCGGCAGTATAGTTATCTGCGAAAAACGCGCAAGGGAGCAGGCGGAGGAATACGGGCACAGCTATATGAGAGAGCTGCATTATCTTGCCGTGCACGGTTTGTGGCACCTTTTGGGCTACGACCATATGACCGAAGAGGACAAGCCGGAAATGCGGACAAGGGAAGAAAAAATATTAAGTAAATTAGGAATAACGCGGGAATGAGAAGCGGATTTATAGGAGTGATAGGCAGAGCAAACGCAGGCAAAAGCACGCTTGTTAACGTGCTTGTGGGCGAAAAAGTGGCGATAGTTTCGCCAAAGCCCCAAACCACGCGCAATTCCATTATGGGTGTGCTTACAAAGGACGAATACCAGCTTGTTTTTGTAGATACCCCCGGCATATACAAAAGCGGGCATTATCTGACCGACTTAATGCTTAAAGCCACGGACGACGCCGCAAAGGACGTTGATTTTATTCTTTTCGTTCACGACGGGCACGGCGGAATTTCCGACGAGGATATAACGCTTATCAAAAAGTATGCGGACGGCAAAATTCCTATGGCGCTCGCCTACACTAAGATAGACATTATGCCGAAGGAGCGCATTGCAGAGGACGTTAAAAAGCTGTTCGATAACGGCATTCACTGCGACGTTTTTCCCGTTTCGGCGCGCAAATACACTAATATGCGCAAGCTTGAGCAATACCTCGCGGAGCAAATGCCCGAGGGCGGCAAGGTTATAGAAGAGGACATAGTTTCGGACAAAAGCGAAAGGTTTATGGTCGCCGAAATAATGCGCGAGAAAATTCTTTTGAAATTCGACGACGAAATCCCGCACGGTATAGCTATCGTAATCAACGAATTTACCCGTAAGGAAAACGGTAATTACGAGGTTAATCTCGATATAATCTGCGAAAAAGCCAACCACAAGGCCATTTTAATAGGTAAACAGGGCAGAGCGATTAAGGAGGTTTCCTCCTTCGCCCGTCAGGATATGGAAAAATTCCTCGGCGCAAAGGTGTTTTTGACTACATACGTCCGCGTTGAGGAGGACTGGCGCAACCGCCCCGGACTTGTAAAAGATATTTTTATTGTATAATTTGCCGTAAAGTGCGCATTCTGTTGTTAAGGAGTGCTGTATGAAAAGAGACAGGGACGCGGCGGAGCTTGCATGGAAAATGTTTGAAAAAACCGGCAACGTAAGCTATTATATGCTGTACAAGCAGTTGGACCATAAGGATTAAGCTGAACGTTTTATGGAGATAAAGGTTAACGCGCTTATGCTGCGCGCGGCTGATTACAACGAAAATGACAAAATACTGACCCTTTTAACCGCCGAAAACGGTAAAATAACGGCGGGTGCTAAGGGCGTAAAAAAGGCGGGGGCAAGGCTTAAATTTGCCGCCCAGCCTTTTTGCTTTGCAGAGTACATACTTTCAAAAAAAGGCGACAAATACACCGTTATAAACGCAAGCGAAACGGAAAGCTTTTACGATTTGCGTACGGACATAAACAAATTTTACGCTGCCTCTGCCGCAGTGGAGGCCGCCTCTGCGCTGACCTACGAGGGCGACGAAAGCGCGGAAATTTTTTACGCGCTTGTTAAAACGCTGTCGGAAATGTGCACGGAGAGCGAGGCTCAGCCCCTTATCCGTTTTTTAACGCTGGCTTTAAGAAAATCCGGCTACGGCGTCGCCGCGGAAAATTGTGCGGTGTGCGGCAATACTCTGCTCGGGCACGATAAGCTGCGCTTTGATATGGACGCGGGCGCGTTCACCTGCTACGACTGCGGCGGAGGTACGGGCGCAAGCAGAGTTACCTATAACCTTTTGCGCAAGCTTGACAATAAGAGCTATGAAGAGGACTTTATAACCGCAGACGGAGAAAAGCGCGCGCTGAGGCTTTTAAGGGAATACTTTTCCTACAAGCTGAATATCGCTTTCAAAAGTCTTTCGGAATATATAAGACTTATTTAAAATTTTTATATTGACATCGGTGCGGCAGTGCATTATAATAAGTGAAACCAAACTTCGGAGGAAAATATGAAGGTTTTACTTTTTGATGGCACCAAGGCCCGCAAAACAAAGCTTGAATGCGAAACGTTTGAGGATGCGGAAAAGCTTATAAGAGAATGCGCGGCCAAGCCCCTTGCGTGGCTTTCCTTTTGTTACGATAACAATTATCCGTCGCTCGATATAGATATAAACGGCGAGCTTACCGCCTTGACGTATTACAACGATGCAGAAATGAGATATAACGAAGGCGAGCCGTGTATGTGGACGGCTATGGGCAATCACAACGGCAAGGTCGAGTTTTTAAAATGCAAGGGTAAGGAAACCCAGCTTTACAACGGCGACGAAATTGTACCTTTGGAAAAGACGATTGAGTGCGTCAAGCAGTTTTTTGAAAACGGAGAACTGCCCGACTGCGTGGAGTGGGACAGAATTCAGTAAAAAATTGCGGAGTAAAAATTATGCAGATAAGCTATTTTGACGGAACTAACGAGAAAAGAAAAAAATTAACTCTGGAAACCTTTGAGGAAACGGAAAAATTTATAAGGGAGTGCGCGACAAAGCCGCTTGCGTTGCTGTCGTTAGACGAAGAGAATGATGATTATATATCGCTTTTGGTCAACATAAACGGCGAATTTGCATACCTGACCTATATGGTGGAGGACTCCGTAGATGAGGAGGACGAGGATTGGGACGACTGCGAGAACTGCGATTGCGAGTACAGTATATGGATTTCTTTGGGACACCATAAGGAAAAGGTAAAATTTCTTTCGGGTCAGGGCAACAAAACCTCGAAAATGGACGGTGAAAAGGTGGTAACTCTGGAACAGGCGATAGAGTGCGTAAAGCAGTTTTTTGAAAACGGAGAGCTGCCCGACTGTATCGAGTGGGAAAGAATATCATAAAGGGCTTTAAAAATAAAAAATATCCGCGGCGGGCTGTATTTGGAATACGGTCCGCCGTTTTTCTGCAATTAAGTTACAAAATGCTTAATTTGTGAAAAAATTTAAATATTTACTTGCTTAATCGCGGGTTTTGTATTAAACTTAATTAAGTATAAAAATAACAATTTTTTGGAGGAGTTTTTTAATGGCAAAAAAATATTGCTACCTTTTTACCGAAGGTAATGCAACAATGAGAGAACTGTTGGGCGGCAAAGGCGCTAACCTTGCCGAAATGACCAATATCGGCTTGCCCGTGCCTCAGGGCTTCACTATTTCTACCGAAGCCTGCACGCAGTATTACGAGGACGGCCGCAGAATCAACGATGATATCCAGAACGAGATTATGGAATACATCGACAAAATGGAAAAAATCTGCGGAAAGAAGTTCGGCGATAAAGAAAATCCCCTTCTCGTTTCCGTTCGTTCGGGCGCGCGTGCGTCTATGCCCGGCATGATGGACACCATTTTAAACCTCGGACTTAACGAAGACGTAGTAAACACCATCGCCGCAAAATCGGGCAACCCCCGTTGGGCATGGGACTGCTACAGAAGATTTATCCAGATGTTCTCCGACGTAGTTATGGAGGTCGGCAAAAAATATTTCGAAAAGCTTATCGACAAAATGAAGGAAGAAAAGGGCGTAACCCTTGACGTGGAGCTTAGCGCGGACGATTTGAAAACGCTTGCTCACCAGTTCAAGGCAGAGTATAAAAACCAGCTCGGCAAGGACTTCCCCAACGACCCCAAGGAGCAGCTCTTCGAGGCGGTTAAAGCCGTTTTCCGTTCGTGGGACAACCCCCGCGCAAACATCTACCGTATGGACCACGACATTCCTTACAGCTGGGGTACCGCGGTTAACGTGCAGATGATGGCGTTCGGCAATATGGGCGACAACTGCGGCACGGGTGTTGCGTTCACGCGTAATCCCGCAACCGGCGAAAAGGGACTTATGGGCGAATTCCTTACCAACGCTCAGGGCGAGGACGTTGTTGCAGGCGTTCGCACCCCGATGCCCATTGCAAAAATGGCGGAAGTTTTCCCCAAGGTTTACGAGCAGTTCTTAAAGGTCTGCGAAATTCTCGAAGACCATTACCGCGATATGCAGGATATGGAATTCACCGTAGAAAACGAAAAGCTTTATATGCTGCAGACGCGTAACGGCAAGCGTACCGCGGCGGCGGCTATCAAAATCGCTTGCGACCTTATCGACGAGGGGATGATTACCGAGCAGGAAGCGCTTATGCAGATTGACGCTAAGTCGCTTGATATGCTTCTGCACCCTCAGTTTGACCCCAAAGCTTTGAAAGAAGCTGACAAAAACAACGTTGTAGGCAAGGGTATTGCGGCTTCCCCCGGCGCGGCTGCGGGACAGATTGTCTTCACCGCAGAGGACGCCGTTATCGAAGGCAAAAAGGGCAAGAAGGTAGTACTTGTCCGTCTTGAAACCTCTCCCGAGGATATCGAGGGCATGAAGTTCGCGCAGGGCATTCTTACGGTGCGCGGCGGACAGACCTCTCACGCGGCGGTTGTTGCGCGCGGTATGGGAACGTGCTGTGTTTCCGGCTGCGGCGATATTAAAATGGACGAAGAAAATAAGTGCTTCACGCTTGCAGGCAAGGTTTATCACGAGGGTGACGGCATTTCCCTCGACGGCTCGACGGGTAACATTTACGATTGCCTTATTCCCACCGTTCCCGCAGACCCCAACAGCGGTTACTTCGGCAGAATTATGGAGCTTGCCGACAAATATAAGGCGCTTGGCGTAAGAACCAATGCGGATACCCCCAACGACGCAAGACAGGCTGCGGCGTTCGGCGCACAGGGCATAGGCCTTTGCCGTACCGAGCATATGTTCTTCGACCCCGCGCGTATCGGCGCTTTCAGAGAGATGATTTGCTCCGACACGGTTGAGGAGAGAGAGGCGGCGCTCGCTAAAATCGAGCCTATGCAGCAGGCGGACTTCGAAGGACTTATGGAAGCTTTGGAGGGACAGCCCGTAACCATTCGTTTCCTTGACCCCCCTCTTCACGAGTTTGTTCCTACGGACGAGGCGGACATTAAGGCGCTTGCGGACGCTCAGGGCAAGACCGTTGCGCAGATTAAGCAGATTATAAGCGACTTGCACGAATTCAACCCTATGATGGGACACCGCGGCTGCCGTCTTACGGTAACCTATCCCGAAATCGCAGTAATGCAGACCAAGGCTGTTATTAAGGCGGCTATAAACGTACAGAAAAAGCACAAGAAGTGGAAGGTCGTTCCCGAAATTATGATTCCCCTCGTAGGCGAGGTTAAAGAGCTTGCTTACGTCAAGAACGTAGTTGTTAAGACCGCGGACGAGGTTATCAAGGCTTCCGGCGTTAAGCTTAAATACGAGGTCGGCACCATGATAGAAATTCCCCGCGCGGCGCTTACCGCAGACGATATTGCAAGGAATGCAGACTTCTTCTGCTTCGGCACCAACGATTTGACGCAGATGACCTTCGGCTTCTCGCGCGACGACGCCGGCAAATTCCTTCCCGCTTACTATGCAAACAAGATTTACGAAAGCGACTCGTTCTCGCGCCTCGATACAATCGGCGTAGGCAAGCTTATGGAAACGGCTGTAAAGCTTGGCAAAAAGGGCAACAAAAAGCTTCACGTCGGCATTTGCGGCGAACACGGCGGCGACCCTTCGTCAATCGAGTTCTGCCATAAAATCGGCTTGAATTATGTTTCCTGCTCGCCCTACCGCGTGCCCATTGCACGCCTTGCCGCAGCACAGGCAAACATCAAAAATCCGAGAAAGAAATAATTTGATATAAAGCAGACCGCGCCGAAGGGCAAAAGCCCTTCGGCGCGGTTATTTTAATATTCGGTTAAACCTAATAAGTAATCCGCGGACACGTCAAACAGCTTGCAAAATGTTAAATAATTGTTTGCAGGTGCTGTTGTATATGCCTTTTTCTTTTTTAGAATATGCCGATTGAGAAATGCTGAGTTTTTCGGCAACTTCACGCTGTGTTAAGCCATTTTGCAGACGAAGTTGTCTCAGACGCGCTCCGAAGAATTTCAACGTTGATTTTTTGCTTGATATCGTTTTCATATTTACATAATAAAATATAAAGATTTTTTTATGTAAAAATATACGTTAAGTGTATCAGATTTTTTTATTTTATAGCGCGATTGTAAATTGCGCGCCGCTTTTATAAAAATCTTTGCAAAAGTATTTACAGAATTTTATAAAAAGGCTATAATTAATCCATAAAATTTATAAACAATTAAAAAACGGAGCGCCTCGGCAGAAAAGTGAAATTTTTTAAAGCGATATTGAAAAAACTTAAAGAGCCAACGGCGGCGGTTGCAACCGTTGCCGCAATATTGCTTATTCTCTCTGTCGGCGGAGTTTTTGCGTGCATATTTCTTTCTGCTCCGCACGCCGTTGCGTATGTGCTGTACGGTGTTTCCGCGTTGTTTTTGTGCTATTTTATTTACGTTGCCGTCTGCGGCTGGTTCAAAATACGTCCGCGCTTTTACGAATGGGCGGAAAAGCACCGTCTTGCGCGCAGATTTATAGGTGATTTAACCTTTCGTACAATGATATTTGCCGCATTGGGCATGCTGATAAACGTCGGATACGCCGCATTCAACGCAGTCTACGGCGTTATAATTGCCGTTAATTACGGCATTATCGCAACAAGCATCTGGTATTGCGCAGTCGCCGTTTACTATATTATTTTAAGCGTTACCCGCGCAGTTATCATTGCCCGCACGCGCAACGTGAATGTAAACGTTACGCTTACTCTTCAACAGCAGAATATGCAAAAAATCAAAATTTACCGTGCCACGGGCTGGCTGTTGTTAATTCTTACCGCCGCGCTTATAACCATTTTGTGGACTATGGTGCAGTATCCGAGCATGGGGTTTCACTTTGAAGGGCTGCTGATTTTTGTCGCCGCGGCGTTCACCTGTTACAAAATAGTTTTTGCCGCACATAATCTTATTAGAGTGCGTGGTGTTAACGATTACGCCGTCCGCGCCGTCCGCAATATCAATTTTACAGACGCGCTCGTGTCCGTGCTTGCTCTGCAAACCGCTCTGCTTGCGGCATATTCCGAAGGAGTTGATTTTACATGGCTAACTGCTTTGGTAGGCACTGCAATCTGCATTTCCTCTGCATTTACCGGCGTATATATGCTTGTCAACGGCTTTAAAAAGTGCCGCAGACAAAAGCTGAACGTCACGGCGGAGGCCTCTGCAATTTCAGAGGAAACCATTTCCGACTGCATATCTGAGCAGGATTGATTTATAAAAACTGAAATGCCCCGCGCACAATTGTGCGCGGGGCATTTTTAAATTTTCAGCTGTCGCTTTTAATAAATTCCGTGCTAATCGCGTTTTTAAGCAGCTTTGCCGCTACTGCCGTGTCCGTCAATTTTTCCGAAATGATTGCCGAAGTGTTTTTGCCGTCAAATAAATGCCAGTAGGTTATGTCCCTGAATACTGCGCTTTCCAACGCCCCACAGCTATCAAATGCACCCTTGCATATCTGTTCAACGCTTTCGCCTATTTCCACGGTTTTCAGCGCGTTACAGTTCCAGAAGGTCTGTTGCTTGATAACCTTTAACCCGTTTCTGATAACGGCAGACTGCAATTGCTCGCATCCTTTAAAGGCAAACTCGCCGATATCTGTAACACTGTCGGGAATGACTATGCTTTTAAGCTTTGTAAAGGTAAAAGCTTTTTGACCGATTTTTTCAAGTCCCTGCGGCAGGTTAATTTCTGTTATTGCGGTATAAGAAAATGCCTCTATTTCGATTTCAAGCAAGGTAGAGGGCAATTCCGCTTCCGTCAGTTCAAAGCAGTAGGTAAACGCGCCGTTGCCTATTTTGGTAACGTTTTCCGAAATTATAACGCTGTTCAGCGATTTCTCGCAAAAATCGTTACTGAATGCGAAGGTGCCAACCTCTGTAACGGGCAAGCCCTTGTAAAAGGACGGGATAATAACGTCGCTGTCCGTGCCATTGTAGGCGGTAACCGCATAGCCGTTGCCGGTTGAGTTCAGCTTCCAGTCGAAAAGCTTATCGGAGGTAGCGGGAAGGGGAGTATAAACCGCTTCCGCATACATATCCTCACCGAAGGTAAGCTCTCCGTAACGCCATTCGCCGACGTAGCCCGCCTTATGCGGCACGTCCGGCACGTCAATTTCGCTGTCGGTAACGGTATAGGTGCGCAAAATGCTTTCGCTGCCGACGGGGAAATAAATTTTGTAAATAATCGGCGTGTATATTGCATTGACGGTAATCGCTTCGCCGTAGGTAAGCGTAAAAGCCTCCCAAACGGCGTTATAGCCCTTCCTTTGGGGGACTTGCGGCGGCTGTACAGCGCTGTCGAAAATGGTATAGGTTATTTCAAAGCTTTCTTTGTCCGCGGTAAAGGTTATGACGTAATTTATCAGCTCGTATTCGGCGCGGACGGTGATTTTTCCGCCCTGCGACAAATCGTAGCTTTGCCATTTACCGCGGTAGCCGTGCTTTTCGGGAACGGCGGGCTCGTTTATAGCGATGTTCTCCGCAGAGTAGGGTACCGTATATTCAAAGCCTTCCGCAACAAACACAACTATATTTTCAACTTCCTCGGGCGGTGTTTCGGGCGGAACATCGGGCTCGGGCTTCGGGTCGGACGGCTCTGTCGGGTCGTTCGGTTCGGTGGGAGAGGGAGGCTCTTGCATATCGCCGTTGCTGTTTTCTCCGTCGCCGCTTGTGTTTGGCGGGACAGAGGGCTTTGTTTCGCTACCGTCGGGCTTAGGCATATTGTTGTCAATGGGCAGCTTGTCCACAACCGTACCGGACGAGCTTCCGCAGCCCGCGGCAACCGCTGCAATGCATATGGATAGAAGGAACAGACCAATCAACAGCTTTAGCTTTTTCATTATAAAATACCTTGTGTCGAATTTTGTCGAAATATGTCGAAGCACACTGCAACTATTCTACCAAAAGCCTATAAAAAAGGTTATCACATTACTGTTGTGTAAAATTTGTTGCTTTTTGTTGGTTTTTATGATAAAGCTATATTTTTCGGCAAAAAGTAAAATGCTCTCGGATAAAATTTCCGAGAGCATTTATTTCGCTTTAATTAATAACCGCGTCCGTTAACGGACAAATTTTTTATCCTTCGTAAATTATCGTCGCGGATACATTGGTATGCCACCACTTCCCCCATACGGCGTCGGCTTCCTCCTGCGAGGCAAAGCCTTTTATTACCACGGTCTGTGCGGAAGTTAAACCGAAAAGGGCAGAGCTGTTCATTTCTTCCACGCTTGCGGGAATTACTATCCTTGCGTCCGTGCATGCATAAAACGCATAGCTTGCGATTATTTTTGCCGTATCGGGAACAGTTCCGCCGCTAAGCACAACAAGCACCTTTTGCGTGGCTATTTCTATAAGACAGCCGTTTTGCATTTTGTAATAAGCGTTGCCTTCCACCACCGTAAGCGAAGTAAGTTTTTTGCTTTCAAACGCGCCATAACCTATTTCCGTCACGGTTTTGGGAATTACAAACGATTTAAGCTGAGTAAATGAAAAGGCGAAGTTGCCTATGCTTTCAAGGGAGGAAGCGGAAGCTCCGCCCAAAATCAAACCGCCCATTCTTTCGCCGAAGGTTACGGAAGTCAACGCAGAGCAATTGTCAAACGCGCTTGAGTAAATTTTGCGCAAGCCCAAAGGAAGCATAATACTTGCCATCGAGGTGCAGTTATCAAATGCGTGTTCGCCTATCGCTTCAAGCTTGCTTTCGCCTTCGAACGTTACCGTTTTAAGCGAAGCGCAACCTCTGAACGCGTAGGCGCCTATGCCCGTCACGTTAGCGGGTATAGTAATGCTTTCGAAATTTCTTTTTTCAAATGCGTAACTGCCTATAAACGTAACGTAATCGGGAATAACCGCGTAATCCGCGCCCGCAATCAGCTTGTTCGTTTCTCTTTCGATAATGCAGTTGTTGTCCTTGAAGTATACGGGGTTATCCGCGTCGATAGTCATAGCCGCAATAGTTGCCGCCGAGAACGCCGTTGGCGAAATAGAGGTAACGCTTGCGGGAATATTGCAAACGGTAAGGTTGTTGCAGTTGTCAAAAGCGTAACCGCTTATTGTCTGCATATTGTTGCCGAAAACCACCTCTTTAAGCGCGGTGCAGCTTTGGAATGCGTAGCCTTGTATCGCAGTTAAATTTTCGGGTAAAACTATTCTTTCAAGACTTGTGCAGCCGCCGAATATCGTGTACAGATTTAAACCGATAACGGTAAGCTTGCCGTTTTCAAAGGTAAGCTCTGTCAGGCTTTTGCAGCCTGAAAACGCAGAATGACCTATACTTTCGATATTTGCGTGGATGTTTACGCTTTCAATACCGGAACCGATAAACGCGCTGTTTGCAATTTTTGTTACCGAGCTCGGGATAACTGCGTTTTTTGTTCCCAAAGACAAGGTGTTTGTAGCGCGCTCTATAAGACAGCCGCTTTCAACCCTGTAAACGGGGTTGCCTTCCGCAACGGTAATGCTTTCAAGCGCGGGGCAGTTGCGCGCAATGCTGATAAATCTTCCGTCGCGCGTTTTGCCGATAGAAACTGCGGTAGAGGGGAAGGAAATACTTTTCAGTTTAGGGCAGTATGCAAAAGTATGGGGGTCGAATGAAGTAATGCCCTCGGAAAAATCCACGCTTTCCAGATTGTTGCAGCGGTTGAACGCCAGAGTGCCAACTGATTTAATGTTATTTCCAAGGAATACTACGCGCTCAATATTGTTGCAAGAGGAAAAAGCGTTATTGAGGATTTTGGTTACGGGCAACCCTTTGTATGTATCGGGAATATATACCGTTCCTTTAAGCAACTCACGGTCATAATTGCCGTGTACGCTGTATTCCGTTCCGGCGCTGTTAAGTTTAAACAGCAAACCGTCGCTACCCAAAGCGGAAGACGCGCGCGTTTCGGTATGCGAAGCGTCGCGTATGCACACGCGTACGTCCTCGCCCGATTGGCTTTCGGTGGCGGGTACCGATACTACCCAGTCGCCGAATTTGTGTCCGCGCGCCGTTAGTATATGCGTTTTAATATGCGTTGCGTCGTTGGCGCATACGCTTGTTTCTGCGCCGTCCTCAGTGCAGGTAGCCGCCTTTGTGGTTGCGTAAGCGCTCCATTCGTGTCCGTAAGGCTCAACGGCGCGCACTTCGGTATGATTGTTGCAGTTGCGGCAATACCGCGTTTCAACGCCCGCAACCGTGCAGGTGGGCGAAAGGGTTATTACCCAGTCGCCGAAATCGTGCCCAAGCTTGGCAACGCTTCTCAATTCTGTATGATTTTCGTCGCGCAGGCAAACTCTCGTCTGCGAGCCCTCGTTTTCGCAGTCCGCTTCCAAAGTGGTTTCCCATGCGCCCCAGCTGTGACCGAGCGCGGGAATTGCGCGCTTATCCGAGTTTTCGCAAGTGTTGCAGGTGCGCGTTTCAACGCCCGCAAGCAAACAGGTTGCTTCGGTCTGGGTTTCCCAACCGTTCCAGTCGTGCCCCGTTGCGGGAACAGCCCGCGTCTGCTTTACGTTCGGGTCGGAAAGAGAGGTTCTTATTTCCACGCCCGCTTCCTCGCAGGTGGGGGCGGTAACCGTTATCCATTCGCCGAAGTCGGCGTCTTCGTTTTTGGCGCAACCCGCAAAAGCAAGCGGTACGGCGCACAGCGCGACCGCCGCGCACAATGCTATTAAAATACTTTTTTTCTTCATATCCGTTACCCTCCGAATATAATTTTACAATTATATTATAATGTAAATGTAAAAATTTGTCAACAGTTAATTGTTTAAAGTTATATATCGGCGCACGGCGGAAAAATTATTTTTTGCTTACGTAGTAAGTGGTTTTGTCTGTGGACAGCTTTGTCGCATAATCCATTGATTTAAGCAAATCAATCATTTTTCTGCACCCGAAGTTTCTGCAGTCGAAGTCGGTAAACTGCTTTTGCAACAGCGTGCCCACAGTGCTTGCAAGCAGCCACCCGTCGGGGCTTGCGTTTTCGTCAATCATATTGTCAATAGCCGTTTTAATGTCTTTAAGCGCGGTCTGCGTTGACTTTTCCGCCTCTGTCGCAGTCTTTTTCGCACCCTTTTTCGGCTTTTCCGCATTCAGGTTCGCGCTTATCAAATCAACGTACTTGAACATGCTGCACGCCGCAACAAACGGCTTTGGGGTTTGCTGTTTGCCCATTCCTATAACTACCATACCCGCCTCCCGCAGTCTTGCCGCAAGCTTTGTAAAATCGCTGTCGGAGGACACAAGGCAAAATCCGTCTACCTTACCCGTGTAAAGTATATCCATCGCATCGATTATCATTGCCGAGTCGGTTGCGTTTTTGCCTGTGGTGTAGGCGTATTGCTGCATAGGGTTAAGCGAATACTCCAAAAGTATCTGCTTCCAGCAGTTAAGGTTAGTGCTTGTCCAGTCGCCGTAAATGCGCTTGAATGTGATTGTTCCCTCTTTTGTAACCTCGTCAATAATCGTCTTTATGTACTGCGGGCTTGTGTTGTCGCCGTCGATAAGTATAGCAAATTTTTTATCTTCCATACTAAACTCCCGTTTTTTTCATAATATGATATATTGTAACATATATTTAAGCGTTTTTCAAGCGCGTACCGCCGCCGATAAGTAAAATACATTAATTTCACATTTAAAAAGTTGCAAAAAAAAATTCAGTATGTATAATGATTGAAAAAGAGGCGCGCCTCTTTTTTCTGTGCAATCGCACAGAAAAATAATTTTAAACAGTACAAAATTTTTTGGAGGTTTTATGAATTCAAATGCAAAACGTGCCGGCGCAATCGCTGCAATCGGCGCATATGCAATTTCGGCGTTTGCCGGCTTCGGCTTCGTTTTCGGCGGAGCAAGGGCCAACGCGGCAGCCAACGAGGGGCTTACATACTTCTATAACGGCTTGCAGTACAATGCCAGAGCTCAGCGCTTTTATAAGGCGTTTGAAACCCTTGAAAAAGACGGAGCTTTCAAAACCGGTAAGGTTGACTATGACCTTATAAGCACCAAGACCTCGGTCGGCGAGGACGTAAGGGCTTATGTGGAGGAGGGCAACGCAACCCTTCCCGTAGCGTTCGGCGCGGGCCGCGACGCATATTTAATGGATAATCCCGACTTGTTTTACTGGGACGTTTTCTCGGTATCGTTAAGCGCGGGCACGCAGAGCGGAAATTATGTGGCGTTCCTCGATACCAGCCGTACCGACGACCCGTACACGGGACACATTAACACCGTTGAAGAAATAGACAAGGCGATTAAGGAATACGAAGCAAAGCTTAAAATCGTTGTAGACGGTGCAAAAGCTGCCGGCAAAGACGTAAAAACGCAGATAGAGTACGTTAACAAATACATAAGCGATAACGTGGAATACGATTTTTGCACCACTCCCGACGGGTATCTGCCCGAAGCCGATTATGTGGATACCGCATACGGCGCGCTTGTAAACGGCAAGGCAATCTGCGGAGGATATGCAAAAGCGTTCAAAGCCGTTCTTGACAGGCTTAACATACCTTGCGTTTGTATACAGGGTTACAGCTGTTCTTCGGCTTCTTCCTCATACGTTGCGCATATGTGGAACGCGGTAAAACTTGAAGGACAGTGGTACGCGGTAGACCCCACTTGGAACGATACCGCAGGCAAAAACGACTGGCTGTTCTTGGGACAGAAGGATTTGTCGGAAGACCATGTTGAGGACCCGGTAATTTCGTCCTCCGGTTACGAGCTTAGATATCCCGCGTTAAAGCCTTATAATTACGGCAACGATACCGACGACAACGGTATGAACATCAAAGGCGATTACATCGATAATCCCGACGGTAACGGTCAGCTGTGCAAGCTTACGGTAGTATACGACGGTAAGGGCGCTAAAAAACTTGAAGAGCAGGGTAAATATCTTGCAGCGCGTTTGGGCGACAGGCAGGAAGACGGCTCTATGGTTTGGGGTGTGTGGTGCAACTTTGTCAAAATGGCAGATTTTATGTTCCCCGGCGCGTTCAAATACGATGATAAAGCAAGCTACGTTTATATGTACGCGAATATTGATTATATTCAGTTCGCGCTCATAGATTATGCACCCGATGAAAGCAAAGGCGCAACCTACCCCAACAAGCCCGAATTCGGCGACCTTGCGGGCACACCCTGCAATTATATTTACAAAAACGAAAATCTTACGGAAGGACATATAAGCCAGCCCAGCACGCCTTATCAGAACGAGGGTTACGGCAGTTATATTCCCGCGCCCTCCGCAAACGCAACCCCCTCGAACACGGGTAAAATGAAGGTGGACGCAACGTATGAGATGACATTCGTTTACTCCGATACGCTTGTGCCTGCCGAGGGCAAAACCGCCGCGGACGTAGGACTTAACATAGAAACCGCGCGCGGTAACGATACCATAAACGACAGCGTTGAAATAACTAACTTCAAGTGGGACGGTAACAAAACCATATCGTTTACGTTCAAGCCCAGCAGAATGTTTATACACAACGGAATCACTTACTATTTTACGCCGACTAACCTTGTCGGTAAAAAGAGCAACAAAATTCCCAACCCCGTAACTTACTATTTTTCGGGTAAAAACGTAGTGTGCAGCAAAATATTTAACGACGGCAGACTTTATATAAACGCTTATGGTACGCCCAACATTCTGGACACTTCCGACCTCGCCGTTAACGATTTTAAAGACGAAAACGGCAACTATTACGCAAAAAACCAAAGAAGTCAGCTTATTCTCGTAGCCGACAAGGCGGGCAACAAAAAGACCGGGCAAATGCTTGATATGCTCGAAACAAACGAAGGAATTGAAAAGGATGACGTTATTACCACGGCAAGCTATGAAATAAGCTTGCAGATTTGCGGCGTAGTGCAGAAAATACCCAACGGCAGTTACGTGCAGGTTGCGTTCGGCTTCCCCGAAGGCTTCAGTCCCGACGATGAGGGAACTACCTTCAAAATTTACCACTACACGCACGACGATAAGGGCAATATAACGGGCGTTGAGGAAATTCCCGTAATCGTCACAAAATACGGACTTATTGCAAAGGTTCAAAGCTTCAGCCCATTCACGGTTGTGCAGGTCAAAAAGGACGCGGTAACCGATAACGGCGCTAAAAACGTTTACGCAAGCGTTTCCGGCAACGGCGGTACAATTACAGCCGAGGACGGAACAAGCGGTATACGCGAGGTTACAGGCGACAGCATAACCTATACGATTACGGCGGAAGCAGGCTACCGTATCGACAGAATTATGCTCAACGGCAAAGCCGTAAGCAAGGAAAGATACGCAAACGGTACTATTACGCTTACAAAGGAAGAGCTTGAAGCGGGCAACACGCTCGAAGCTTCGTTTGTAACGGAAAGCTCCGCGGCTAATTACGAGCAGAAGGGCGTTGAAATCAAGCGTCCCGACGTTATAGTAATCAGCTCCGAGGACATTAACGCAAGCTTTGCGGGCAGCACCTCGAAGGGTACGCTTGCGGCAACAATACTTATTTCCTGCGTGGTCGTTGTAGCGGCGGTTGCGGTAAGCGTTACTGCGATTGTGGTTGCAACAAAAAGAAAACGCGCGGAAAAATAATAAGCTTGCGCATTAACGAGTTTAAGTAAAAAAAGCAACGGCAAATTAATTTGTCGTTGCTTTTAATTTTTTGCGCTTCAATCGTTGACACGCTGTAAATGCATTTGATATAATTTAACCGTAAACAAATACAAGCCTTTAAAGGGGAGTAGAAAGCGTTTGTTTAAAACGTGCGCCAACCGTCAATACAGCGGAGTTTTGACCGCTCGGTAACGCTTAAATTTCGAGACTTTTACTGAATTTTTTAAGTTCGGTAGGGGTCTTTTTTGTTTAATTACGGCTTAAAACCGAAAAACAGTCAATATTTTATACAGGGAGAATACAGAATGGATACCGTTGCAATAATTACATCGGTGCTGACCTTAATTGCGGGCGTGGGCGTCTTTCTTATAGCTTGCTCTATGATGAGCTCTAATTTAGAGGCGTTGGGCAGTAAAAGGCTTAAAATGCTGTTTTCAAAGGCTTCTAAAAGCAAATTGCTTGGTGTGGGCGTAGGCGCGGCGGCAACTGCGGTAATACAAAGCTCCAGCGCGACCTCGGTTATGGTAATCGGCTTTGTTAATGCGGGCATAATGTCGCTTGCGCAGGCGGCAACCGTAATATTCGGTGCGAATATCGGCACCACAATCACCGGTCAAATCGTCGCCTTGGGACTTTTCGGCGGAAACTCCGTGTCAACCTCGGTAATTTTTGCCGCATTTGCGGGCGTGGGCGCGTTCATTCTTGCGTTTTCCAAAAAGGATAAGCTTACTAAGACGGGCGGTATTATGGCGGGCTTCGGCATGCTGTTCGTCGGGCTTTCGCTTATGAGCGGCTCTATGTCGGACTTTTCCGAGCTGGAGGAGGTGAAAAGCTTCCTTGCAATCTTTAAAAATCCGTTTTTGCTTGTGCTTATAGGCGCCGTTTTAACGGCCGTTGTGCAAAGCTCGTCGGTTATGACGTCAATGGCAATAACCATGGTCGTTACGGGGCTTATATCGCTGAATCAGGGCATTTATATTACAATGGGCAGTAATATAGGTACATGCGTAACCGCGCTGATTGCCGGACTTACAAGCACCAAAAACGCAAAGCGCACCGCGCTTATTCACCTTATTTTCAACGTCAGCGGCGTAATCGTGTTTATTATAATCGGGCTGTTTATGAGCATAGGCGGAATAGATTACGGCTTTATCTTCGGCAAAATGTTCCCGCATACGCCGCAGCTGCAGCTTTCTATGTTCCATACGGTATTCAATGTTATAACGGTAATTATAGTGCTTCCGCTTACCAATCTGCTTGTTAAGCTGGTTACAAAAATGGTTCCCGACAAAAAGGATAAAAACGCCGTGCCGGAGGGGCCGCGCTTCAGCTTTGTTGAGGAGCATATGCTGCGCACTCCGCCCATAGCAGTTCAGCAGATTAAAAACGAAATTATTCAGATGGCGGATACGGCTATGCTTAACTTTAACGCCGCGTGCGAGGTTGTCAGCACGCTGAATTACGAGCATATAGCGCTATTCCGCGCACGGGAAAATCAGTTAAACTTCCTGAATAAGGAGCTTGTGCGGTTTATCGTGAGGCTGTTGAAGGAGGACCTTAACGAAAAGGACAGAATTTACTTGTCCGCGGCAATACGCTCGGTGTCCGATTTGGAGCGCGTCGGCGACTATGCAGAGAATATCGTCGAGTATGCAGACAAGCTTAAAGAGGCGGACGGTAGCTTTTCGGAAAAAGCAGTCGCCGAAATAGACGAGTTAAAGACTTTGATACAAAAGCTGTATACCGAGGTCTTGAAGGCTTATTCCGAAGGGGATAAGAGCGCGTTGCAAAGGGCGCTTGCGGTTGAGGAGGAGGTTGACCGCGTAACCGAAGGTATGATGCAAAGCCATATAGAAAGGCTTAGCGCGGGCGAGTGCACCGCGGACGTCGGGGCGCAGTATCTGTCGTTTTCGGCCAATGCGGAAAGAATAGCCGACCACTTTATCAACGTTGCCAAAACCATAACCGCGCACTTGTAAATTTTGAGTATAAACAAAAGCGAGGAGATTTTTATATAAAAATCTCCTCGCTTTTTGGTGACCCGTACGGGAATCGAACCCATGTTACCACCGTGAAAGGGTGATGTCTTAACCGCTTGACCAACGGGCCGGATAAGCTTTAAAAAAAGCTTAATATGTAAACGCTTGCGCGCCGTTTTAATGGTAGCGACGGGTGGATTCGAACCGCCGACCTGCCGGGTATGAACCGGCCGCTATAGACCAACTAAGCTACGTCGCCATAGTCCGCCGCACAACGGCGGACAAATATTTGGTTGCGGGGGCGGGATTCGAACCTCGCGACCTTCGGGTTATGAGCCCGACGAGCTACCTGGCTGCTCCACCCCGCGATATATGCCTTTCAGCAAGGCTATATAATAATATTAGATTAATAAAAATTTGTCAACCGTTTTTTTCT
>WSNM01000016.1 GCA_013316055.1 Clostridia bacterium | reverse complement strand
GTCGCCTCCGACAGCGCTTCCGTAAGCTGGGTTTCCAGTAACGAAGCAATAGCGACGGTATCGGCGGAGGGGCTTGTGACGGCAAAAAGCGAGGGCGAGGCGGTTATTACCGCGGCAACCTCGTCCGCGCTTGCTTCCTGCACGGTTAAGGTTGCAAAAAAGGCGCAGGCGAGCGAGCCCGCAGAGCCCGTAGACCCCGAGGTGCTTGTTTTGACGCTTGACGGGCTTAAACTGACCGTCGGCGAAAGCGTAACGCTTAAAGCAACCTCCTCGCTCGGCGGACAGATAGAATGGTCGTCCTCGAACGTTGCTGTTGCGACAGTTTCCAACGGCTTGGTTACCGCAGCTGCAAAGGGCGAGGCGGTTATCAAGGCAAAAACGGACTATGCGGAAGCGCAGTGCACCGTAACGGTTAAAGAGGCTTCTCACCCCGTAATTCCCGACCCCGACGCGGATAAGGAAGGCTATCGCCTTGTCTGGCGGGACGAATTCAACGGCGCCTCGCTCGATACGGCAAAATGGGGCTATCAGACGGGTATAAAGGATATTTACGGTTCTTCGGTCGGCCCCGACTATTGGGGTAACAGCGAGCTGCAGTATTACACCGAGGACGCGGTTTCGGTCGCGGACGGTTCGCTTAAAATAACCGCGACAAAACAGCAACAGGGCGACAGACCTTATACCTCGGGCAGGATACTCACCCGCGACAAGGCAAGCTTCACTTACGGATATTTCGAGGCGCGTATGAAAACGCCCACGGGCAGCGGTATGTGGCCCGCATTCTGGATGCTTCCGCAGCCGTCTTCGCCCGCTAATTCGGAAAACGAGTACGGCGGCTGGCCCGCAAACGGCGAAATAGACATTATGGAAGCCAAGGGCAGACTTGAAAACAAGGTAGACACAACTTTGCACTTCGGCAAAGCGTGGGGCGCGCACGATTGCGTTACCAAAGAAACAACGCTTTCGTCGAACACGGACGAATGGCATACCTATGCGGTTGACTGGACGGCGGACGCGATTTCTTGGTTTGTTGACGGACAAAAGGTTTTGACGGTGACAAAGGACAGATGGTGGTCGCAGGACGTAAGCAATCAGGGCAAGTCGCAGCCCTTCGATAAGCCGTTTTATATAATTTTCAATCTTGCGGTCGGCGGTATGTACGACAGCTATAACCAGCCCGACGGAAGCTTTACGTCCGCGGCGATGTACGTTGACTACGTAAGGGTGTACGAGGCGTTATAAATTTGTACAAGTCGGCGCAAGCCGATAATAATTAGTCTTTAAAATAGGAGGAAAATGATGAAAAAGACTAAAATTTTATCATTGACAAGCTTGCTTCTTGTATTGGTCTGCGCGCTTATGGCGTTCACCTTTACGGCATGCGGGTCAAAAGTAAAAATTACCCTATCCCAGACGGAGATAACGGTAGCCGAGGGCGGCAAGGCGAATATAGTTGCTACGGTTGCCGGCTCGACCGAGGAGCTGACGTGGGAAATTGACAACAACGAGGTTGCCGAATTCAACACGATAGGCAAAATGTGTATTGTAACGGCAAAAAAGCTTGGCACTGCGAAAATTACGGCGTCAATCGGCAAGGCGCATGCGGAATGCAAGGTAACCGTTACTGCCGACACAACCGAAAAGGTTACAATCACCCTTGACGGCGCGGAGGTAACCGAAGCGGTGAATATTACCTCCGGCGAAAGCAAGACCTTTGCGGCAACGGCTTCCAACGGTTCGGCAATAACCTGGAAAACCTCTAATGACAAAATTGCAACGGTTGACCAGACGGGTAAGGTAACGGCAGTTAACAACGGCACCGCAACGATTTCTGCGGAGGTAACCGCTTCCATTAAGGCGGAGATAACCGTAACTGTTACGGGCGGAAAGGATTATGCCGATTTGGACAGCTCGGGCGAGTCCGGCGCAGTCCAGAATAAGAATACATGGACGTATTGGTGTGAGACATGGGTAATTGTCGAAGAGGCTTACAGCCTTGGCGATGACGTAACCATCAAATTTTCCAACAACGACAGCGACACGCCTTCTCACTTCTACGCAACACAGATGTTTTACTGCAACTCTTCTTTAAAGAGCGGTACGCAGTATAAGCTGACGTTTGAAGCGGAAACAACCGCTGGCGGAAGAATAACCTTAAACGGCAACGTAATTAATCTTAAAGAAGGCAAGCACAGCTACACAACCTATTATACCGAGGGCAACACCTCTATAAGCATTCAGTTCGGCGTTAACGGCATAGGTATGGAAATTAAAGAAGCAACCGTAACCTTGTCCAACGTTAAGTGGGAAGAGGCAGGCGCAGTCGAAAAGCTTGAAGCTCCTTCATTCACATACGACGCAGAGACGGGCATAATAACCATAACCGACACCAACGAAGAAGGCAGCGTAAAAGGCTTTACTCTCTATTTCTACGACGACGCAGATAAGGTAGTAGGTAATACTGCCGTAACAAACGGAGAAAAGGTTGATTTGGGTACTATTCCCAACGGCACATATACAGCCAAGCTTGTTGCGGTCGGCGCTAATATCCACTATCAGAATTCGGACCCTTCTGCAAACGGCGTAAGCATTACCGTTGCCAACGATATCACCAAAATTACCAACGGCGAAGAGCACGATGCATATGTAAACCCCGGCGCATGGTATGAATGGCACGACCAAGGCTGGAACGGTTCAACCGTAACCCTTAGCAAGGCGGAAATAGACAGCGATGGCACTGTTCACTTCGGCTTTGATATTTCCGGCTCTAACCAGCAGAAGCAGGCGGCTCATTTGTATAAGCATTACGCCGACCTTACTCCCGAAAAGATTTATACGCTTACAATGAAGCTGAATTCAAGCGTTGCGTGCACAATCTCTATCTGCGGAGTGGAAACCACTCTTACGGAGGGCGACAACAATATTGACGTAACCTTTGTTCACCCCTCCGAGGGCGCGGACTGGCAAGGTAAATCCAACGGCGCGACGATAAGAATTTACTTCAACGACAGCGGCGTGTTCACTCTTTCGAATATCGAGATTAATGAGGCCGAGCAAACTAATCTTACGGCTCCCTCGTTCACATACGACGCCGATACAAACAAAATTACTATAACGGACACCAATGCGGCCGGTTCGTGTACCTATGTGCTCGGCTTTTTCGAGAGCGAGGCAACGGCTCCCGTTTCCACCGTGGCTGTAACCGACGGCGGCGAGGTGCCGGTTCCCGCAATCAAAAACGGAACCTATACGATAAAGCTTATGGCTAAGGCGCGCGACGCCAAATATATAGATTCCGACTGGTCAACCGACACTGCCGAATTTACCGTAGCAAGCGGCAAAACAAATATCAACTACGGTACGCAGGCGGATTTAACCACAGGCTGGTGCTACTGGAATGACGGCGGGGTTACGGTTAGCGAATGCTATATGGACGGTGAAGGCAGTATTCACCTTACCTATACGGGCAGCGGTCCCTGGTACGGTATGCAGCTGTTCTTTAAGGACGCCCTTGCAGGCAAGCCCCATAAGCTTACGCTTAAAATCAATGCCACCGTTGCGGGCAGCGTAACTGTTAACGGTAAGGTTGTAGAGCTTGTAGCGGGAGATAACGACATCACTGTTGAAAGCTTCGGCGGCGCTTCCGTAGATATGCAGTTCGGTACAAACGGCGGCACAATGATAAACGGCGGGACGTTCGTTTTAAGCGATATAAGCGTTACGGCTGTTGCATAACCTTTTATATAATATAGTAATAATATTTCAACCCTGAGGGGCGGCGGTATTTATGCCGCCGCCCCTATTGCTTTTGATATTTTGTAAGGAGAAAAATATGAACGGATTAAAAAGCTTTTTCCATAACGTAAAGTCCGTTGTGCTTACGTCTGTTGCGATTGTGCTGGTTGTGGTAATGATAGTTGCAAATTGCATTCTAAATTACTATTCGCTTATAATCAACAGATTTCTTGTAGGCGATACGGCAGACGCCTCCGGCTCCGGCACGCAGGACTCGCTTGCCGCCGCCGATTTGCTGGTAAGAAACTCCGCCGAGGACAGCATGGTGCTGCTTAAAAACGAGAACGGCTATCTGCCCAAGCCCGATTTGAAAAAGGTAAACCTATTCGGCTGGGGCTCTACCGACTACGGTTTTTTGCTTACGGGCGGCGGCAGCGGCGGCACGTCGATAACAGACACCCTGAGCAACGGCAATGCAAGAATAAAGCTTGATTTGACCGACGCATTTACCGAAGCGGGCATTGAATTCAACACAACGCTTAACGCGGCTTATGAAAATTTCAGTAAGTTCGACGCGGACTACCGCAGTAAGGGCTCTACGGGCGCGAATGTTATACAAAGCCTTCTTAACCCCGACGCAAGCTTTTATACGGACGATTTGTTAAGCAACGCTTTAAGCTATTCCAAAACCGCGGTGGCGGTCATAAGCCGTTGGGGCGCTGAGAACGGCGGCGACGGCGAGCTGAAAAATATCGGCGCATACAAAAACGGAACCTTTTTGGAGCTGACCGAAAACGAAAGGGCCATGTTTGACAAGCTGCAGCAGAAGGGCTTTGAGGTAATTGTGGTCTTGAACGTCTGCAACAATATCGAGCTTGGCTTTTTGGAGGAATACAGCTCTATAAAGGCATGTATATTTGCGGGTATACCGGGGCAGTCCGGCACGGCGGCAATTCCCAAAATTATTACGGGCGCGGTCAATCCCTCCGGCAGAACGAGCGACACCTTTGCCTACGACTACCAGACAAACGACCCTACTTACCTGAACGCGGTTAAAAACGGCGAGGATTTGACCTATCAGGAGGGCATTTATTTCGGCTATAAATGGTATGAAACCGCGGATGCGGACGGTTATTTCGATAAAGTAAGCAACTCTTACGGCAATGGCTATGACGGGGTTGTGCAATATCCCTTCGGCTACGGGCTTTCGTACACTACCTTCGACTGGGACGTGCAGTGGTTTGATACCGGCGCGCTTGAAGCGGACGGCGAGTATACCGTAAAGGTAAAGGTAACCAACACGGGCAGTGTCGCGGGCAAGGACGTTGTTCAGCTTTACGGGCATGCGCCGTATACCGACGGCAAGATAGAAAAGGCGGAAAGGGTGCTTTTGGACTTTGCCAAAACGCCCGTTATAGAGCCTTCGAAATCCGCCGAGGTTGAGCTTAAATTTACCGCTTACGACCTTGCGTCCTACGACGATTACGATAAAAACGGCAACGGCTTCAAGGGCTACGAGCTTGACGAGGGCTTCTACGAGATTGCAGTAATGAAAAACTCTCACGAGGCTGTCGGCGCAAAAAAATCGATGTATCTTCAAGGCAACGTACGTTATGAGAACGACCCCAAAACGGGCAAGCCCGTCGGAAACCTGTTCACAGACAGTACTGCGTATGCGGACTGTCCGATAGACGGCAGCACGGCGTTTAATACCAAAATCAACTATCTTTCCAGAAAAAATCAATTCGAAAATATGCCCGTTCAGCAGGCGGGTACCTCCAACAGCAGTAAGGTAAACGCCGCAGCAAATTACAGATATACGGGCTATAACGACAAGGACGTTTCCTCTTACGCGTACGGCGTGGATATGGGACTTTATCTTGTCGGGGTAGAGCAGGAGGGCGCGGCTCCTCTGCGCGCCACTGTGGAACAGCTTAACGGCTCGGATACCTCTGTCAGCCTCACCTTCAATAAAGAGGTGATAGATATGCTTTTGGACTACGAGTCGGAATTCTGGGATTATTTCCTTAATCAGCTTACAGAAAGCGACGTAAAGAATATAATAGGTCTTGGCGGCTTTCAGACGGTGGAGCTTTATAACATTGGCAAGCCCCGTTGCACGGATAAGGACGGCCCTGCGGGCTTCAACAATAACGTAACAAACGGAGGGCAGTCAAGCGTATATACGCTTTATCCCAGCGAATCCCTCCTCGGCTGTAGCTGGAACCACGAGCTTGCCTACGAAATCGGCAAGGCTCAGGCAAAAATCGGTCAGACCATGGGTATTAACGGCTGGTACGGCCCCGGCGTTAATCTTCACCGTTCGGTTTACAATTCGCGCAACTATGAATATTACAGCGAGGACGCGTATTTAAGCGGAAAGCTTGCAAGCTATACCATTAAGGGCGCAAAGGAAAACAACCTTTATTGCTATATCAAGCATTTTGCGGTAAGCGAGGCGGGACAGAACCCCAAAAATATCAACACCTGGCTTACAGAGCAGGCTTTGAGAGAGAGCTATCTTAAACCCTTCGAAATCGCTGTAAAGGGCGGAGCGAACGGAGTGATGAGCGCGTTCAACCGTGTCGGCGCGGTGCTTTCGGGCTATAACCACGCGCTTTTAACGGACGTTTTAAGAGAGGAGTGGGACTTTAAAGGAAGCGTTATCACCGACTGGTACGAGGGCAGCGGCTATATGAGCAATCACGAGCTGGGCGTGCTTGCGGGCAACGATTTGTGGCTGTGCGGAACGACCAACCAGCCCGCAAATCTCAACCTTTCCAAGTCCGAAATTGCGTATGCGGCGCGTCAGTCGGCAAAGAATATTCTGTATACCTATATAGATACCTATTCCACGGCGTCGGACATAAAGGTAAATGCGGACGCAAAATCCCCGCTTTATACCGCGCTGCTGGCAGTGCTGAACATATTGCTTGCCGCGGGAATAATTCTGTGCGTGACGTTTGCGGTACTTCCGTTCGTGCTTAAAAAGAGCAAGGTGGAAAAGTCGGGTGCAAACACGCAAAACGGCGATATATCAGGGGGGCAATCACCTTTGGAACAGCCCGAAAAGCCTGCTGACGGAAACGATTAATCAGATAAAAAATATTTAAGTTAACCGTTCGGCCCGCCGCAAAGTATTGCGGCGGGCCGATATTTTTCAGATAAAAACCTTGCAAATTTCGCAGCTTGCGCACATAAACAGACAAAACAAGACAAGATTATTGACAACACAAACGTAGGTATTGTATAATAAGTTAGCAAAGCAAGCGGCATGGCTATTTGTGTGCCCTTGTCTAATTTAAGCATAAGGGTAATATAATATAGTAAAAACAAAGTAAGCCGCAAGTAAATTTTATTTTAGTATTATGAAATATATAAGTTTTACCGTTCCCTGCTACAATTCTCAGGGATATATGAAAAAATGTATCGACAGCCTGCTTACTGCGGGAAACGACGTTGAAATTATTATCGTCAACGACGGGTCTACGGACGGAACGCTGCAAATCGCAAACGAGTACGCGCGCAGCTTTCCGCAGATTGTAAGGGTGATTGACAAGCCCAACGGCGGGCATGGCTCGGGAGTAAACGCGGGCTTGAAGGCTGCGCAGGGCGTTTATTTCAAGGTGGTTGACAGTGACGACTGGCTTGATGCCGACGCTTTAAAAGCGCTGCTGGACACGGTTAAATCGCACATATCCGCGGGGCAATCGCCAGATTTATACATAACCAACTTTGTGTACGACAAGTATTTTGAAAATACCTGTCATGTTTCCGGCTATACAAGCAAAATGCCGGCGGGTAAATTTATCGGCTGGGATAAAATAAAAAAATTCAGACTTTCGCACATGATGCTTATGCATGCGTTAGTCTACAAGCGCGAGGTTTTGCTTGAAAGCGGAATGGTTTTGCCCGAGCACACCTTTTACGTTGACAATATCTTTGCTTACGAGCCTTTGCCGCACACCCGCACGCTGTTCTATCTCGACGTCGATTTATATCATTATTTTATCGGCAGAGCAGACCAGTCGGTCAATTATTGCAACTTTGTCAAGCGCTATAATCAGCAGATACGGGTTATGCTGCATATTACTGACGCATATACGCTCGATACGATAAAGCGTCAGCCCAAGGGCTTGAGGCGGTATATGTGGCACTCCTTACAGGTTATAATGATGAATACGCTGTTCTTCACCTGTGCGGAATATTCCGAGGAGCGCCGCCGCGCACTTAAAGAAATGTGGCAGCATATAAAGCAGCGCGACAAAAAGCTTTACAAAAAGCTCAGACATTGTTCTTACGCAACCTCGGTAAACTATCTCGGGTGGCGGTTGCGTGCGAAAATTATGACAAAGGGCTATCGTTACCTTTGCCGCAGAGTAAAGCTGGGTTAAATTTATGTGAACAATTCGGTCAGGACTGATTACTGATATAAACGATATTAACGGAGAATAGTTTATGAAGAATAGAAGGACGTCATCAACACTTATTATATTCGCAATTATACTGACAACTTTGATGGCAATTGGTTTTAGCGGTTGTTTTTTGAACGTAAGAACTTATAAATTAAATTTACCAAAGCCGGAAAATTTAAAAAGCATTTCAATAGCACAAAATGAAAGTATTGTAGTTATTGATAACAGTAATGAAATGGGGAATTTTTTAACGCTTTTAAATAGTAATGGTAGAACGACAAAAAATGAAAGCATACAAGATGAACCGATTAATACCGATAACGTTATAAAAGTAGATTTCAATTTTGTGGAAAAGGGAGTTTCGACGATATTTATCTATCAAAAAAACAGCAAGTATTATATTGAGCAGCCCTACAACGGCATATACCAAATCAGCGCCGATGATTATGCGGGTGTTGAGCAATTAATCAGGTAAATTTCATTTGATGTAGAATATTCGTTTCAGGTTATTATTGCTTTATGCTATAAAAAACGCAGCCTTATTCAGTATTCGAATAAGGCTGCGTTTGGTGCACCATTTAAAACCTAAGTCGAACACCTATTGTTCGGGTTAGGTTTTTTATTATACTTTGCAATCTTTCAAACGGCTACTTTATGCCGCAAAAGCCGCTAAGAAATACTTGACAAACATTTTTCCCGACAGTATAATAATTTACGAAAATCGTTGTGGATTTTTCCTGATGAGTCATCTTTTCGCCACAGAGCATTTAAGCTGTGTGGCGTTTTTTTATGCTATGGAGGTAATTTTTATGGAAAACGAAGTTTTGCAGGCAATTAAGACAAGAAGAAGCATTCGCTCGTTCAGCGAAAATGGTGTTCCAGACGGACTGCTTGAAGCTGTGTTGGAAGCTGGAACATACGCCCCTACGGGAGGCGGCAAGCAATCGCCCATTATTATCGCTATCAAAGATCCTGTCTACCGCAAAGAAATAGCTTGTCTCAATGCCGAAGTCATGGGAAAAGATACCGATCCGTATTACGGGGCACCGATTGTAATTCTCGTGCTTGCGGACGGGAAAGCAAGTACTTTTGTGGAAGACGGGAGTTGCGTGCTGGAGAATATGATGCTCGCCGCGCACGCTTTGGGACTCGGTTCCGTATGGGTACACCGCGAACGTGAAATTTTTGACGGCGAAAAAGGTAAGGCGCTTCTCCGCAAATGGGGGTTGCCCGAAACATTGCGCGGCGTTGGGGCGCTTGCATTCGGATACTCCAACCCTACAGTCAAGCTTCCTGCGACTGTGGCGAGGAAATCCGATTATATCGTAAAAATCTGACCGTAGGAGGGTTTACTCGTGGATCAGACTTTTATGAAAGAAAAACCTATATTGCCGTTGGTACTGAAAATGGCGCTACCGATGGTCATATCTATGCTTGTCAATTCGCTCTATAATATCATTGACAGCTTCTTTGTTTCGCAATTCAGTGAAAACGCTATGACCGCTATTTCTATCGTCTATCCGCTGCAAAATCTTGCAAATGCGGTGGGTGTCGGATTCGGTATCGGGGTCAATGCCACAGTCGCCTACTATCTCGGAGCAAATAACGGACGTGCGGCAAACCGTTCGGCAACGCTTGGCATTCTTCTCAGTGCGCTACACGGGATTGTGCTTGCCGGCATCTGTGTGCTCTGCACACGCCCATTCATCTTCCTTTTTACCGATAGCGAAGAGATTGCTACATACGGTATTAAATATTTCTATGTCGTTATCGCATTCGCACCCGTACTTACACTTGGCATGATGTTTGAAAAGTTATTGCAGGCAACGGGCAGAATGAAAACGACAATGTTCTGTATGGCAATTGGCGCAATCGCCAACATATTCCTAGACCCGCTCTTTATTTTTGGGGCAGGGGCTATCCCTGAGATGGGTGTGTTCGGGGCGGCGCTCGCAACAGGAATAGGGCAAACACTCTCATTAATCGGTTATATTGTCGTGTTCTTAATTGCAAAGATACCCATTCGGCTACGGATGGAACATCGTGGCGAGGAAAAAATTTGCCGTAAACTGTATCTTTTGGGTATCCCAGCTTCTCTCAATATGGCATTGCCTTCTTTTATGATAATGTTCCTAAATATGATTTTGTCTGCATTCGCTGAAGTCTATGTCTTGATTTTGGGGATCTACTATAAATTGCAGACGTTTCTCTATTTTACCATCAACGGCATCGTTCAAGGGATACGCCCGTTGGTGAGTTACAACCTTGGGGCGGAACGAAATGACAGGGTTATAGGAATATTCAAAGTTACGCTACTTTTAAGTTTCATTGTTATGGTCATTGGCACAATCCTATGTCTTGTATGCCCTGTGCAATTGATGGGAATATTTACAAACACGCCGCAAACGGCGGAACAAGGCGCTATTGCCCTTCGTGTCATAAGCGCAGGCTTTATCGTCTCTGCCGTTTCCGTCGTTATCAGCGGAACATTTGAGGGATTGGGGAAAGGGCTGCCTTCCTTGGTCATATCACTGTTAAGATATATTGCAATTCTTCCGATTGCATTTCTTATGTCTTATCTGTTTCAAGCTGTTGGCGTATGGAATTCGTTTTGGGTTACGGAATTGATTTCTGCTATCGTATCGTGTGTACTATTTTGGTTTTGTTTTGTGAAGAAGTCGCTAAACAAAGCTAAATGATGTGCAAACTTTTCCTAATCCGCTATGTTAAAATCATGTAAGGTATTGATTTTACATAAAGCAACATGATATTAAATAAAACAGGCTTGGTGTAAGAAAGTAATTTTATATAGCAAAAAGAGGAGCTTCTGCTCCTCTTTTTATTATGTGATTTAGAAATAAAAAGTAAATCCGAACCACTCACTTGTAACAAGTAAACAATTCGGATTATACTCTTTTGGTGCACCGTAAGGAATTCGAATCCCTAGCCTTTGGTTCCGTAGCCGGTCAAGACAATAAATTTGTAACTATTTTTACTATTTCATTTTGACACTTATTTATATATAAAACAAGCCAAAAACGGTCTTAAAGAGAGTTTTTGGCTTGTTTTTTGCTATATTTGGGCAAAAAAGCATTTCAACGATAAGCAACTACTATTAACGATAAATAATTGTCTAATGCACAAATTCCTGCACGTTTGTTAGAATTTCGGTTAGAACAAAAGCAGTTGTTTTGATTGCTGTTTATTGTTAATCATAAATATAAATTTAGTTTTTCTTTGTAATCTTTACGCCGTAACTATACTTTGCAAATTTGCACAACTTTTTATTATCTAAGTACATAAGTAAATCATTACTAATTATTATAGAAGGCGGGTCAGGCTCTAACAATTGGCTGGGCGGCTATCCAAGCTATGCTATTCGTGCAGATTACGTAACCGTTAACAGTACTTACGTGTCTTTATACGGCGGCAACGGTTACGAGTCCGGCGGTATGGAGGCAGTAAGCGGTAAACTGTACTTTACTAAAAAAGTATATGAAGAAACTGCTCTGATTGTTGCGGGCGAAGACGACAACGGCTAATTAAAGTTGACCAATTAATCAATCGCTATTGACGCATATGGCGATTAGCGTTATAATGTAAATATGAAAAAGAAAGTAATTAATTATTTAATAACAATAATTTTAATATTTACGTTGGTGTTTACGTCAGGCTTTTTCTGCGCATGTCAGAAAAAGCCTGACCCTAACCCCGTGTTGCCCGTAGACCCTAACCCGCCTACGCCCAACGTTGAAAGCAAAAATTATAAATTGCATAATTGGTATGTTTCTTTTGATAAAGGTCTGCCTGAATTAACTTTGACTGAAAACAACTACACTTCTATAACGTTTCCCGTGCCGCAAAGAGAGCATTTTACCTTTAACGGTTGGTATATGGGCGAAGATAAGGTTGCTGACGAAAACGGTAAATCGTTAATGACAAAGCAGCTTTTTGAAAGCGACAACACCGATATAACCGCTAAATTTACCGCTAACCAAACCTTTACTTATAAAATATTGCTTGTTTTTGTAACACGGATAGATGCAGTATTACCCACTTGTGATAAAACCTCAACCATACACGTTGACTACACTATGCGGGATGTAGAGAAAGCATTTTGTGAGGCAACCGTTTCATATTTAAAAAAAACTATGGATAATATGATGGACGGATTGGTAGACTTTCAAATTGACGGATATTTCACAACAGAACCTGCAGTAACGGAAAATTTCCAACAGAAACCGTATGCATACGGTATTTATAACAGCCTTTTCCCTAACAAATTACCCGAAATAAATGATAGATTAGATAATTACGATACGGTTTTATCTATATTTTCAATGGATGATTTCGACCATAAATTACACAACGGCGCAGGCGCAGCTTGGATTAAATTCGGCGAATTAAATTTAGATTCGCTTTTAAGCGGTATTTATCATATGTTTGATATGGATAGAGTGTTAAAATATATGAACGATATGACCGAGCATATTATAGAGAATAAAGATAAAGAAGCAAACATTTGGTTAACAATAGACCAATGGTTTGATCGTATAATACATGAAACTGCTCATACGATAGAAACAAGATTAGATTTGTTTGATTATCATGAAATGATTACAATAAGTAATAAATTTAAAATAGATTTCAAAGATGCATACGAAAATTATTATAAATATGAGGTGCTTTTTAAAGGAAAAAAAGTAGGTATACCTTATAGCTTTTGGAAAGGCGAAATAGCACAGGTTGATTATTTATTTACTGACGGCGGAACGGTAAATGAAGAAAATATAGAATCGCAATATATCGGACATAAAGAGGTTTTATACGGAACGGAAATATCCGTATATGCCGTACCGAGAAAAGGTTATAAATTTGTTAAATGGTCCGACGGACTTGAAGCGGATTATAGAACGGATAAAATACTTGGTGATTTTACGGTAACCGCTATATTCGAACCGAAAAAATATAATCTTACGGTCGTTGCTTCCGAAGGCGGTCAAATCGGCGGTTACGGTAACCCGTCGGGCGACTACACCTTATTAACCGACGGAGATTCTTTATATATTCAAGCAATAGCCGACGACGGCTATCGGTTTGTAGGTTGGTCGGACGGAGAAACTAAATGGTCGAGATATTTTAAAATCAGCGCTTCCAATGTAGATTTATTTGACAATAATAACAGCTATACTCTTACAGCTTTATTTGAAAAAATTTAGTAATTTCGGCGCAAGTTATTTATTTGCTTGCGCCGTTTGCTATATGTAAGTGTCATTATTCAATTTTTAAATGGTAGAAAATGAAAAAATATAAAAAACGGTCAAAATCGAATGATTTTAACCGTTTTTTGGTGCACCGTAAGGAATTCGAATCCCTAGCCTTTGGTTCCGTAGACCAACGCTCTATCCAGTTGAGCTAACGGTGCGTGTGAAATATTCGGTTTTAATTTGCGGCTAACGCTATGTCCGTTCGGAATAACGGTGCAAATTAAACTGATTTGCTTTTAACAAGCCTTAACATTATATTAAATATATTTTTTTTTGTCAATGAATTTTAATTTGTTTTGTAATTAAAAGTTTTTTATATTCTTATACCTCGATAAGCTCGTATTCGGGCACGCCCGCGCCCAAGGCTGCGGCGGCCTCGATGGTGTGCACGCCGTTTCTGCTTTCAACCCTCTCCAAAAAGTGCTTTTGTCCGGGGTCGTCCTTGGCGGCGTAAACCAAATCTATGCAAGCTTGGTCAATTGCCACGGGGTCGTCGGAAACAAGGATGCCTATGTCCCTAATGCACGGGTCCTCGGCGACGGCACAGCAGTCGCAGTCAACCGACATATTCTTCATTACGTTGACGTATACGATGTTTCCGTTAAAGTATTTGATTATCGAAAGCGCGGCGTCTGCCATTGCTTCGAGAAAGCTGTCGTGCTCGCTCGTCCAAATTTCCTTTGTGTCGCCCGCGCCGTGAATGTACGCCTTGCCGTAGGAGGAGGCTATGCCTATCGAAAGCTGCTTCAACGCACCGCCGTAGCCGCCCATAGGGTGCCCCTTGAAATGCGACAAAACAAGCAGAGAGGAGTAGTTCGCCAGATTTTTTCCGACGTAATTCTTTTTGATAACCTTGCCTTCGGGAATGTCCAGCACCAAATCGGGACCTTCGGCATCCATAAGGTCAACGTCGAAGTGCTCGCTCCAGCCGTGCTTTTTCAGCGTTTTTAAATGCTTTGCCGTGGTGTTGCGCTGACCCTCGTATGCGGTATTGCACTCCGTAACCGTGCCGCCGACCTTGTCAATAATCGGCTTCCAGAAGTCGGGCTTTAAAAAATTTTGGTTTCCCACCTCGCCCGAGTGCAGCTTTACGGCAACTTTTCCGTCAAGCCTTTTGCCGAGCAAATCGTATAATCCGGCAACGCTCTCGGGGGTGATTTTTCTTGAAAAATAAACCTTTGCGCTCATCTTTGTTTCCTTAAAAAATTATTTCGTAAGTCGCTCTATCGCAAGCTTATAAAGCTTAAAGCACCTTTCAACCTTTTCAAAGGTGATGTATTCGTCCGCCTGATGAATGGTATTTTCTTCGCCATCTTCCTCGGGACCGAAGGCGGCTCCGCACTTCAACGCCCGCGCGTAGGTGCCTCCGCCTATGGCAATCGGCTTAACGTTTTTGCCCGTAACCTCGTTGTAAACTCCGCACAGCGTCTTTATCAAAAAGCATTCTCTGTCGTTGAAAAGAGGCTTTTGAGCGTGCAGAATTTCGTATTCTATGCCCGCCGCGTCAATCGGCTTAAACACGCATAAATCGGCCATAGTAGCGGGGTAACGTACGTCGCAGGTGACAAAAATGCAGTCCTTTTCGCCCTCTATAACGTTCGGGGAAAGGGTGAGCGCGCCCGTTTCGTCTTTAAGCTCTGTCAGACCGAGCCTGTTGCCGAACAGCACATCGCGCACTCCGTGCAAGCCCAGATATTGCAAAACGGGGTCGATTGCGTTTATGCCAAGCTCGGGGGTGGAGCCGTGCGCCGACTTGCCGCGCGCAATTATTTTACCGTTATCGTAAGCAAGCCCGAGTTGTGCAAGCTTTTCCTTGTCAAAGGGCGCGGTTGCCTCGCAGTAGTCGCAGACCATATTACCGCGTTCGCCGCCGCGCAGAGAGGAGTAGTCGCCCTCAACGTCAAATTTCAATTTAAGCTGTAAAATGCCCTTTTCCGCATAAATCACGGGGAAGTCCGCGTCGGGGGAGAAGCCCTCGTCCGGCATATGCGCGTGCGCCTTGTAATAATCGATGCACGCCCAGCCGCTCTCCTCGTTGCAGCCGACAATCAGCTTTATCCTTCTTTTGGGGGTAAAGCCCTCGTCCTTCAACGCCTTCATACAGTACAATGCAATGACAGCGGGACCCTTGTCGTCCATAGCTCCGCGCCCCCAAACGCGTTTGTTTACGGTATCTATTTCCCCGCCGAAGGGCTCTTTCGTCCAACCGCCGCCCGCGGGCACCACGTCAAGGTGCGCAAGTATGGCAAATTCCTCGCCCTCGCCGAATATCACCTCGCCCGCATACCCGTCGTAATCGTGCGTTTTAAAGCCGAAGCTTTTTGCAAGCGACAAAAAGTAATCGAGCGCGCCTCTCGCGCCCGCGCCGAAGGGAGCATTCTCTTTTGCGGGCTTTTGCGAGGAGTCGAATTTGATAATTCCCGAAATATCCTCTATAATATTCTTAATAATTCCGTCCATAAAAACCGCCTTGTTAAAAATGTAGTCGAAAACATTATACAACTTTTTTTATTTATGGTAAAATAAATTAAAAGACAATATTAAAATATTCCCGCCGACCGTTTGCGCAATGCGTTTATTTGCGGCGTTAAAGGGTGCAATGAAGCTGAAATTCAACCCCAAAAACTTAATAGCCTACGTTAAAATATCGCTTATTGTGCTTTTGGCGGCGATTGCGGTGTTTGTGTGCGCGCAGGCGTATTCCGTTTTGGACGACCGTCTGCCCGACTATATCAGTCTTGTAGTATGCTGCGCCGCGCTTATCGCCGTTGAGGCGGTTAACCTTTTCGCAATTAAAAGCTTCGCCGCAAAAATGGTGTTTTTCGGCTTTGACAGCGCGCTTTTGCTTGCCGTATGTATTTTGACGGGCGACTCGGTTTTGTCCGCGCTGTACTGCATTGTGCTTACGGGCTGTTATATTTCCGTTGAAAGGTTCAGGGACAGAACGGTGCTTTTCGGGTTCAGCTGCGGAATGTATACGGCGTCCTTTGTCGGCGGGTGGGTTATCCGAAACGCGGGACTGCCGCTGTACAGCAGCGTTATGCAGGTATTAAGCGGAGTGCTGTTCGGTCTGCTGTTTATGGCGGTGGATTATATAGTCGTTCAGTTTTTAATTAAGTTTTACCGCACTAATGCAGAGCTGAGAAAGGCGTTGAAGGAGGCGGACGAAAGCAAGGCTCAGCTCGAAGAGGTGTTTAACCAGCTTACCCGCACAAGGGTATACGAGGAGCGTAACCGCATTGCAAAGGACATTCATGACAATGCGGGACATTCTATGACGACGGTGATAATGCAGACGGAGGCGGCAAAGCTGTTGATTGACGACAACCCCGCCGAGGCGAAAAACAGAATAATTTCCGCCAACATACAGGCGCGCAACGCGCTTGAACAAATGCGGCAAAGCGTGCACCTTTTGGCGGGCAGGGAGCAGACGCGCTCCTTAAAGGAAGAGGTGCAGGAGATTATTGCGCAGACGATAGACGGCACCGACATTAAGGCGCGTTATGACATGTGCGAGGTGCAGACCGACCCCGACAGCTTCCGCTTTATCTGCAATGCGGTTAAGGAGCTGCTTGCAAACGGTATCCGTCACGGCGGCGCAACGGCGTTTTATATCGAGCTGAAGCAGGTATTCGGAGAAATTCAGCTTATTATTTCCGACAACGGCTCGGGCGTGAGCGGTGAGATAGAGGAAGGCTTCGGGTTAAAGGGCATGCGCGAGAAGGCGGAGGCGCTCGGCGGCAAATGCATGTATACAAGCGAGCAGGGCGAAGGCTTCGAAGCGGATATAACCCTTCCATTAAAGGAGAAAAAATGATAAAGGTATTACTTGTAGACGACCAGCAGATTTTGGCGGAGGGCATAAAATCGGTGCTGGAAACCAGCAGGGACATAAAAGTGATAGGCATTGCGCTTGACGGCGTGCAGGCGGTTGAAAAATGCGCCTTGCTAAAGCCCGACGTGGTGCTTATGGATATCCGTATGCCGAATATGAACGGTATGGTTGCAACCAAGCGCATAAAGGAGGCGCACGAGAATATCAAAATAATCGTGCTTACCACCTTTGACGACAGCGACTATATTTTAAGTGCGATAAACAACGGGGCAAGCGGCTATCTTTTAAAGGATATAGGCGCAACCGCGCTTATAGACGCCGTTAAAAACGCATATGCGGGCGATACAATTCTACCCGCAAAAATCGCCAAAAAAATCACCGACGCCGCGGCGATGGTTTCCTCCGACAAGGAGTTGAAGCTGAGGAAAACGTTTAATTTGTCCGAGCGCGAGGCGGAAATTGCGCTTATGCTTTACGACGGCTTCACCAACCGCCAGATTGCTTCCGCTTTGAAGCTTTCGGACGGCACCGCGCGCAACTATATCAGTGCAATTTACCTTAAATTAGGCGTAGACGGAAGGCTTGCCGCAGTTGAAAAGATAAGAAGCCTTAAATAACGTTACCGTGTGGAGCAACGAATGAAAAATATCTTCGGCTTTGACCTTGCCGCTGGCGAATACTGCGGCAAAGAGCTGATAATAAGACAGACCGACTGCAAAATTACCGAGCATCAGGAAAAGACGGTTGTGCGGACGATAAAGGCGGAAAAGCACAAGCGGTTTCCGCTGTGGCTTAGCATTGTGCAGTACTTGTGCGCTTTTACCGTGATTTTGGTTGTCTTTACCTCTGTTATGGACGTGGACGAGCTTGATTTTAAGGAAATGTTTGCCGCCGCGCCGTGGAAATATATAGTCGCGGCAATCGCCGCAGTGGGCTGGCTTGCGATTTTTATTGCCGCGCAGGTGCACGGCAGAATGGCGGAGAAGGCGCCCGCCTTCCGCGACGTATTCAAGGTGATTGAGGCAGAGGTGCACGATAAAAGCTATGAAAGGCTTAAAATTCCCGCGGACGCGGGTGTGATAGACGTGCTTTCTTTAAGCGAAAATACCCAAAATTTTCAAAAGCCGAGTAAGCGTCCGCTGTATTTTTGCGTGGAAATACGCATTTTTAAGGACGGGAAAAATTTGTACCTTTCCGATTTGGAATGCGTTATGGCAATTCCGCTTGAAGAAATTACGGGTGCGTCAAGGCTTGGGGGTACGTTCAGGCTTGGCAACTGGACTAAGAACGAGGAGTATACCGAAGAAAAATTCAAGCGCTTCGGCGTGCGCAGAAACCGCGCGGGCGAGTATTTTGTAAAAGCTTGCTGCGCGGTAAAAATAGACCATTGCGGCGAACTGCTTGAATTTATTGTGCCGAGCTATGATTTTGCAACGCTTGAAAGGTATACGGGCAGTATATAGCTATCAAAAGCGCCGCCGCGGGCAAGCCGCGGCGGCGCTTCTTTATTTTGTTACATTATTTTATTTCGTAGAATTTCGCAAGCCCGCCGTCGGAGGTTTCGCGGTAGGTGCTTAGCAAATCCTTGCCCGTGTTGTACATTGTTTTTACTATTATGTCAAAGCTGATTTTTCTTGTATCCGCAAGGAAGTTTGCAAGCGACAGCGCGTTAATAGCGCGCATTGCCGCAACCGCGTTGCGCTCTATGCACGGTATCTGCACAAGCCCCGCGATAGGGTCGCACGTCAGTCCCAGATGATGCTCCATTGCAACCTCGGCGGCATATTCTATCTGTCCCAGACCCATTTCAAACAGCTCTGCCAAGGCCGCCGCCGCCATAGAGCAGGCAGAGCCTATTTCTGCCTGACAGCCGCATTCCGCCCCGCTTATGGAGGCGTTTTTCTTTATTAAATTGCCTATAATACCGCCAGCGGCAAGCGCTTTGACTATTTGCTCGTCGGAAAATCTGCGCATTTCCTGCATATATTTCAGCACGGACGGCACAACTCCGCACGCACCGCACGTCGGCGCGGTGACTATCACCCCGCCCGAGGCGTTCTGTTCGCTTGTCGCAAACGCGTAGGAGCATACAAGGCGGTTTTCCCGCGTTTGTGCGGATTCGTCTATATGCCGCTGGTTAAAAAGCTTTTGCGCGCGTCGCTGGGTACCCAATACCCCCGGTAGCGTGCCCGTGGCTGTAAGCCCCTCGTGAATGGTCTGCTTCATTCTCGCCCAGACCTCTGCAAGGTAATCGAGCAGCTGCTGACCCTCGCAATGCACTGCGTACTGCCAAAGCCGTATATTGTGCGCGTTGCAGTATTCGGCTATTTCCTTATAGGTATTTAAGGGATATATGCCGTCGTCCGCGTATTTTTCGTATTTTTGCGATGGCTCGCCGTCGAAAACCACCGTGCCGCCGCCAACGCTGTAAACCCGCTTTTTTGCCAACAGCTTTCCGCCCTTATACGCGCTTATATCCATTGTGTTCGGGTGGACGGGACAAGGGGAGGAGGTGTCAAGCGATATTTCGCATTTAACGGGCGCGGCCGTTTCGTTTATAATTCTGTCGGTGCCGTGCCCCTCGCCCGTCATGGCGAGCGAGCCGTAAAGCGTTACCTTAAACAAATCTGACTGCGGGTATTTTTCCCGCATTATTTTTATTGCGCGTTCGGGCCCCATTGTGTGGGAGCTGGAAGGCCCGCGCCCTATTTTATAAAGCTCTCTTAAAGACTGCATTTTTTGATTACACCCCGTTATATGCCGTGTTTACTTACAAATCAAACGCGATAGCCGTAATATCGTCGTTAAGATTGTTGCAGAAGTTTTTTAGATTGTGTTCCAGATTCTTGATAAAATCGTCCGCCGTGCGGGAGGTGGATAGGGTCTTTATTGCGCCGTCCGCGCCGAACATTTCGCCTCTGCCGTTTCTGCATTCGGTAACGCCGTCCGTCAGCAGGACAAGAATATCGCCCTTTTCGTAGGGGATTGTGTCGTCGAAGTAAGCGGGGTTTTCGAACCAATTTGAAACGGGCGGGGAGTTAAGCATTATCCTTGTAATACCGCTTTTGGTTTTTAAAAGTATGGGCACGTTATGCCCCGCCATAGAGTAGGTTACGGCGTCCTTGTCTATCCGCACGGCGGCAAGCGTTATATAGTTGCGCTCGTCAAGGTTAAGCTCGCGGAATTTCGCGCTCAGCTTGAACAGCGCCTGCGCGGGCGATTCCGCAGTTTTGTCGTACGCGGCTTTTACGAACGCGGTAAGCATTCCCGCGGAAATGCCCTTGCCGGAAACGTCCGCAATAACGCCGTAGGCGCTGTCGCCGCGGGTATATACCTCGGGTAAATCTCCGCCGATTTCTCTGCAAGGAATATACATATACGAATATTTTTTGCCGCCCGCCCATTTGCCTGCGGGCAAAAGCCGTTGCTGTATGCTTTTTGCCGTTTGCAGCTCGCGGGAGATTTCCAGCTCGAAAGCATCGTCAACCTCGCCCATACACAGCCCGCCGCCGAGAGGGGTGACGGTAAGCGAGTACGAAACCTCGTGCGCCGTTCCGCCCGAGCTTACGCGCTGGAATATCCTGCGGGAAACCTCGGTATTCGATAAAAACGCGTCCTCGAACGCGCCGAGAAGGGGACAGCCGCGCGCGCAATTGCCCGTGCCGCAGCTTTTTATATCTCCCGCGCAAGCGGTAACGGCGCCGAGCTTGCCCCGCTCCGTGCCGCAGAACAGCGTTTTAAAGGCGCGGTTTGCAAAGGTGACCTTCGCATTTCCGTTTACCGCGATAACAGCCGTTTTTATGTTGTCTGCAATTCGTCTTAAATATGTGTCCTTCATTTTCGGTTTAAGTGTGTTATTCGGCGGGCATATGGAATTTAAGTTTTCGGGAAACCACATGCACCTCGAAGGGTACGTCGGGATAGAGCTCGCCGTCGGCCTGAAGAGTATAATTTTTTGCGTCGGGAATTATTTCGGCGCTTTTTACTTTTATTGTCCGCGCTTCCTTAACCCTTGTGACCTTGCCCGCCATAAGCTTTAAAAACGCGCCTATTATTCGGGTTTTGGACAGGTAGTCGCACAAAAACAGCTCTATATATCCGTCGTCGAGCTTTGCCTGCGGACAAACCCTTATTCCGCCGCCCATTTGTCTGCCGTTGCACACGGCGCAGATAAGGCCGAAAAGTTCTTCCTCGCAATCGTTGTATTTTATCGTGTATTTGCGGCTTTTAAAATGCGCAAGGCTTGAAGCAAGCGCCCTTGCGTACTTCGATTTGCCCTTTTTATTGCCGGCATATGTGCGCTCCAAAACGTCCACGTCGATGCCCATACCCGCAATATTGATAGACCGCAGACCGTTGGAAAATTCTATAAAATCTATGTGCATAGGCTGACGGAAGGCGATAATTTCCGCCGCGCGCTTTACGTCGAGCGGGATTTTTGCCGTGGCGGCAAAGTCGTTGCCCGTGCCTAAGGGAATGAGGCCGAGAGAGTTGCTTTCGAAGTTCTTAAAGCCGTTTATAATGTCGTGCAAGGTGCCGTCTCCGCCGAGCGCGACAAGGATATTGCTGTTGCCGTCAGACGTTATTCTTTCCGCATGCGCCTTGGCGTCGCCCTCCCTGCGGGTCAAAAGTATTTCGTATTTTTTGCTCGCACGGTCGAATACACCCCGTACTATGTCAAGCTTTTTGGCGCCCTTGCCCGTTACGTGCTTTTCGTTAGCAATAAGATAAATCATTTTTTTCACTCTCTTTCGGTTTTTCTTACAGCGTAAAAATAAAGAACCGAAATTATTATACAACAACGGGATATAAATTGCAATAATTTTAAAAATTTGCTATAATTATTTTGCAATGAGAAGAATTTTGCCCGAAAAGCTTATAAAATTTGCAGAGGAATTGCCTTATCCGCTGTACGTTGTCGGCGGAAGAGCGCGTGATTTTGCCGCGGGGCTTGCTTCGGCAACGTCCGATACCGACGTATGCGCGCCCGCCGACTGCGGCGATTTTGCCATACGCGCAAGCAATGCGGGCTTCGGGCTTAAAGCCGAGTATAAAAACACGGGCACCGTAAAATTTGCGTGCGGGGAGGAGGAGTTCGAGTTTGCTTGCTTCCGCTCCGACAAATATGTGCGCGGAAGTCACAGGCCCGCGGAAACATACCTGACTGACGATATAACGCTTGACGCGCGGCGGCGCGATTTTAAGTGCAATGCGGTATATTACGACATTGCGGCGGGAAAATTCGTTGACCCGCTGGGCGGGCTGCAAGACATCGAAAACAAGCGCATATCCACGGTTGCACCCGCAAAAAAAGTGTTCGGCGAGGACGGGCTGAGGCTTATGCGCCTTGCAAGAATTGCCGCGCAGACGGGCTTTGCGCCAGACAAGGAGTGCTTGGACGGGGCGCGTGCAAATGCGGAGCTGATACGCGACGTTTCTGCGGAAAGAATTTTTGCCGAGCTTATGCTTTTGCTGTGCGCGGACCGAAGGTACGGCATATGCGGGGGGCAATATAACGGGCTGAAAATTCTTGCGGATACGGGCGTTATGCGAATTATTCTGCCGGAGCTGTATGCGGGCAAGGGCGTTTATCAGAATGAGAAATACCACAAGCACGACGTTTTGGAGCATTCTATGCGTTGCGCGGCGTATGCGGACGCCTCGATAAGGCTTGCCGCGCTGCTGCACGACGTAGGCAAGCCGTATTGCATGCAGAATGCGGGCAATTTTATCGGTCACGACGCGGAGGGGGCGCGGATAGCCGAGGAAATTTGTCAAAGACTTAAAGCGCCGAAAAAGCTTACGGGGGAGGTTGTAAGGCTTACAGCCCTGCATATGTATGACTTTCGCGGTGACGCGAGGGAGAATAAGGTGCGCAAATTTATAGTGCGCAACTATGACGTAATTGACAAATTAATGCTGTTGAAGCAAGCCGATTATTCCGCCTGTGCGGACGATTTTGCCGAGGCGCCGACCGTGACGAAGCTTAAAAAAATCTGCGCGCAGATGCGGGCGGAGGGGCGACCCTTCACCCTGAGAGAGCTTGCTGTAAAGGGCAACGAGCTTATTGCCGCGGGACTGCCCGCAAACGAAACGGGCAAGACCTTGCAGCTGTTGTTGGAGGACTGCGCAACAAGCGCGGTTGAAAACGACAAGCAAAAGCTGTTGCAAAGGGTTGAAAGGGTTTATGCGCGCCGACCGCGGCTTTGAGGAAAAGCTATTGCGCAAAACGCTTATGCAAATGCGGCGCTTTCGGCAAAACCAAAACTGCGCTTAAAAGTAGTTGACAAGCGGCTTCGGTTATTGTATTATTTTATAAGCAGATTATTTTTCTGCAATGCCTTGCATACCGCTTTCGGGTATGCCGATTAAGTCCGGGAGGTGAAAACAATGAAAACTTACGAAATGATTTACGTTCTCGACACAGCCGTTGCCGACGAGGCAAAGGAAGCGTTCGGGAAAAAGCTTGAGGACGTTATTACGTCCAACGGCGGTACGGTCGTTTCCGTCGACAAATGGGGCGTTAAAAAGCTTGCTTATCCCATTAACTATAAGAACGACGGCGATTATGTACTTCTTACTTTCGAAGCAGACGGCGCTATCGTTAAAGAGCTTGATAGAATTGCAGGCTTGACGAGCGACGTTTTGAGAAGAATGATTACCGTAAAAGCATAAGACACAGGAAAAATTAAGATGAATAAGGTTATATTGATAGGGAATTTAACGCGCGACCCCGAGCTGACCGAAACCTCGGGCGGGGTGAAGATTTGCCGCTTTTCGATTGCGGTCAACCGTAATTATGCGGGAGCGGACGGCGAAAGAAAGACCGACTTTTTCAACTGCGTTGCATGGCGCGGTCTGGGAGAAACGGTTGCGCGCTTCACCAAAAAGGGCACGAAGGTATGCGTAAGCGGCTCGATAGAGCTGAGAAACTACGAGGACAGTCAGGGCGTAAAGCGTACGGGCGTTGATATCGTTGCGCAGGACGTGGAGTTTTTGACGCCCCGTCAGGGCGGCGGCGACGATTTCGGCTATGACGCGCCCGCACAGAACAGCGGCGGCTCTTCAAGAGGTGCAAAGCCCCAGCTTCAGCCGTTTGACGACGACGGAGATATTCCCTTCTGAGAATTTCAAGGAGATTAAATTATGGAAGAAAATAAAGTGGCGGCTGCTGCGCCCGTAAAAAAAGCTTATAAAAGGGTTCCCCGCAAGAAGGTTTGCGTTTTCTGTCAGGAAAAGGTAGAGCTTATCGACTATAAGGACGTAAACCGTCTTAAAAAGTTTGTTGCCGAGGGCGGTAAAATTTTGCCCCGCAGAATGAGCGGAACCTGCGCAAAGCACCAGAGAGAGCTTTCCAAGGCTATCAAGCGTGCAAGAATTGCGGCTCTGCTTCCTTTCAAGGCAGACTGATTTTTGTGTGAATAATGTTAACCGCCCCGTCTGAAATTTTCAGACGGGGCGGTTTTTAAGTTTTTTCGGCGGATTTTCCGCCAAGTCAACCATTTTAGCGGATTTTCCGCTAAAATGCAATATATGAAATGCAAGGGCGCGGGCGCAATTATAAAGCAGTTGCGGAAAAATAAAAATTTATCGCAAGCAGAGCTTGGTAAAAATCTCGGATTTTCGGCAAGGACAATATCCGATTGGGAAAGCGGAAATACCGAGCCGAATATATCAACAATAAAAGCGTTGGTTAAGTTTTTTGATATTTCGTATGAAGAGTTTTTTGAGGAAATTTAAAGGCGCGCGGACGTTTAGTCCGCGCGCCTATTTTATTAAGATATTTGATTAAACGGGACGTTTACCGAA
>WSNM01000015.1 GCA_013316055.1 Clostridia bacterium | reverse complement strand
GGCGGGCTTTTCCGTATTTTCCGTCCTTCTGACGGGGCTTACAGGGCTTATATTGCCGCTTTGCAAGGTATCTCTCGGACTGCTTTCAACCGTTCTGTCCCGTCTTACGACAGCCTCGTTTTGCGCAGTACCGCCGTCCATTTCGTCATCGTCAAACAATTCCGCATTGCTTGACTCTCTGCCAAGGGAAGAAGTCCCTCTGTCCCTGCGCGAGGGCAGGCTGAAAAGTCTGTCTACCTTGCTTTCGGCGTCCTCGTTATCCGCGCTTATATTTTCTGCGGGTAAATCGCTCCTTATCGCCTGATTGTAATTTTGCTCCGGCTCGGACGGCTGTTCGGACGGTGTAAAGCCTACCGTGCCCAAGCCGCGCGCAGAGGGGACATAAGGCGGCTCCTGATAAGGCTCCGGCTCCTCAAATGCCTCGGTATTCTCCGAATAATTACGGGAGGACTCCGGCTCGTAAATATCGGCGGAGTAATCCTGCTCCTCCTCTGTGCTGTTGTCACGGACGTATTCGCCGTATATCTGCGGCTGCTGTCCGGAACTCTGAACGGGATAAATTCCACCGTCGGAATAACCGCCAAGGTCGGTTGCGGGCTGTTCGCCGTAAACAAAGCTTGACGGCGTAGACTGAACCGTCTGATTTAAAACCTCGTCGGAATATGCTTCCGTATAGCTTGCCTCGGGCACGGCGGCGTTATTTTTTTGCGACTTAGCCCCGCCCGAAGAGAAGCTGCTTAAATAATCCGCCTCGCTTGCCGTTGTTGTAGAAGGACGGTTGAAATAGGAATTTTCGTTGAAAATCATATTCCTTCTGTAGCTTTCCGCGGCAAATTCGCCGTTTTCGAACAGAATTTTGCGCCCGAGATTTTTGGACGAAAATTTATCGTCCTCCTGCTCCACCGTAGCGGAAGCGGTCGTCTGTACGGACGGCTGATGGACATATATATTATTCTGTACGGGCTGAGCTGTGCTTAGCGGCTGTTCGGTCGGCACCGTACTTACCGCCGCCTCTTCCGAAAGCGCGGCATTGTCAGCAACAATATTTGCGCCCGCAGCCTTGCGCGACCTTTTGATAGTGAAAATATTTCTGCCGCCGAACGCAAGCACGGTTACATAAACGCATGCAACCGTAAGCAGGGATAAAATTATGTAAGCGGCGACAAACGAAAGCTTTGCAAGCGGATAAACGACTACTGCGGACACAACTCCGCCGAAGGTATAGCCTGCAATTCCGTTCTGCGCGTTTTTATAGCAGTCTGCAATATATTTGCCATAGCCTTCAAGCGTAAAATTGCGGGTAGTAACTGCGTGAAAAAGCAAAAACAGCATAAAAACCGTAAGCGCAACGGCAAAAGCCCGGCGCAGTGAGATTTTTATCTTCTTTTCAAAGGTCAGCCATTCGCCTAAATATGCAAGCAAAGCCAGCACAAGAAACGAGCCGTAGCCGAACGTGCCGTACATAAACGTGCATACAGCCGCCCCTATATCCGCAAAAACGTACTGTCTTGTAACAAGCATTAAAAATACTATTGCAGTAAATAAAAGCAAAGTCATTCCGAAGGTTTCCCTCGTGAATATGTACGACGCTTTTTTTGTTTTATCCTTTATTTTATCTTCCACCTTAACTCCTCGCGCATAATATTAAACGATAATATTGCCGTCCGCATCAATCAAAGCTTTTATAATATATTCAATCTGTTTTATTATAACATTTTACAATTGAAATAGCAACGAAATGACGGCATTTTACGCCTTAAATCAAGCCGAAAAATTTGCCGCGGCAGACTTTGCAAGCTCGTAAATATCCCCTGCGCCGAGCACAAGAATAATATCCCCGCTCTGCGCGCCCGACATAAACTCCGATATATCCCTTATTTCGTCGCCATAACGCGAATTGCATAGGCTTTGCGACAGCGTAAGCGCACTGCCCGCATCGTCAAAGTACTCCCGCGCGGCAAAGGTGCGGTATACAAGCAGATTTTCAAGCGGAGAAAGCGCCTTAATAAAATCTTTGAAAAGGTTTTTTGTACGCGAATATGTATGCGGCTGAAAAATTACAAGCAGTCTGCCCTTTACTATGCTGTTTGCGGTATTAATCGCCGCGGCAATTTCGTCGGGGTGATGGGCATAATCCGCAATTATTTCGGCGCCGTTTGCATTTCCTATATGCTCAAACCGCCTTTCTACGCCCGTAAACGACAGCAGACCTTTTTTTACCGCTTCAAAGCTTATCCCCGCCGCTCGCGCCGCCGCGGCTGCCGCAAGCGCGTTAAGCACATTGTGTTTGCCGTAAACGCAAATACTTACCTTGCCGCAATTCACGCCCTTTTCGCAAATATCAAAGCTGAATTTACCGCTGTTTTCAATGATATTTTCTGCCGAATAGTCCGCATTTTTATCATAACCGAAGGTAAGCCCGCCGATTTGCAAATCGTTAAAAGGCGTTACTGCAATTTCCGCCGAGCCAGCAAACCTCTTATATGCAAGCCTTAAATTTTCCGCATTGCCATAGCATTCGAGGTGGTCGGGGTCGGTATTCAGCACAACGGCAATATCCGGCTTTAAAAGCAGAAAATTCTGCTTGTATTCACACGCCTCGGTAATAAAATACTCGTTCCCGCAATAATAAAAATTCGAAAGACCGGCGTCTCTGCCGCCGATATGCGCGCAAAACCCCTTTTCCGCCGTCATAAAAATATGCGCAAGCATAGACGCCGCCGTAGTCTTGCCGTGACAGCCGCTGATTGCTATAACCCTTTCAAAGCTTCGGCTTATTTCCGTTAACAGCTGTCCACGCGATATTATAGGCTTATTTAAGCCTCGCGCTTGTGCAAGCTGTAAATTGCTTTCGTTTATTGCGTCCGTATAGACGATAACGTCAAACTCTTCTATGCTTTTTTTGCAGTCGCCAACGAATATTTCCGCGCCGAGGGCGGTTAAATCGTCAACATAAACGCTGTGCGACTTGTCGCTGCCCGCAACCTTAGCACCCTTCAAAAGCAGAAATTTAGCAAGCGCGCTCATGCTTACTCCGCCCGCGCCTATAAAGTAAAAGCTGTTATAAGTCTCCCAAATTCTTTTACGCATATTAAATTTTATTAAGCATTTTGCGGCATTAGCACGAAATTTGGCGTTTTTTACAAAATTTAAACAAAATTTTTCAGTTTAAGTATTGAAATTGTTTTTGCTTTATTGTACAATGTATTTAATGAAAGTATATTCTGGAAGGTGAGCTATGAAAATCTCAGATGTACGAATCAGGTTAGTTAACAAGGAGGACAATAAACTTAAAGCGGTAGCCTCGATTACTATTGACGATTGCTTTGTCGTACACGACATAAAAGTTATCGACTCTACCGAAGGCGCGTTTATTGCGATGCCCAGCAGAAAAACTAATGATGGCGAATATAAGGATATTGCACATCCGCTTAACACCGAGACCCGAGAAACTTTAAAAACGGCAATCCTTACGGCTTACTATGATGAACTTAAAAAATAAATAAGTCATATTTTGGTTTTCCGTTAGTTAATACTGAATTTGTAAAGAAACAGCGCACGCTTTTGCGTGCGCTGTTTCTTTATATTTTATTCCTCGTCTGTTTTTTTACCGAAGTTTTTAAGCCTTTCTATAAATTTGGGTACGCTTTTACCGGTAGGCCGCTCTATCCTCTCCTCGTCGGTATAAACGCCGCGGACGGGAGGCTCCGTCTGCTGATACTGCACGTTCTGAACGGGCGGCTGGGAAATTTCCGCTCTGTGCAGGGGCTGAGGCTGTACCGGTTGAACCGGTTGTACAGGCTGAGCGGGCTGCAAGGGCTGGGTGCTTCTGTAATAGGGCGATTCGCTTACGGACATTCTCCTTACGCTACCGCCGCCGAAGCTGTTGCTTTCATGCGTTCCGCCGCCGACGCTTCTTCTCTGCTCGTCGTCGTGACGGTTGTCATAGCCGGGGAAGCCCGTCGCAATTACGGTTATTTCAACCTCGTCCTGAACGTTGGGGTCGATTCTCACGCCGAATATAATATTTGCCGAGGCGTCTACAACACTGCTTATCAGCTCCGCCGCGTCTGCACCCTCCGCCATAGTCAAATCGTTGCCGCCGCATACGTTTATAATAACGCCGCGCGCGCCCTCTATCGTGGTTTCGAGAAGCGGAGAATTGATTGCAACCCTTACCGCCTCTAAAATTCTGTTTTCACCCTTTGCAACGCCGACGCCGAGGTGCGCAATACCGCTGTCCTTCAAAATCGTCCTTATGTCCGCAAAGTCGAGATTGATAAGCGCGGGGTTAACAATCAGCTCCGCAATGCCGCGGATACCCTGCTTTAAAATATCGTCCGCAACACAGAAGGCGTCTACCATGGTAGTGCTTCTGTCAACTATTGTTCTCAGCTTATCGTTGGGAATAACGATAAGCGAATCGACGTAGTTCTTTAAATTGTCAAGGCCCTTGATAGTATTTTCTTTTCTGCGCCTGCCCTCGAAGCCGAAAGGCTCCGTAACCACGGCAACGGTAAGAATTTTCATATCTCTCGCAATTTTTGCGATTACCGGCGCCGCGCCAGTGCCCGTACCGCCGCCCATACCGGCGGTTATAAACAAAAGGTCGGTGTTTTTAATGGCTTCCGTCAGCTCGGTCTTGCTTTCTTCGGCGGCACCTCTGCCAACTTCGGGGTCGGCACCCGCGCCAAGTCCCTTTGTAAGCACCGTGCCTATCTGAATTTTATGCTCGCACGGCGACAGAACAAGAGTCTGGCTGTCGGTATTTACAACATAATACTCGGCGCAGTCTATGCCCGCTTCAAGCATTCTGTTAACGGCGTTGTTTCCCGCGCCGCCTACGCCTATAACCTTGATTCTCGCTTTTCCGGTAATGCCGCCTACGCCGCCCGTTAAATCGTTAAACATAATTTACCCTCCGTAAATCGTCTATGTATAATTTCAAATAAGTGTTTTTGATAGCTTTTCGTCTGTAAGAGCGATATCCAAAAGGCTTAGCAACGACGAAAACCTCGGCTTGTCGTAAAAAGGCACCTTCGGAGCGATAACCTCTACGCTCTTTTCAAGTCTGCCCGCAATATGCTCTGCCGAGCCGCGAACAGTCTTTATTCCTTCACCCGTAACAAGCAACGGCCCAGCGTCTGTATATTTGACGGGACAGCCTTGCCTGCACTCCTGCACGGTTTCGCAAATTCCGTCAAGCCCCTCGCGTATTCTGTCGCGCAGCGTCATTGTTGAAAATGCGTAAGTTTTGCCCCCGAAAACGCATTCCTCGGTACCCGTAAGCTTTTCCTTTGCGTTTAAATTTACCGTCGACAGATAGGAAAGCGCAACCTCGTACGGAATATCCAGCTCCGACATAAGGTATACCGCCACATGCCCTATACCCACTGAAAAGGCCTCGCTGTACAACAGTCCGTCGCCGTACACAACGCTGTATGTTGAAGAAATAAAGCCCAAATCGAGCAGTGCCGTGCATTTATTGCGCTTTTCCGGCTCGATTAAATACATTGCCTCGGCATAGCTTAGCGGAATAAGATTTACGACAAGAATGTCCTTAAACCGCTTGAATACGTCCATTATACAGCCGATAAAGGAATTTTTACATTTATAAAAGCAGAATTTACCGTGCAAGCTGTCACTGACCGCGCCGACGGGGTCAATCACCTTACGCTTGTCCGACAAAACATAATAAAGACAGCTGTGCCTTACCGTGCGCCAAGCCTCGTCGTCGGGCGGGGCGGACATTCCGGTAAGCGTTTTAACGTCGGAGAAATTTATTTTTCTCGACGAGGAAAAGCTTAGCGTCTTGTCAACGTTCACAAGCTTGATAAATTCGTCGGGCACACCGACGTAAAAGCTTTTTATTCCGCTGTTTGATGCAAGCGTGCTTTTGACGGCTTCGGTCACCGCGCAGACAAAGCTGTTTATATCGAGCAGCTCGCCTTCGGCATAGCCCTCGTAATCGCAGGTATATTTACTTTTTATGATAAAAGTGTTGTTTACTCCCCTTTCGCCGACAACTGCGGTAACTTCCGAAGAGCGTATATCCAACACGGCAACGTATTTTGCGCGCATAATATCCCCGCATCAAAGTATACAAATATTATATAATAGTGTAAATATAAAAGTCAACTGTTTGAAAGAAAAAAGCGGTACCGCAAGCACCGCTTTTTATATGTAATGTTTTACCGATAGGTTGAAGATACAGTCCCTTCCGCGGTACGATAGCAGTAAATTTCCCCGCACTGCTTTTTGTCCGCAGACAAGCCATTAAAGCAAGCAAGCCCCGCGCTTATTTTTTCGTTTACGTAAAAGCCGAAATCCAAAACCGTCAGCCTTACGCCGCATCTTAAATAAAAGCTTATTCCGTCATTAATCGCCCCTATGCTTAAAACTGCCTTTTCGCAAACAGAGCGCAAAGAGCCGAACACATTTTCAAACGCCGCACAAGCCGCGGCAAGCTTATCGGAATATTGTAGCATATCTGCGGGCGCCGCACCCTCAACCAGAAGATTAGGAATACCGTCCGGATTTATCGCCGCTTCTTCATTTTCCGCAACCCGCAACGGCGAGCCGCTTTCGTCATACACCGTATAAGCACCGCCGACGTCGGCACAATAAAACACTTCCTTATGCTCTTTAATGGTTACGTTAAGCGTGCAAGGATAAACCTTTTTGAATTCTGCAACGTAAAAATAATTGCCGTCGGACAAGGCAGACTTCACCTTTTCCTCTGTAACCGAGGAAATAAGCTTGCCCTTCACGTTTTTAAGAATTGCGTTTTTGAATTCCGCTATCTTCGCCTGCGCCTCGTTGTCGGTTTTGCAGGTATAGCTGTACATTGTGACGTTTACGTTCCTCACGGCAAATATCACCCCGACGCCTATTGCAACCGAAGCCAGCATAACAACGCATATAAACAAAACCGCAATTTTTATTATGTATTTCATTTAACCTATACGGACAGCCTTACAATATCCCCGCCGAGCCGCCTCAGCTTATATTCGAAAGCGCCGTATCCCCTGTCTATATGTGAAATATCCAGAATTTCGCTTCTTCCCACTGCGGAAAGCGCCGCCGAAACAAGCGCCGCCCCGCCGCGCAAATCGTGCGCAACAAGCGTTGCGCCGTGGAACCTTTCCACCCCGCGCACAAAGGCGTTGCGATTTATCACCGTAATATCCGCACCCATTTTGCGAAGCTCGGGAACGTATTTGAAGCGGGTTTCAAACAAATTCTCCGTCACAATCGACTGCCCGCGGCAAATACAGCACAACGCGGTCATCTGCGCCTGCAAATCGGTAGGAAAGCCCGGATACGGCTGGGTTTCGATACTCTTTACGGAAGTAAGCCTTCTGTTATTTTCCAAAACTATTTTATCATTATTTACGCGGATTTTGCAACCGTTTTCTCTAAGTTTATGTAAAAGCGAGCTTATATGCTCGGCGCAAGCCCGTTTAAGCTCTACCTCTCCGCCGCACATTGCAGCCGCTATAAGAAAGGTTCCCGCCTCTATTCTGTCGGGTATGGGCAGATATTCGCAGCCGAAAAGCTCTTTTACGCCCTGCACAACCACGGTGCCGCTTCCTGCGCCGCGCACCCTTGCGCCCATTGCGTTAAGAAATTTCTGTAAATCCTCTATTTCCGGCTCGCGGGCGGCGTTCTTTATAACCGTCACGCCCTCCGCCTTTACCGCCGCAAGCATTATGTTTTCGGTTGCGCCCACGCTGGGGCAGTCAAGCATAATCTCGTTGCCCGTCAGCTTGTCGCATTTGCAGACTATATAGCCGTTTTCCTCCGTAATTTCCACACCAAGACGTTTAAGCCCCGTAAGATGTAAATCCACGGGGCGCAGTCCTATATCGCAACCGCCAGGATAGGCGATTTTTGCCATATGAAAACGCGAAATTACCGAGCCGAGCAAAAACACCGACGAGCGCAATTCATGCGCAAGCTCGCTGGGTATTTCGTAGCAGTCGGCCACGGAGCTGTCAATTATTAAATTATTGCCGCAGAATTCCGCCCGACAGCCGAGCCTTGAAAGAATTTTGACCATATTTCTGACGTCGGAAATATGCGGAACGTCTGCAACAGTTACCTTTCCGTCCGTGAGGACGGCGGCGGCAAGTATAGGAAGCACGGAATTTTTGGCAGTCTGAATGTCCACGCTTCCGTATAGCTTGTTTCCTCCGTTAATTATGTATTTTTCCATATAAACCCCGAGTAGTAAAATATACTCCATTATATGGAAAATCCCATAACTATGTTAAATCCGCGCTGACGATATTTACCCGAGCGCCTCTGCACTGCCATTGCTTGAAATATTGTAAAGCACGCCCATAGACGCCATAGTAATTATAAGCGAGGTATTTCCGCTGCTGATTAGCGGAAGCGGCAAGCCTGTGGGCGGTATTGTGCCCGTAACAACAAGCGCGTTTATTACAACCTGAATTCCGTAAACCATTGTAAAGCCCGCCGCAAGCAAAAAACCGAACCGCTCGTTGCAGTTTTTGGCTATTTTAAACCCGCGCCAGACTATAAACGCACAACACGCAAAAAACAGCAGAAGTCCGATAAAACCAAGCTCCTCGCCCATTATCGCAAGAATGAAATCGCTTTCGGCAAAGGGCAAAAAGCGGTATTTTTGCGTTGAATTAAAAAGTCCCGTACCGAACAGACCTCCGTTGCCGAGCGCATATAACGACTGAATAAGCTGATAGCCCTCGTCCTTAGGCGAAGCCCAAGGGTCTAAAAACGCGCTTAAACGCTGTAAGCGGTACGGCTCTAAAATAATCAGCACGGGCACGGCGATAACAAAGGGTATTAAAATTACCGCAAAGGTCTTTAAATTTGTGCCGCTTAAAAAGATTATTCCCAGCATAAGAAGCCCAACGCACATTGTAATTGACATATTGGGCTCTATAATTATCAGCACGCAAAAAAGAATACCCACGCCAAGCACGGGCAAAACGCCCTTAACCGTTTTGACCTTGTTGTAATTTTTGGCGAAGTACGCAGCAGAAAACAGTGCAAAGGCATATTTCGCTATTTCGGACGGCTGAATGGTCACCCCGCCGAAGCCTATCCAACGCGTTGCGCCGTAATTTGTTATACCGACGTGCGGCACAAACACCAGCACAAGCAAAACGACCGAAATTATTATTGCGGCAAATCTGAATTTTGCAAGCTTTTTGTAGGGCAGAAAGCTTGTTCCCACCATTGCCGCCGAGCCGAGCACCACGCCTATCAGCTGTTTTTTTACAAAATACAGCTTGTCGCCGTACTGAACCTCGGCAGTGTAATAGCTGGCCGAATATATCATAAGGCACCCGAAGCACGCCATTAAAAACACGCAAACTAAAAGCGGGATATCTCCCGCTTTTGTGTTTTTTCTGCGTTTTACCGCTGACCTTACGGATTTTAACGGCTTTTCGGCCATTATACCGCCGTCCGAAACCGCTTCGGGCGAATTTTTACGGACATTAAATATTTTCTTCATTTATTCCGTCCACTATTTCCTTAAAGGCTTTGCCGCGCTCCTCATAATTTGCAAAGCCGTCGAAGCTTGCGCTTGCGGGGCTTAACAGCACGCTTTGACCGGACTTCGCAATAAACGTTGCAAGCCGCACTGCGGTATTGAATTCCGAGCACAGCGAAAAGCTTACAAAGCCCGCCTTTATTGCGGCGTTAAGCATTTTAAAGCGGTTTTCACCGTAAATGACTGCGTGCACGACGGGGCTTGAGCTAAGCCCCTGAAACAGCGGAGCATAATCCTCGCCCTTGTCCTTGCCGCCGAGCAGAATAATCGTGGGCTCCTGCATGGCCTGCGCCGCCTTCAGCGCCGCGTCTACGTTAGTGCCCTTGCTGTCGTCAATGTAGGTTACGCCGTTTACCTCGCGGATTTTTTCTATTCGGTGGCTTACTCCCTTAAATGCACAGATTGCGCTTGCCGCAAGCCTTTTGTCAAGTCCTAAAATTCCAGCCGCCGCAATACACGCAAGCGCATTGTATACATTGTGCACCCCGCTTATGCTCATTTCGTTTACGTCAAGATACTTCTCGCCGTTGTAATACAGCGCGCCGTCCTGAAAATACGCGCCCTCTACCCTTGACTGAATAGAAAAATACACGACCTTTGCCTTGGTGTTTTTCGCAAGCCCGCGTACAATGGGGTCGTCGTAATTTAGCACCGCATACTCGCTTTCGCGCAGGTTACGCAACAGCTTGGATTTTAAAAATATGTAATTTTCCATATTGTAATGGCGGTTAAGGTGGTCCTCCGTTATATTCGTTATGACTGCGATATGCGGACGAAGGCTTGTCAGCGTTTCGAGTTGAAAGGAGGATATTTCTATCACCGCAAAATCTTTAAAGCCTAACTCCTCTACCTCGCGGATAAGCGGGTTACCGTTGTTTCCGCATGCCACACTGTGCTGTCCGCAAGCGTTTATAACCTCGTTCAGCATAGAAACGGTTGTGGTTTTGCCGTTTGTGCCCGTCACCGCAACGGCGGTTGCGCGCAGATACAGCGCGGCAAGCTCTTCCTCGCCGATAATCGCCTTACCGCGCTTTCTGAAAAACACTGGCAGAGCGGTATCTATTGGAATACCGGGGCTAAGCACTAAAATATCGCACTTTTCCGCCGCGGCGTCGCAGTTTTCGGCAGTGACGATATGCGCGCCGAGACCGCGCAGCTCGGCATAGACCTTTGCAATGTTATCGCTTACCACGTCGTCGTAAACGTAGACCTCTGCACCGCGTTCAAGCAAAAAGCGGGCGCTGCCCTCACCCGAAACAGACATACCCGCTATAAAAAACCTTTGACCCTTGAAAAACATTTTACCTCACACAAATATCAAGCATAATATTCCGACTAAGGCGGTGAGCGTAAAATATGCATAGGAAATTTTACTTTCCGAATACCCCTTCATCTGAAAATGATGATGAACGGGAGCCATTAAAAACACTCGCCTCCTTGTCCGTTTATAGTATATGACTTGTACAATTACGGATATTCCTGAAATTACGAACATTATTCCAAGCAACGGAATATATAAAGAGTTACCCGAAAACACGGAAAGACAGGCTATAAGCCCGCCAAGCGCGAGCGAGCCCGTATCACCCATAAAAATGGAAGCCTTACTGCCGTTGAAAACAAGGAACGCACCCACCGCGCCCGCCGCAATAAAGCACAATACGGAAAAATCCGCACTCTGCAAGCAAAGCATTATACCAAGCACAAGCAGATAGGCGCAGCTTGTCCCGCCCGCAAGCCCGTCAAGCCCGTCGGTAAGATTGACGCAGTTGACGGTTGCAAGGAATATGAAAATAACAAGCGGTATAATCCCCCATTTTATGTCGAAGAAAAGTCCGCCGCCGAAGGGCACATACAAATTTGTATGTCCGTTCATATAGCAGTAGACTGCCGCAACCGAAGCTATTGCCAGCTGAAACAGAATTTTCTGATAGGGCTTTAAGCCCTCGTTTTCCTTGCGGTGAATTTTTAAAAAGTCGTCTAAAAAGCCTACAACGGTAAAGCCCGCGGTTATCGCAAGCGTAAGGTTCACTCTTCCGTCGGAAAAGCCGCAAAAGCACATTCCTACGATTATAATTGCCGCAATAAAGGCAAGTCCGCCCATTGTGGGCGTGCCGTTTTTGCTTTTATGCTCCTTAACGTATCCCAGAATGTACTGCCCCGCCTTTAAGCGTTTTAAAAGCGGTTTTATTATAAGCAACAGCACAAAGGACGCGGCAAACGCGCACAATATTCCGATAAAAATGTTTTTCATTGAATTCCGCTAACCGCCGATTATGTTTTTTATTATCGTATTGTCGTTATAGCTGTGTTTTATACCCGCAATTTCCTGATACTGCTCTCCGCCCTTGCCTGCAACAAGCAGAATATCGTCCGCAGAAAGCAACCCTATCGCGTACTCGGTTGCAATATCGCGCTCGCTTACCGTAACGTACGCCTTGCCGCTCGGCTTAACACCCTGCTCTATCTCCGTAATGATGTCGTAAGGGTCCTCGTAACGCGGATTGTCGGAGGTAATTATAATAAAATCCGCATACTTTGCCGCAACCGCGCCCATAACGGGGCGTTTTGTTCTGTCGCGGTTGCCGCCGCAGCCGAAAAGGCAAAAAAGCCTGCCCTTACAAAGCTTTTTAAGAGCCTGCAAGGATTTTTCAAGTCCGTCGGGAGTATGTGCAAAATCGACGAATATGTCCGCGCCGTTGTATTTTGCAACGTGCTCCAAACGTCCTGCAACGCTTTTAACACTATTAAGTCCCTTTGCTATCACGTTAATTTTTATTCCGAAAATTTTTGCGCACGCCGCCGCCGCCATTGCGTTGTAAACGTTATGTATGGCGGGCAGGCACAGCTTTATTTCGTAAAGCTCGTCCGAAAGGTTTAAAACAAACGCGGTTCCGTCTAAATTTTCATGAATGTCCACGGCAAACACGTCAGCGGGGTTTTCTATTCCGTAGCTTATCGCACCGCGAACTTCGGAAATCAGCTCAACGCCCAGCCTGTCGTCGGAATTGATAACGGCGCGTTTACAGCGCCCATCCTTAAACAACAGCTTTTTACAGCGGGAATAATCGTGCATATTCCCGAAAAAATCAAGGTGGTCCTGCGTGCAGTTTGTAAAAATGCCCGCTTCAAAGGTAAGTCCGTTTATTTTATCGAAATAGAGGGCGTGCGCAGAAACCTCCATAAAGACGTACTCCACGCCCGCCGCAAGCATATCCGCAAATACGGAATGCAAAAAAATCGGGTCGGGTGTGGTAAGCTCGGGCGCGATAAATTTGCCGCAGTACTCTATGCCGAGCGTGCCTATAACTCCCGCGCTTTTGCCCGCCGCCTTAAAAATGCCAGCAAGCATATGCGTTGTGGTGGTTTTGCCGTTCGTGCCCGTAACCGCGACAAGCTTCAATTTTTTATCGGCGTAGCCGTAAAAGGCGCGCGCCGCAGGCGCAATCTGCCCTCTGCCGTCCCGCGTAATAATCTGCACGGCGGCACAGCCTTCAATCGGTCTTTCGCATATCACCGCAACCGCGCCGCCATTAATTGCCTCGGATATATCCCCGTGCGAATCGTGTTTTCCGCCCTTGTACGCAAAAAACAAATCGCCCCTTTTCACAAGTCTGCTGTCCGTGCAAAGCCCGCTTATTTCAACCTCGGTATTGCCGTTTATTTTATCGTAATTTACACTGTTTAAAAGTTCGTTAAGCTTCATTTATTCGTACCGTTCTATGTTTTTTAACCTGATAATATCCTCAAAAATTTCCTTTGCAACGGGCGCGGCAACGGCGCTGCCGTAATACGTTCCCTGCGGCTCGTCTACAATGATAAGCGCAAGATATTCGGGCTTGTTTGCGGGGAAAAAGCCCGCAAAAGAGGAAACGTATTTGCCGCTTGCAACATGTCCGTCCTCATACTTTTGCGCGGTCCCCGTTTTTCCGCCCACCTTATAGCCCTCTATATATGCGTGCTTGCCGCTGCCCTCTGTCACAACGCCTTCGAGCATTGTCCCGAGAATTGCAGACGCCTCCTCGCTTATTGCCTTATTTTTAAGCACGGGCTCGTTTTCGGAAACGGTTTTGCCGTCTGCGGAAACAATGCTCTTCAGCAAATGCGGGATATAGTAATTGCCGCCGTTAACCGCTGCGGCAACAGCGCACGCAAGCTGAATGCCCGTAACCGCAATCGTCTGTCCGAAGCCTATACGCGCAAGGTCGCAGTCTCTTACCGCTGTTTGCGGCACAAGCATACCCAACGCCTCACCGTTGAAGTCCAGTCCCGTAACGTTACCGAAGCCGAAGGCAGACAGATAATTATAAAAATTCTCACTGCCGAGAGAAAGAGCAATATCGGTAAAGCACGGGTTGCAGCTGTTGTTTAAAGCTTCGGCAAGCGTCTGGTTCTGGTGTCTGCCGTTGGAATGGTCTGCCCAACACTTGATTTTTGTGCCGTCGACCGTTCGCGTGCGGCTGCCGTTGAACACATAGGAGTTTGAAAAGGCCTTTTTATTGCCCCTTAAATGCTCTTCGATATTCGCGGCGGCGGTAACCACCTTGAAGGTTGAACCGGGCTCGTAAATGTCGCTTACGATACAGTTTCGGGAAAGCAAATTAAGCGTATCGGTATCGTCGCGCGGCACGTTGTTCAGGTCGTAGGAAGGATAGTTAACCATAGCAAGAATATCGAAATTCTGCGGATTAAGCACCACGCAGGAAACCGATTTTGCCTTACTGCTGTTGTAAACGTTCTTCATGGCGTTTTCGGCCGCAAGCTGAATATCCATGTCTATTGTCAGCCGTATTTCGTCGCCCGCCTTTGCCTCGCGGTATACTACCACGGGCTTTTCCGTTTCTATACCGACGATATCGGTGGTGTATGTAATTTCGCCGTTGGTTCCGCCGAGCACGGTGTTATAGAACTTTTCCACTCCCGAAATGCCGGAGCCGTCCGACGAGGTAAAGCCCAAAACCTGACAAAGCGCGTCGTTATAGGTGTATCTGCGGGTGTTATCGCGCGAATAATACACGCCCGAAAGGTTATAGGCTACAAGCTTTTCTATGCTTTCCTTGCCGACTTGCCTTGCAACGGTCACCTCGGAAATCTTTCCGCCCTCTATTTTTTTGAGTATTTCCTGCGCATCGAGCGAAAATATCCCTCCGAGTATTGCCGATGTATATTCGGCGTCCTTTACCGCATTCGGGCGCAAAAACACGCTGTATGTGGTCTGATTGCCCGCAAGCACCACGCCGTTTCTGTCGGAAATTATTCCCCTTGACGCGATTACGGGAATTTCTCTGTTCCACTGGTCGGAGGCGCGCAGCTTCAAATCGGAGCCCCACGCTATCTGCACATAAAGCAGTCTTGCCGCTATTATGCAAAAAATAAAGGTTATTGCCAATGCCATTGACAATAACCTCTTTTGTAAAACCGTTACGGAAAAACCCGTGCTATTTATTTTTTTAATTATAATTGACCCCCGAATATGCTTTGTTTAACTGATTTTTATCATATTGTTAAATTGTGCAAATTCTTCTACCTTTTCAAAAATATTCATTTTGAAATCGTCTACCTGTCCGCTTATACCGGAGTACGCTCTTGTTACGTCCGTCAAAGACGATTGAAGAGAACCTATATCGCTGTTAAGGTTGGAAATAATTGCCGAGTTGATTATTATCAGTGCAAACAACGCAACGATAACGCTTACCACGACCGCGATTATTATCTTTTCCTTTTTGCTCAGTCTTGTGCGCTTTTCCGCGCTGACGTTATTTATTTTGCCCTCTTCAACCGTGTTCCGTATAGCCGCCGACTGATACTGTATGGTTGTGGGCGTAGGACGCAAATCCTCGTTCTCCTCTTCCTCGGGCTGCGCATTTTCCTGCACAGTCTGTAGCGTTCTGCGGTTAAGCGGGTTGTCGGCACGGAAAAGCACCGAATCCGCTCTTGCGTTTTCAACAAGGTAGGGCTTGTTGACCGTTACCTCTGCGGCGGTAGCCGTTACAGACGGCTCGTACGAAACCGCGGGTGCGACAGCTGCCGCTGACTGACATTCGTTTCTGCCAAGCAAATCGTCGAGCTTTACGTCGGGATTGATAAGCATAGCATAATTCGATTTTATGCGTGAATTATGTACTTCGTCCGCTCTTTTAAGCGCATTGGCGGAATTTATTTTTTCTCTCTCTATAACTGCAACTGCCATTTTTTCTCCTTATCTCATTTTCAAATTATTTTTTCCGCTATTCTCAGCTTTGCACACTTCGAACGCGTGTTGAGTGTCATTTCCTTAACGCTTGCCACTATCGGCTTTTTGGTTATTAGCTCTATTTCCTTTTTCTTTCCGCAAACGCACACCGGCAGGCTTTTGTCGCATATGCAGGACTGTTCAAGGTATTTGAACGCCTGCTTTACAATTCTGTCCTCAAGCGAATGAAAAGTAAGTATCGCTATTCTTCCGCCCTTTTTAAGCCTTCTCGTCAGCCCTGTCACACAGTCGTAAAGTCCGCTTAGCTCTCCGTTTACTGCTATTCTTATTGCCTGAAAGCTTTTCCGTGCCGCGGGCCCGTTCTGCTGAAATTTTTTGGGTATGCTCTCCTCAATAATCGCGCTCAGCTCGCCGCACGTCGTTATACGCTTGTTTTCGCGCGCCTTTGCTATGTTCGCGGCTATCGCGGAGGCAAACTTCTCTTCTCCGTATTCTTTAAGTATTTTCGCAAGCTCTTTTGCGCTGTATTCGTTTACTACCGTTTCCGCCGATAAGCTTTGCGACCTGTCCATTCGCATATCCAGAGGAGCCGAGGGCTTCATATAGGAAAAGCCTCTTTCCTCGCTGTCAAGCTGCCAGCTCGAAACGCCGAAGTCAAGCATTACGCCGTCAAGCTTATCCACATTTGCCTTTTCAAGCACCTCTTCGAAATTTTTGTAGTCGGACTTGAATATCTTAAATCTTCCGTCAAATTCCGCAAGCCTCGCGCTTGCCGCGGCTATTGCATCGTCGTCCAAGTCGGTTGCAATCAGTCTGCCCGACGGAGCAGAACGCTTCAATATTTCATACGAATGCCCGCCGCCGCCGATTGTTCCGTCGAAATAAATTCCTCCGTCCCTTACGTTAAGCCCTTGCAGACACTCCTCCAGCATAACCGGTATATGAGTAAAGCCGCTCATTATATTTCAAGCGAGTTGAATACCGTATCGAACTCGGTCGTGGTATCCTCGCCGTTGTGGTATCTGGTGTGTATTTCCTTCGCCCATACCTCTACATGCGTGAAGTTGCCGCAGATAACTATGTCCTTATCTATCTTCGCAAACTCCTTATAGGGCTTGGGAATGGTCATACGGCCTTGTCCGTCAAATTCAACCTGAACAATCGAATCGAGAAACGCACGCTGACCCTGACGCTTTGCCTTGTCGGTAATCTTTATCGCGGAGAACTTTGCGAGTATCTCGTTCATTTCCTCGGAGGAGAAAACAAAAAGACAGCCGTCCGTTCCCTTGGACAGATACAGCCCGTCCGTTTCAAGCTTAAGCTTGTTGGGAATTCTTATTCGGTTTTTAGCGTCGATTTGATGCTCGTACGACCCGGTAAGATAAGCCATTGCACTGCCCTTTGTAAATATCGTAAAATTATATTAGCACCACTCGTGACCACTGTCAACCCTTTTTGCCCATTTTTTTATATTTTTTTGGGTGATTTTGGGAATATCGACCTTTCACACCTTGTTTTAGGTTTAAAACGTAATTTTGCCAGAATTCAGAATAGCTTCCATATTACTAAAAACTCTTCTGTTTTTCTCCTCATCGCCGCCTATAAAGTGTATTTTCGGCAATTTTTCGTGTCGGTGGTCAAAAGTCCCTAAAATTGCACGCAAATGCTCGGCTGTTCCTGCATTTCCGTCAAAAACGGGGCGATTATAATGCTTTTTTATAATTTTTTTTACAAAAGAATAATGCGTGCAGCCCAATACAACGGCCTCGGCATCGATGTGCGGCAAAAGCGCACTTATTTTTTCGGGCTCGATGTTAAAAATATTACCTTCTATGTACGCGGCAAGCTCGCGGCAAGGCACTACCCTTGTCCGCCCCATGCCATAGCGCAAAGCAAGCTGCTTTACCGCATTGCTTTCCGCCGTAGACGGTGTTGCAAGCACAGCGCAACTGCCCGCCGCCGCAGCGGGCTTTATTGCGGGCTGTATGCCAACGATAGGAAAGCCGTACTTCCGCCTTAATGGCTCGACACACTGCGCCGTAACGGTGTTGCAAGCTATTATCGCCGCAGACGGATTAAGCAGGCTTATCTGCTTAAAAACACCGTCCGCCTTTTCAAGTAGCTGATGTGAGGACATACTACCGTAAGGCACGTTATAATTATCGGCAAAATAAAAATATTCGGCGTACGGCAATCTGCGCACGCATTCATATAATAAGGTAAGCCCGCCGATACCGCTGTCAAAGCAACATATTTTGGGAATTTCGCTATTGAAATGCATTACCTTATATATTATTTCGCAAACGCATAATATATTAAAAAAAATTGTAAAAAGCCGTTTAAAAACAGTTTACAAGCACATTTTTTTATGATAAACTTATCAAGAATTTTGAATTTAACGATTTATAGGAGATAGAAATGCCTAATATCAAGTCAGCAAAAAAACGCGTTCTGGTTACCGAAAAGAAAACCGCAAGAAACAAAGCAATCAAATCCGAGGTTAAGTCGGAGGTTAAAAAGTTCCTTGCACTTGTTCAAAGCGGCGACAAGGCGGCGGCTGCTGCTAAGTTCCCTACTACCTGCTCTGTAATCGACAGCGCGGTTTCGAAGGGCGTTCTTAAAAAGAATACGGCGGCGAACAAAAAGTCGGGTCTTGCTAAAAAGCTTAACGCAATGGCGTAAAACAGTTTAATGCATAAAAATCAGGCGGGCTTATTACAAGCCCGCCTTTATTTTGTAATTATTACCGCCCCCGAAGCCTTGCGGCTTCGGGGGCGGTAATTATATTATGGTACTCCCGCTGGGAATCGAACCCAAAACTGCCCCTTAGGAGGGGGCTGTTATATCCATTTAACTACGGAAGCAAAAAAGTTTGACTGCAACATATGCGTTACAGCCAAATCATAATATCATAACCGTATTAAAAAATCAATAATTTTTCGGTTATTAATTCTCTGCCATTACCGCCTTTATCGAAATTTGTTTGATTTTTAAAAAATAAAACAGCATTACCGCCGCATAAAACACTGTAAACGCCGCAAGCGTTATGAAAAATATTGCCACGTCAAAATCGAATATAAGCGAGTACTCCTTAAAAAACAAATCTATCATGACGCGCAAAATCGCATACTGATACGCCGTGCCCACTCCGAAGCCGATAAATGCAAAGGGAATATAGCCCGTGAATATTGTTACCGCGCACTCCCTTGCAGAGTACCCGAACGCCTTCATAATCGCCAGATTTTTGGTATTTGAATTAAAAACCGCAGTCATTGCAATCATCATTACGGTAACCGCAAGCACAAGTCCGATTGCAAGAATAATCGGCCCCATAGCGGCCGCATTCAAATCGTACATAGACCCGCCCATCTGGACCATTGCGGAAAAACAGAAGGAGGCAAACGCAATAAAAAACACAAGCATTTTTTTGCTTGAAAGCGTTTTTATCCCCATATCCAAAAGAAATGCACGCGGTTTTTCCGTTTTGCTTGCTTTGTTTTGCTCGCTTAGCTTTTTATCGGACAGGGCTTTGCTCTTTTTTATTTCGCCTTTCAGCATACTGCCGACGTCGCGGCCGAGTGCAAAACGCGCATACCCGCACGACAATGCGGAAAAAACCAGCGTCGGTAAAGCTATCATGGCTATCGGCAACCAAAAATGAAATTTTACGGGAATTGTAAGTCCTTCAACCGTCATCTGACTGTAAATCATAGGCATAGCGGCATAGCCCGCACCACAACCCAAAGCCGAGCCGATAAGCACGCCGAAGCCGAATACCCAGAATTTTAAAGCGATTTCTCCGTTTTTATAGCCCATGGCCTTTAATATGCCAAGTTGTCTGCCGTGTCCGTCAATGTAAAGCTTTATATAAAACACCAGCATTACAAACGCAATCAGCGAAAGGCACCCGCCGCTTAACGCACAGCTGAATTTTGCCGTGGCAAGCTGTCCTTGATATAGCGCGGACATTTCTTGCGTAACGCTGTCGGCAACCGCCGCGGCGTCAACGCAATAATTGATAAAAAAGGTACATACAAACACTGCGCAAAAGCATATTACGGATATTCCCGCAAGCTTAACGCTGTCCTTAATGCTTACAACCATAGCTCACCAACCTATTTCGTAGGCGGTTTTAGGCGAAGTATTTTTTATAACCTCCTCTATCCTTCCGCTGTTGATTCTTATTACGGTATCCGCCATTTGCGCGATATTTTCGTTATGGGTAACCATTATCATAGTAAAGCCCTGCTCGCGCTTTAATTTGACGATATAATCAAGCACGTCTCTGCCCGTCTGCTCGTCAAGCGCGCCCGTAGGCTCGTCAAGAAAGAGCGCCTGCGGCTTTTTAGCAAGCGCACGGGCAATACAAACGCGCTGTTGCTCTCCGCCAGACAGCTCGCTTGGCTTACGCTTGCACTTTTCTTCAAGTCCCACCGCTTTTATTATTTCACGAAAATCCTTATTCCCCGCCAAATCCGCGCCTAATCTTACATTGTTTTCAACGCTTAAATGCGACAAAAGATAGTATTGCTGAAAAATGAAACCCGTATATTTCCGCCTGAATTCCGTCAGCTGTTTGTCGTTAAAGCCCGAAATTTCCATTCCGTCAAAGCATACCGTGCCGCTGTCCGCCCTTTCAAGTCCGGAAAGCACGCTCATAAGCGTTGACTTACCCGAGCCGGAAGCGCCTAAAATTACGGCAAAATCTCCCCTTGCAATTTCAAGCGAAACGCCGTTAAGCACCTTAATCCTTCCGCCGTTGAACGATTTATAAACGTTCTGCGCCTTAATCATTTTCTTCCTCCTTAAAGTGCCGTATAAGCCCCGCGCAAACAGCGGTAAGCATATCCGATATTTCTTTTTCCGTAAATTTGCATACGTTTGTCGCAAGCAAAACGGCTATACCGTGCGAATATATCCACATGTGCAGATAAAGCTTCTTTGCCGTTGAATGGCAAAAGCCGTATTCGGACTGCACCGCGGCGATAATTTTATCGTAATACTCGTCTATCTGCCGCAGAACGTTATCCAAATCGGGAACGGCTTGCGCCTCCTTCATAAATAAAAGCTGAAACAGCTTAGGCTGTTCGGCGGCAAACCTTATATATCCCAGACCCGAGCCCTTGAATGCGTTGCGCTCGTTAAGTCCCCGCTCCTGATAGGCTCCGTACAGCGACCTTGCCGCCGATATTACCTCATTCTGCACCTCTTCCATGCTTTCGAATACCGTGAATACCGGACGGGCAGAGCTGCCAAGCTCGGCCCCGAGCGCTCTCGCCGTCAGCGCTTCGAAGCCGTCGCGGCGGACAATTTCAAGCCCTGCATTGATAATTTCATTTTTTGTGAATTTCGCTTTTGGCGGCATAAAAGCCTCCTTTTATTAAAAACTATCGTTTTGCAACAACTGTTTTAAATTATAGTCACACGCTTATATGTTGTCAAGCAAAATAAAAAAATATCCGAGGAAAAAATTTCCTCGAATATAAATTTTCTGCTTTTATTTTGCAAGCTCGTCTGCAAGCGCCGCAAGCTTTGCTCTGCTGTCGTCGTTCAACGCCGCGCGGATTGTTACGGAATTTTCCGCAAAGGTCAGATTTTTGCATTTTTCAAGCCGCTTCAATACCGTGCGGCTTGCTACGGGCGCCCAGCTTCCGTTTTCTATCAATGCAACCGTTCTGTTCTGAAAATTCCTTTCTGTAAGCCAGTCCAAAAACTCCCTCATTGCGGGGAAAATATCGCCGTTGTAGGTTGTGGTTGCAAGCACTATTTTGCTGTATTTAAACGCTTCCGCAACGCATAAAGCGCGGTCGCTTCTGGCCAAATCGTATATTGCAACGTCTTTAACGCCCTTGCCTTCAAGCATGCTTTTCAACAGCTCGGCGGCAGACCTTGTATTGCCGTAAACAGATGCATAGGCTATCATTATTCCGTTCGTTTCGGGCAAGTAGCTTGACCACTTGTTGTACAAATCAAGGCAATGCGGAATTTCCTCCTTTAACACGGGCCCATGCAACGGGCAGATAACATTAAGCGGCGTATCCGCAAGCTTTTTAAACAAGCCCTGTACCTGCACCCCGTATTTGCCTACAATGCCTATATAGTAGCGCCGTGCCTCGTCGTCCCAGTCCTCGCTTGCGTCAAGCGCGCCGAATTTACCGAATGCGTCCGCGGAAAACAATATCTTTTCCTCTTCCTCATAGGCAACCATAACCTCTGGCCAGTGAACCATAGGCGCAAAAATAAATTTTAAGGAATGACTGCCCAGCCGTAGCGTGTCGTTTTCGTTGACAACCACGCGCCTTTCAGCAAAATCACAGCCGAAGTATTCGGCAATCATTACAAACGTTTTTGCATTGCCGACTATTTGCGCGGACGGATATTCCTTTGAAAAATTAAGTATATTTGCTGAATGGTCGGGCTCCATATGCAACACAACAAGATAGTCGGGCTTGCGCGTGCCGAGCAGATTTTTCAGCTTTTCAAGCCATTCGCCACCGAACCGCGCGTCAACGGTATCAAAAACGGCAATTTTTTCGTCGATAATCACATAAGAATTATAAGCCATGCCGTTGGGAACGGAATACTGCCCCTCAAACAAATCCGTCTTGTAATCGTTTACGCCGATATTGTAAATATTTTCGCTGATTTTCAATTTTTCACTTCCTTTGCAGTTTTATAAGTTATTATACCAAAAGATTAAACGACATCAAAAGAAATACGGTGCCGAAAATAGTTATAACCGAGCCTATACTCGTCCACACTACAAGCTGTGTGGCAAGCTGCTCGTCATTATTCATTTCCCCCGCCATAATCGCGCTGGATACCGCAACGGGCGTGCCGAACAGCGCAATCAGAGTGGGATATACGTCCGCCCCAAAGCTTAAAAGCGAAGTATAGCTGCTTAAAAGCACCGCAACGCCTATGCCTATAAGTGGCGCAAGGACAATCCGCCATACGGTACCGACTACAATTTCCTTAGTCATTCCCTTTACGGCAGAAAATTCGAACTGCCCGCCGAGTATGATAAGCGCCAGCGGAGAGGCGATAATTTTTAAATCCGCTAAAGCCGTATACAGAAATTTTAACTGCGTATCAAGTCTGAACGGTGTTTCTCCGCCGCAGCATACACGCTGAATTTCGCGTATACCCACGCACACAAGCCCTGCAAAAACGCCGATAATAAGCGGATTTTTTATAATATTCAAAAGAATATTCTTTACGGAATGCTTACCCTTGACCGCACGCACGGCGGAAGACGGCTGCGCGCCCGCCTGCATTGCGTCGTTTAAGCTGTTTTCATTCAACACTTCTGCCGAGGTCTGCGGCTGTTTTTCTGCAAAGATAGAGAGCGCGATAACCGCAAGAATATTGAATACGGGGATGGAAAACGCAGAAATTATCCCGCCGAGCGCCTCGTCACCGCCGAGCCTGCCCACAAGCGTAAGCCCGATTATGGCGAAGTTGCTTCTGAAAGAGCATTGCAGAATAACCCCACGTCTGTTTTGCTTTTTGGTTGTTAAAACCGCCGTCAGCAAACCAAGTCCGAAAATAACTAAAATTATTATCGTTGAATACAGCACAACGTCCCAGCGAATATCTGCAAAGCTGTTCATTTTGTCGTAAATATTGACGAACAGCATACAGGGCAGACATACCCTGAAAACAAATTTGTTGCCGATTTTGATAAAATTGTCGTTTAAAAATCCGAATTTCCTTAAAAGATAGCCGAGCAGAATAAGAAGTATTACAGGAACTACAGCGTTTACAGATGTTAAAAATACGTCCGCCATATTATTCCCCCCGCTTCAATTATGTGAAATTTTAGCAAAACTAATATAAAAAGTCAATAAAAAAGGTGTTTTTGCACAGCAAAAACACCTTTTTTCAAGCTTTCAGCTTTATACTATGCCGTGTGCCAGCATAGCGTCTGCAACCTTTACAAAGCCCGCAATGTTTGCGCCCATAACATAATTGCCCTCGAAGCCGTATTGCTTTGCCGCATTGTCGATATTATGATAAATATTTATCATTATGCTTTTCAGCTTTGCGTCCACCTCCTCAAAGCTCCAGAACATTCTGCCCGAGGACTGAGCCATTTCCAGCGCAGAGGTAGCTACTCCGCCCGCATTCGCCGCTTTTGCGGGTAAAAATACAACGCCGCCGCTTTGGAACACGTCAATCGCGCCAAGCGTGGACGGCATATTCGCGCCCTCGGCAACATATTTTACGCCGTTTTTAACAAGCAGCTCGGCAGATTTTTTATCAATTTCGTTCTGGGTTGCGCAAGGCAAAGCAATATCGCACGGTACAGACCATATTCCGCTGCACCCCTCCGTATAAACCGAGCCGTTCACTCGCTCGGCATACTCCTTAATGCGCCCGCGCTTTACCTCCTTAATATCCTTTATGACGTCAAGCCGAATTCCGTTCGGGTCGAAAATATAACCGTTGGAATCGTACATTGCAACAACCCTTGCACCAAGCTCCTGCGCCTTTTGACATGCGTAAATTGCGACGTTGCCGGAGCCGGAGATAATCACCGTTTTGCCCTTAAAGCTGTCGCCGCGCGCCTTCATTGCCTCTTCTATGATATAAATAAGCCCGTAGCCCGTTGCCTCGGTTCTTACAAGACTGCCGCCGTAGGACAGCCCTCTGCCCGTAAGCACCCCGACGTGCTCGTCGCGTATTCTCTTATACTGTCCGAAAAGATAGCCTATTTCTCTGCCGCCGACGCCTATATCGCCAGCAGGCACGTCGGTATCCGCGCCTATATGACGGTACAGCTCGGTCATAAAGCTTTGGCAGAAAGCCATAATTTCTCTGTTGGATTTGCCTTTGGGGTCGAAGTCGGAGCCGCCTTTACCTCCGCCTATGGGCAGACCCGTAAGACTGTTCTTTAAAATCTGCTCCAAGCCCAAAAATTTTATAATGGAAAGATTGACCGAGGGGTGAAATCTCAACCCTCCCTTATACGGACCTATCGCGCTGTTGAACTGCACTCTGTAACCCTTATTTACGCGGACCTTGCCCTTATCGTCCACCCAAGGCACGCGGAACATTATTACCCTTTCGGGCTCAACAAACCGCTCCAACAGCCCCGCCGCCTCATATTCTGGGTGTTTTTCTATCACGGGTGCAAGCGTTGTCAGAATTTCAGTCGCCGCCTGATGAAATTCCGGCTCGTTCGGATTTTGCTTTTTAAGACTTTTCAAAACCTTTTCAACGTACTTCATTTATTTTTTTACCTCAAATTTATGCATAGTTTTGTGCATAATTTATATTTTATTGTATTATAGCACAATTATTATACATTTACAAACGATTTGGCGCTCAAATATTCATTTAATATTAAAATTGCTGATTAACCGTATAAGTATTTATTATAACAAAAAGGTCGGTCTATAAAACCGCCCTATAATGTAAGATTATTTAAAATATATTTTATTCGCCGTATTGTAAAAAACGTCGTCCATCTCGCTTGCGGTAAAGGCTACGCTGTCAATAACCGCGCCGACCATATTTGCATAGCTTTCTCCCGTCAGCGTGCAAGGCATATCAGAGCCGAACATAATTCTGTCCGCGCCGACTATTGCCTTTGCGTTTTTTAAATGCTCTGCCATAGTCGGATAAGGATATACCTCCGGCTTTTGGTTGTGCCACAGCGCGGCTATGTCAAAATAAACGTTGGGCATAACAAGTCTTTTAAGCGCTTCCTTTAAAAGCTCGGCATCGCCCTTCTGCGGGGCAAGCAAATGACAAATTACAAACGTAATCTGCGGATATTTTGCAATAACGTTTGCCAAGGCGTCTGTTTGCCAGCACGGATTGCGCGGACGGCCTATATCCAGCACAACGGTCAGACCCTTTTCTCTTGCGTGCGCAAAACAGCCGTTCATAACGCTACCGTCAAGGTAAAAGCTTCTGTTTGCCATCAGTCCAGAGCCGTTTGACAGCTCGAACTTGACTATTTTGAAATTCAGCTCGTCAAACAGATGCCTTTTTATTTCCTCAGCCTTAACGCAAAACGGGTCATAGGTTGCCGCGCCCGTAAAGCTCTTTGGGTATTTTTTTATTGCCGCATATGTGTATTCGTTCTGAAAACCGAGCCAATTCCCTTGCAGAAGTACGGCTTTTTCAACGTTGTTTGCGTCCATAACTTTTATAAGAGCTTCCGGTGAAACGCCCGTATCCCCCATTTCGGGCGGAAACATCTGAAAAATTTCGCCCGTAGAATACTGCGCCTTGCCTCCGCCGACCGCTCTCAATTCGCCTTTGGACGTGAAACCGCAAATATACTGCGCAATATGCGCGTGCGCGTCTATAATTTTCATTTTTTAACCTTTTTTGCTTTGGGTTCGGGCAGCTCGGGATACATAGCCTCGAAAAGCGATAAAACAAACTCGGCATCGTCAATATCTTCAAGCACAAGCATAGGTTTTGCGCCCGTATAAGGCGGTTGCATTTCAGCGTTCGGCAAAAGCTTTTTAGCCGCCTCAACGGGCTTTAAAAGTACTCTGTTGTCGCAAATATCGCCTACAAGCTTTCCGCGGTAATACAAAAGATATTCGCCCATCATAGGCTCTACCGCAATATCCTCTGGACGGTTTACCTGCTCCGTTAAATATATTATAAAGTCCTTTGAAGTTGCCATTTTTATCCCCTTGTCAATAAATATTTTACTGAGTTAATTGTATCACATAAAGCCGTAAAAAGCAATAAAACGGCAAAAAAACAGTGCGGACCGAAAAAATCAATCCGCACTGTTTTTTATGGCGGCGGCGCAGCCGCGCGCTTTTCAGGACAAGCGCGCGGCTATCTTGCAATAATAAAAAAGTTATCTGATAAATATGTTTTAAGCGGTTTTATAGACCGACCTTTTTGTTATAATAAATACTTATACGGTTAATCAGCAATTTTAA
>WSNM01000002.1 GCA_013316055.1 Clostridia bacterium | reverse complement strand
TTTGCAATTAAAGTGCGGCGAGCGTGCCTTTGGCGGACTTGCGCGTTGCTCCGCATTTTGTGAAGGAATACAAAAAATTGAGTGTTTATTGCAAATAAATTTAAATTGCTATTGCATTTTTTGTTAAAAGTGGTATACTAATGTAAGCGCAGCGGGAATTTTTTACCGCAAAAAGCATACGGGTATTTTAATGGAAGATATAATAAAATCCATAACCGAAGCCGAACAGCAGGCCGCCGAAATCAGATTGAAGGCGGGCGAGCGCGCGGCGGAGATAATAGCCGCGGCCTCTGCAAGGGCGGCGGAAATTGTTGGCGTGGACGTTGATATTATGAATATGGTAGGCGAGCACCTCGGCAAAAGGGTCGTATTCGAAAATACCAAATTCGAGGTTATCATCGACAACGTCGCGCAAGGCAAAAAATACGACTGCGGCGCGGCGGGCATAACCATTACCGAAGAAAGAAAGGCAAAGGTAGCTTTTTCCGACCCCTACTTCACCTCCGTACAGTACGCGATTTTCCCCGCGTCCGCCGAGGTTGCTTCAAGCAAGGACGGCGATACCGATTATGTGCTTTGGGGCGCGCTTGCGGGCAAAACAATAGGCTATCAGCGCGACACCACGGGCGACATTTACGTCAATCTTGAAATCAACGGCGAAAAGGGCGAAACAGCCGAGGACGATTATATCGGCCAGCTTCAGGGCAGCAGCGCAAGCGGCGTCGGCTATGACAGCGCACAGCTTGCGGTGGACGCGATAGGCGCAAATCAGGTTGACGCGGTTGTCGTCGACAAGCTGCCCGCAGAATACATAGTAAACAACAATAAAAATTATAAGTGCTATGCTGTTTACTATCCCGCAGACGCGGACAACGCAGCCGCTTACCCCACCGAGGAGCAGTACGCAATCTGCGTGACAAAGGGCAATACAGAGCTGCTTGACGCTATCAACAGCGTGCTCGCAGGTCTGGGCGAAGCGGGTATAAACGCGCTTGTGGCAAAGCATTTGGGAATAAACTGAACGGCATTCGAAAATTAAAAGGAGCTGTTTTTTACAGTTCCTTTTTTACATTTGTACGGAGTAAATTATGTCACAAATTTTATTGGCTGATTTTTTTCGGAATATAGGCGATATTTTCACCGATACCGTCTATCTGCGGCTGTTAGGCGAGGGCTTGCTTTCCACCGTCATTATATCCGTCGGCGCGGCGGCAGTCGGTCTGTTTCTAGGCACGCTGGTTGCCATCGTCAAAATTCAGCCCAAAGCAAGCAAATGGGCAATTGTTCCAAAGGCGGTTTGCAACGTGTACGTCACAATCATACGCGGCACGCCTATGGCGTTGCAGCTGTTTATAATGGCGTTCGTAATATTTGCGATACGCGGCTTTCCTATGGAGGTGACCGCAATTCTCTCCTTCGGCATAAACAGCGGCGCATATGTTTCCGAAAATATCCGCGCGGGACTGCTTTCGGTAGACAAGGGTCAGAACGAAGCGGGCAGAGCGTTAGGGCTTGCAAGCAGCTTTACCATGGTAAGGATAATCGTTCCGCAGGGCATGAAGAACGTTATCCCCGCTATCGGCAACGAGCTTATAGCGCTTATCAAGGAAACCTCTATCGTAAGCATGATAGGCATGGTTGATTTAACTGCCGCGGCGCAAATTATAGGCTCAGGGCAAAATCTTGCAACCTACTTCGCGCCCATGGTTGTTGCGGCGGTATTCTATCTCGCAATAGTGTATCTTTTAACCCTCGTTATAAAGCTTATCGAAAGGAGGCTGAGAAAGAGTGAAAAGCGTTAAAAACGAAAAACCGCCCAAGGCGTCCAAGGTCAAGGGGCAGAAATTTATAAAAACCCAAATAACGCCAGTAGAGCCTTACGACCCCGAAGCGCTTATAGAGGTTCAGCACCTCACTAAAACCTTCGACGGCTTAAAGGTTTTAGACAATATAAGCACAAAAATCTTCAAGGGCGAAAAGGTTGCCGTCATAGGCCCCTCGGGCAGCGGCAAAAGCACGTTTTTGCGGTGCCTTAACGTGTTGGAGGACCCCACCGACGGATACGTCTTTTTCGAAGGAAGCAATCTTTGCGATTTAAACGTGGATATAAATATCCGGCGCCGCCGCATGGGAATGGTCTTTCAGCAGTTCAACCTCTTCAATAATATGAAGGTGCTTGAAAATATAACGCTTGCGCCGGTGCACGTCGGCTTGCAAGACCTGCGCAAAGCACAGCGCAAAAACTTTTTTATAAGGCTTTGCAACCTGTTCAGAAGCAAGGATAAAAAAGCACCCCTGCTTGCCGTCGAAAAGACGAAAAAGCAAATTAAGGCAGAGGCAGAGCAAAACGCAAAACGGCTTTTGGAGCGCATAGGGCTTTTGGACAAGGCCGACGTTTACCCCTCCACCCTCTCCGGCGGACAGCGCCAGCGCATTGCAATAATAAGGGCGCTGGCAATGAGCCCTAAGGTTATGCTTTTTGACGAGCCGACCTCCGCGCTCGACCCCGAAATGGTCGGCGAGGTGCTTGCGCTTATCAAAGAGGTCGCCGACGAGGGAATGACAATGGTTATCGTCACCCACGAAATGGGCTTCGCGCGCGAGGTTGCCTCCCGCGTGCTGTTTATGGCGGACGGGATAATCACCGAGGAGGGCGCGCCCAAGCAGCTTTTCGAGCAGCCGCAAACCGACAGATTAAAGGAATTTTTATCAAAGGTTTTATAGTTAAATTTTGTAAAAATATGCCCGCCGCAACGGCGATTAAGCCGTTGCGGCGGGCTTTTTCTATGCTTAACTTCTTACATAAGCGGAGAAAAAATCCGCAATACCCCCGCCGCTATGCGGGAAAAAAGCTTGTTTCTCGCCGCGTTTTCGGCAGTGATTTCGGTGGATATTTCAAGGGCCTTTTCAAAGTCCTGCAGCGCCTCCTCCATTGCGGACGGCGAGGTGAAGTACACACCGTTTTCAAACTGGTTGTAATAGCTGCGCAAATCGAGGTTGGCAGAGCCGACGTAAGCGCAGCCCTCGGACAGCATAAGCTTTGCATGCACAAACGCTCCGCTCATTTTAAAAATCCTTACCCCGCTTGATAAAAGCCTCTCGGCATTGTCTATGGTTACTCGGTAAACGTACGCCTTGTCCGGCAGGTCTGGCAGAATAATTTTAACGTCCACGCCCGACCGCGCTTTAAGCGCAAGCAGGTTTGCGGTATCCTCGTCGGGCACGAAATACGGCGTCATTATATACAGCCGCTTCTGCGCGCCCGCAATAATATTTTCGAATACCCCCTTACATATGCCGTGGTTATAATCCTTTCCGTCCGCATACGGCACAACAACGCCCTCTCCCGCAGCCGCGTCCGCAGCGTTTTCCAAAAGGTACGGCGAATAGTCCTCTGCCGTGCGCGTAATAAATTCCCACTGCCGCAAAAATATAAGCGATATTGCGCTAACCGCGCCGCCTTCGATTTTAAGCCCCGTATCCTTCCAATAGCCGCGCATAAGCTTGCGGTTTATGTACTCGTCCGCGAGGTTACACCCCCCTGTATACGCCGTTTTACCGTCAATCACAATAATTTTTCTGTGGTCGCGCAAATTCAGCGCAAAGGTAAACATAGGCGCTATTCTGTTGAAAAACCGCAAATCTATGCCCGCGTTTTTCAGTCTTTTCCGGTTTTTCATCGACAGCGTGCCGTGACTGCCCATTCCGTCGCAGATAATTCTAACCTTCACCCCGTCCGCCGCTTTTTTTGAAAGTATTTCAAAGAATTTCTCAAACAGCAATCCGTCGGAAATAATAAAAAACTCGATAAAAATGAATTTTTTTGCGCCTTCAAGCTGTTTTAGCACATCGTCGAAAAGCTTTGCGCCGGAAGGGAAATATTTCAGCGGGGAATTAGTATAAGCGGCAAACCCGCCGACCGCTTTAAGGTATTCGCAGTCGCGCGCCGTCTGCACGGAAAGAACGCTAAGCCGAGGATATTCGGGGGTGTATTCTGCCGTGCGCGCAAAAATTTCTCCGTAGCGCAGCCGTGCTCTGCCGAAAAATATGTACTCGCTGGAAAGCACGTAAAAAATATACCCGAAGTAGAAAAACACCGTTAAAAACAGCACCCACACCGTTTTGGTCTGACCGGTTTTTTCGCTTGAAAGCACATGTATACAGCATATAAGGCTAAGCGCCATAGCCAAAAGCTGATACCATATAAACGAGGTGGTTACGCCAAGGAACAGCAACAGCATAAGCGCAAGCTGCAGCAGTATAAAAAAGCCGACCGCAAGCGTTTTCACAACGCCTATGCCCTTGCCCTCGGTATGAATTTTTACCGCTTTACCGCCTGCGGAACGAGCAAGCGCACTGCGTCGGCGTTCGGCTATTTTTTTATAGTTCATAATGCGCCCCCCTTGCGCTTAGCACTGTTTACGCATAGCCGTACCTTTTGCGGAAGCAGATTATGCAGACAACTGATATAATTATTGAAAAAATTTCCGCAATACAGCCCGCCGCCCAAACGCCGTCAAGCTGCCAGAATATCGGCAGTACCATGACCGCCGCAACCTGAAACACAACCGAACGCAAAAACGAAATAAGCGCCGAAATAAGCCCGTTATTAAGCGAAGTGAACAGCGCGGAGGCGTAAATGCTTATGCCCGCAGTCAAAAATACGCAAGCGTAAATTCTGAACCCGCGCAACGCCATTTCAAAAACGGCTTGCTCGTAGCCGAACATTTTTATAAACGGGTATGCAAGCCCTTCCGAAAGCCCGAACATAATCAAGCCGCCAAGCCCCATTATAATAAGGCTTTTTTTGAAGAGGTTATGCATTTCCGTCTTATTCTGCGCGCCGTAATTATAGCCCATAAGCGGCGCGCTGCCCACCGAAAAGCCCATAAATATCGAGAAGAAAATCATCGCGATATATCCGATAGAGCCGTAAGCCGCAACGCCGGATTTACCCATTTCCTCTCCCAGAATTCTCTGTATCTGAAAGTTATAAAGCATTATAACCACGGCAGAGGACACATTCGAGAAAAACTCGGACGAGCCGTTCGTGCACGCCCTTAAAAACGCCTTGGGATAGAATTTGGTTTCTGTAAGGCGCAGAAGGCTGTTGTTCCTTAAAGCAAAATATATTATGGGGAATACCCCGCCGAAAATCTGACTTGTAAGCGTTGCAACCGCCGCGCCCAGCAGTCCAAGTCCGCAGCCCGCCACAAGCACCGCGTCCAGAACTATATTCAACACTCCGGCAGAGGCGGTAACCAAAAGCCCCAGACGCGGCTTTTCCGCAGTAACGAAAAAGCTTTGAAAGATGTTTTGCAGAATAAAAAAGGGCTGTCCTGCAAGTAAAATTCTGCCGTACAGCACGCAATAGCCGTAAACGGTTTCGTCCACCTCTCCCAGCATCAAAAGCCTTGCAACCGCAGGCACAACAAACTGCCCCGCAACGGCAATAACCACGCCGATTACAAGCGTTACGTATACCAGCATAGAAAAATATTTATTCGCCTTGTCCTTATCGCCCTCGCCCAAGGTTTTTGCGACAAGCGCGCTGCCGCCCGCGCCGAGCATAAAGCCGATAGAGCCAAGCACCATAATAAGCGGAAAAATCAGATTGATTGCAGTTACCGCCTTTTCACCCGCAAAATTTGCAACAAAAAGTCCGTCCACAACGCTGTACACGCTTGTGAACACCATCATAACTATCGACGGCAATACGAACATAAACAGTTTTTTATAGGTAAAATGGTCGGAAAGCTGTATCCTCATTGCAAAATCCTTAAACGTATATGTATATTTTTAATACAATAACCGATATAAATTTTATTGTCAACCTTAACGCCCCGAATATTAGCACGCTTATGTGAAATGTGTGCGAAAATTTCAAACGCACGGCGCACGTTTTTACTTTTTAAGAAATTTCCTTTCAGTATAAAGGAAATTTCTTTCATATTCCCCAGCACGGCGCAATATTTATATAATGTATAAAAGTGCATAAATGTGGATAACTCGGCTCAAAAACGTTTTTTTATGTAATTTTTATAAGGTTATCCACAAAAAGTTTTCCACAATTTTACCGTGTACAACTTTTAAAAAACCGTAAATGAAAATAGTTTTCCACATTTTATTAACATCAAGGCAATAATGCAAGAAAATTCGACTTTTTTGGCGCTTTTTCGCACAAATTTAAAAATACGTTATCCACAATTTTAAATTTTAACATAATTTTGCCGGATAAAAATAATCGCCCCGCGCGCAACGCCGCGCGGGGCGATTTAATTAAATCGAAAAATTTACTGCTTTTCAACCCTTTTGCCGTATATTGCGGAAACGTCGTTCGCAAACCTCTGCATTTTTGCGCACGATTTAAGCGTTACGCCGTCCTCATACTCGGTAAGCACTTTCGCCTGCTCGCGCGAGAGCTTAGCGGGAATATCTATTTCAACGGTAACAATAAGGTTGCCCGTACCGTTTACCGTTTTAACGCCCTTGCCGCGCATAGTAAATCTTGTACCCGACGCAGTTCCTTCGGGAATATTCAATTCCAGCATATCGTCAACCGCGGGCACTAAAATTTTACCGCCCATAACCGCCGTTTTGTAGGAAATCGGCACGGTCACGTACAAATCTCTGTCGTTGCGGCGCAGCATTTTGTGCGGCTCTATGCGGAAATAAACGTACAAATCCCCGCTTTCTCCGCCGTTGCCCGAAGCCTGACCGTAGCCGCGCTTTCTTAAGCTGCTGTCGCTGTCAACGCCCGCGGGAATATTTAGGGTTACGACCGTTTCTGCGCGCTGATAGCCCTTTCCCTTGCAGTCGGGACAGCGCTCGGTAATCTTTTTGCCCGTGCCGCCGCAGTCGGGACAAGCGCCCACCTGTATCGTCCTGCCGAAAATGGTATCCTGCTGAAATTTAACCCTGCCGTTACCGCCGCAGCGCGCGCACTTCTGAAAGGCCGTGCCGCCCTTCGCGCCCGTGCCCTTACAGGACGGACAGCTTTCGTTGCGTGTATACCGTATCGTCTTTGTACAGCCCTTTATCGCGTCCAGAAAGGAAAGGCTTACGGTCTGCTGAATATCCGCGCCGCGCGCCGAGGTCTGTCCGCCGCCGCCAAACCCGCCGAAGCCTCCGCCGAACACCGAGCTGAGTATATCCTCGAAGCCGCCGCCGAACCCGCCCGAAAAGCCGCCGAAGGGGTTGCCTCCGCCCATATTGGGGTGTTCGAGCTCGAAGTCGTACTGCTTGCGCTTGTTCTCGTCGGAAAGCGTTTCGTTCGCCTCGTTAATTTCCTTGAATTTCTCCGCCGCCGCCGCGTCGTTGGGGTGAAAGTCGGGGTGATACTGCTTTGCAAGCTTGCGGTAAGCAGATTTTATTTCGTCCTGAGTAGCCGACTTGGATACGCCCAAAATATCATAATAATTTTTCTTATCTGGCATAATTGAACCCTGTATATGCTTTAAATACCGTTAAAGAGGGTGTATTTTTCAACACCCTCTCCGCGATTGAATTTAAGTGAATTATCAGTGCTGGCTGAATTCGGTGTCGTCGCCGTTTCCGCCGTTTCCGCCGTTGGGATTGCCCTGTCCGCCCGCCTGCTGATAGATTTTTGCGATAACGGGCTGCACGTCGTTTGTCAGCGTTTCCATTGCCGCCTTAATGCGCGCGTCGTCGCCCGATTCAAGCTCTGTCTTAGCCTTTGCAACAGCGTCCTCCACAAGCTTTTTATCGTCTGCGGAAAGCTTTTCGCCCGCATCCTTCAAGGTCTTTTCAAGCCCGTCAATCATGCTTTCAAGCGTGTTTCTGTTATCAACCGCTTCCTTGCGCTTCTTGTCCTCCTCCGCATACTTTTCCGCGTCCTTTACGGCCTTGTCTATGTCGTCCTCGGAAAGGTTTGTAGAAGCGGTGATTGTGATATTCGTGCTCTTGCCCGTGCCCAAATCCTTTGCCGTTACGTTTACAATACCGTTTGCGTCCACGTCGAAGGTAACCTCAATCTGGGGCACTCCGCGGGGTGCGGGGGGAATATCCGTCAGCATAAACTTGCCTAAGGACTTATTGTCGCGGGCAAACTTTCTTTCGCCCTGCAATACGTTTATTTCAACGCCGGGCTGGTTATCGGCCGCAGTAGAGAACACCTGACTTTTCTTTACGGGAATGGTCGTATTTCTCTCAATCAGCGGCGTGGATACTCCGCCGAGGGTTTCTATACCCAAGGTCAAAGGCATAACGTCAAGCAGAAGCACGTCCTTAACCTCGCCCGAAAGCACTCCGCCCTGAATAGCCGCGCCGATTGCAACGCATTCGTCGGGGTTAATGCCCTTGAACGGCTCCTTGCCGGTAATCTGCTTTACCTTATCGAATACGGCGGGAATACGCGTAGAGCCGCCTACCATTATTACCTTGGATATATCGCTGTAAGAAAGTCCCGCGTCCTGCATTGCCTTGCGCATGGGCTCTACCGTTCTTTCAACCAAATCGGCAGTCAGGCTGTCGAATTTCTGCTTGGAAAGGTCTATATCGAGGTGCTGGGGCGCACCGTCAGAAACGGTGATAAACGGAAGGTTTACGTTTGTGGTGCTCATGCCGGAAAGCTCTATTTTCGCCTTTTCCGCCGCCTCTTTAAGGCGCTGCATTGCCATTTTGTCCTTGGAAAGGTCTACGCCCGTGTCCCTTTTAAACGTTTCCACAAGGTAGTCGATTATCTTGTTGTCGAAGTCGTCGCCGCCGAGGTGCGTGTCGCCGTTGGTTGCAAGCACCTCGAACACGCCGTCGCCGATTTCCAGAATGGAAACGTCGAAGGTACCGCCGCCGAGGTCGTAAATCATAACCTTCTGACTGCCCTCCTGCTTGTCAAGACCGTAGGAAAGCGCCGCAGCAGTAGGCTCGTTGATAATGCGCAGTACGTTAAGTCCCGCAATTTTGCCCGCGTCCTTGGTAGCCTGACGCTGACTGTCGTTGAAGTATGCGGGGCAGGTGATAACCGCGTCGGTAACCTTTGTGCCGAGGTAGCTTTCCGCGTCCGCCTTTAATTTTGTTAAAATCATTGCGGAAATTTCCTGCGGGGAATAGCCCTTCTCTATATTCACCTTATAGCTTTCGCCCATATGGCGCTTTATGGATATAACCGTCTTATCGGGCGAGGCTACCGCAAGTCTTTTTGCCGCCTGACCTACTATACGGCTACCGTCCGCCTTGAACGATACGACCGAGGGAGTTGTTCTGTTACCCTCGCTGTTTGCAATAACAACCGGCTCGCCGCCTTCCATAACGGCCACGCACGAGTTTGTGGTTCCCAAATCTATTCCTATTACTTTTCCCATTTTTTATATCTCCTGTTTTGCGCAAATAACGCACTTTGTTTTTTATTTATTGTTCAACGGTCACGGCAACCTGCACGTAGCGTATCACCTTGCCGTCCTTTGTCTTATAGCCCTTTTTAAGCACCTGCTTTACGGTGTTGGACGCTTCGCCCTCGCCGCACGGGAAGTTTAAAACCGCTTCCATAACGCTTTCGTCGAACGGGGCGCCCGCCTCTACCTCTATTTCTTCGATACCTAACGAGGACAGGATATTTAAAAAGCTCTTTATAACCTTGTCTATACCGGACCTTGTTTTTTCGTCCGAGGCAGAGGAAAGCGCATAGCCGAAGTTATCCGCAACGGGCAAAAGCTTCAAAATTGCTTCCGCGGCGCCGTCGGCATAGGCTTTTGAAACAGCCGCCGCATTGCGCTTGCGGTAATTGTCGTACTCTGCCGAAACCGCATACCATTTTCGCTTGTAATCGTCTGCAAGCGCGGTTGCTTTTTCAAGCTCGTCCGTCTGCGCCGAAGCCGCTTCGTTTACGGCGTTTACCGTATCTTCCGAATTTTCAACGGTTTCGTTGTTATTTTCCTGTGTTTTTTTCTTTGCCATAATAATTTCTCACATAAGCGGATATCCAGTCGACTGGATATTTTACTTACTTACAATATTAATATAAAACTTTGCAACCGCGCTTAAACAAAAAAGTAACAAGTTTTTTTAAAGAATTTTTTAAATTAAAGCAAACGCCGCGGCTTGCATTGCTGCAAGCCGCGGCTTCATTTGCGCGTCGTCCTACCCTTCGCGCAGCTTTTAAGCACGCTTAAATAAACGTTCTGCATAACGTCCTCGGCAAGGGCGCGCTCCTTCACGACAGACAGCGCTATATAGTACACCGTCTTGCGCGTCTGCGCGTAAATCTGTCCGAACGCCGCCTCGTCGCCGTCCGAAAGCTTTTTCATGAGCTTATCAAGGGTCATAGAATTCTCCGATACTGTTGCAAATTTGCCTCTCGCTATATACAATCGTTCAAAAGTCTGTTTTGTTGGTAAAATACGGAATTTTAAAATTTTTTATTTTGCTAAGCCCGCAGACAGCGGCTTTTCGCTTGACTTCGGCGCCTTTTAATAAATATAATTTCAAGGTATGAAGGAAAAATTCCCGCGCGATAAAAAACAGCATAAAATACGGTTGCGCAACCCGTTCAAATCTCTAACCAAATTCGAGTGGGCGCTGTGGATATTTTCGCTTGCGGCGGTTATCGCCTCATTTTTTTCGGTGAAAAATACCGACTACGCAACGCTTGCAACCTCGCTTGCCGGCGTTTCCGCATTGATTTTTTCGGCAAAGGGCGACGTGTTCGGGCTTATGCTTATGCTGTGCTTTTCGGGCGTGTACGCATTCGTATCCTTCTCCTTCGGCTACTACGGCGAGATGATAATTTATCTGTGTATGCAGATACCCGTCTGCACCGCCTCGCTTATCAGCTGGCTAAAAAACCCCTCAAAAAAGGGCGGCGAGGTTAAGGTTGGCAAATTAACCCCCGAATATGTCGCGGTTTTGTGTGTTTGCGCCGCGGCGGTAACAACAGCCTTCTATTTTATTCTGCGCGCCTTTAATACCGAAAATTTAATAGTCAGCACAATTTCCGTGGGCACAAGCTTTGTCGCGCTGTTCCTTATGGTTCTGCGCGTGCCCGCCTACGCCGCGGCGTTCACTATAAACGATATTGTGCTTATCGCGCTTTGGTCGTTTGCGTGCGCGCGGTCGCTTAACTATATCCCTATGGTCGTATGCTTTTCGGTATTTTTAATAAACGATATTTACGGCTTTATCAGCTGGACTAAGCGCAAAAAACGGCAAACCGCCGAAGAAACAGCTTCAAGTCATTTCGACCAAGCGAATTAAAAAACTAAATTTTTAAGAGTTGCTCTTTTAAACGATGAGAAAACACTCTCGGACGAGTTGTTCCGAGAGTGTTTTTTAATCTACTAAGTAAGATAAATTGAAATTTAACGAACTAATCTTTTTACCCTCTCAACATAATCATCTGCATGATTTATGCTAATATCCCCATGATAATACCCTTGTAATACATCAAGTTCACTATTGGGTATTAAATCAGCAACTTTAGTTGCCGATTTTTTCATAATAGGTCTTTCTTTACTTCCAACTAATACAAGAACTTTTGCTCTAGTATGTGATAAAGTATCTTTGACTTCATAACTAGAATTTGACTTCATAAAAGCAATTAAATTATCTTTTGTAATTTTACAAGTATCTTCATAATATATATCAAACAAACTGTTTTTAAGTTTTAAACTTTTAAACTGTAGTTTTGAAAACCATTTTTTACTTATTAAACAATATAATAAATTAAATGTTGGCTCTATCATTTTATAAGTAAATTTCATAGGAATTGTCAAAGCACTTTCAACAATAGCATATTCACATATATTAGGATTTTTAGATAGTATTTCTAACAATATTTGTCCTCCTAATGATAGCCCTCCAATTAGTTTTACTTTCCCATTATAATTATCATTTATAAAATTTATTATTTCTAAAGCATTACTTTCAATAGAAGTAAAATTTGTATCGCTATTCGAATGTCCATCTAGTATAGGAATGACTATGTGAAATTCATCTTCAAGCAATCCTATTTCATCTATATAATTCCACCAAGAAAGACCACCACCATGCAATAAAATTATAATATCTTTATTCTTTGAACCATATTCTTTATATTCCATCTTACACCTATAAATTACTGTTTACCGTACAATCAATATACCGTAACAAGGCAATAAAACAAGCTGTTGCCACGCATAGCTCTCTGCGCCCGCCGCTTTTTTATACATTATAAAAACCTTTAAATTTCTATCAAAAATTTATTTTCGCGCAGAATTTTACCGATTTCGTCAAGCATTTCCTCGCTTTCCGCCGAAACGGTGTGATAATGATAGCCGTCCGTCACGCTCATAAGCGGCTTGCTCGCGCCCGAAACGAGCGAGCGGTACAGCTCTTCAACGTGCATACGGTTCTGCAAGTCCAGCCGCGCGGAAATTCTGCCGTAAACGCGGTGGTTCACAAAAATATCCTCTATCCTTCCGCCCGCTTCGATAATCAGCATACCCTCGTCCACAATTTCGTCAAAGGAATGTCTGCACTTAAAAACGCGCAGCGCCCTTGCGGTTCGCCCTAAAACGTAACCGCGGTTAGTGGAAGTAATATCGTATCCGTTTGCGCGTAAAATGGCTATATCCTGTACGATAACCTGACGCGAAACATTAAACCGCTCCTTTAAAACGCTGGCGGGAATGGGGTTTTCGGTATTGCCGATAAGGCTTAAAATCTCTTCTCTGCGCCTTTCCGACCTCATTTCTCCTCCACGGGGTGTAAATTTTTAAGCGACAAGTCGAGTATGGGCGCAGAATGGGTCAGCGCCCCGCTCGAAACAAAGTCCACGCCCGCGTCCGTAATATTTTTGATATTCTCGCGGGTGACGTTGCCGCTGCACTCGGTAAGCGCGCGGCCATCGATAAGCGCAACGGCCTTTTTCATATCCGCGACGGACATATTGTCAAGCATAATTATATCCGCGCCCGCCTCCACAGCCTCCGCGCACATTTCAAGGCTTTCAACCTCCACCTCGATTTTGTGCACAAACGAGCAATGCGCTTTCGCTGCGGCAACCGCCTGCTTTATTCCGCCCGCCGCGCCTATGTGGTTGTCTTTAAGCATAACCCCGTCCGAAAGGTTATAGCGGTGGTTGTTGCCCCCACCGCACTTCACCGCATACTTTTCGAAAATGCGCATATTCGGGGTCGTCTTGCGGGTATCTAAAAGCTTGGTCTTACTGCCCTTCAAAAGCGCGGCAACCTCCGCCGTATAGGTGGCTATCCCGCTCATTCTCTGCAAAAAGTTCAACGCCGTTCTCTCGCCGGACAGCAGCGCGCGTATATCGCCCGTTACCTCGGCAATATGCTGACCTTTTTCAACCCTATCGCCGTCCTTGGCAAAAAATTCAACCTCGACCTTTTCGTCCAAAATTTTAAAAACGCGCTCGAAAACGGAAAGCCCGCAGATAACGCCGCTCTGCTTGCAGATAAGCGAAACCGCGCCCTTTTTGTATTCCGTAATTACAGCGTCGGTGCTGATATCGCCGCTTGTTATGTCCTCTTCGAGCGCAAGCCTTATATATTTGTCGGCATTCAGGTTCATTTCAACTCTCCTTTGCCCTCCGCAATCGCGGCAAGCAGTAAATTTTTATATTCCTTAAGCAGCGCCTTCGGGTCGGAATAATCGCTTAAAACAAGCTTATCCGCGGCATATTCGGCATGCAATTGCTTAAAAGCCGAATAATTTTCCGCTATATCCTGCGCCGCGCGCTTTGCAAAAAGCAAGCTTTCCAAAAGTGAATTAGAAGCAAGCCTGTTAGCCCCGTGCACGCCGTTACAGCACGTTTCGCCCACGGCGTAAAGCCTTTGCATGGTGGTGCGCCCGTCAAGCCCGCTGCGTATTCCGCCCATAAAATAATGCTGGGCGGGCACTACGGGTATGCACTCCTTAAACACGTCGTATCCCTCCTTTTTGCATTGCTCCACAATGCAGGGGAAGTGCGTTTTCACCTCCTCGGGGTCAATCGGCCGCATATCCAGCCAAACGTGCCTTGTGCCGTCCTTTTTCATTTGCTTTAAAATTTCCGCGGTTACCACGTCGCGGGGCTGTAATTCGTCGCAGAAGCGGTTGAAATTTTTATCCCGCAAAACCGCCCCCTCGCCGCGCACCGATTCCGAAATCAAAAAGCACCGCTCTCCCTCCCTTGCCGTGTACAGCGTGGTAGGGTGAATTTGTATATAGCTTATATTGTCAACCGCAACGCCGCGTTTAAGCGCGATTGCCACGCCGTCGCCCGTAAGCAGACGGAAGTTTGTGGAATGCGAAAAAATTCCGCCTATTCCTCCGCACGCAAAAACAGTGTAGTCGGCAAAAGCCTTATAAATTTTTCCGCTTGCGTTGTCCGCGGCTACAATTCCAAAGCACTCGTTATTGTCGGAAATAATATCGAGCATGGTAGTATCGGTGCGGATTTCCACGTTTGGCAATGCGGAAACGTGGCGCATAAGGCACGAGGTTATTTCCTTACCCGTGCAGTCCTTATGGAAGCAGATGCGGTTTTTGGAATGTCCGCCCTCACGCGTGGCGTCAAGCGTGCCGTCGGGCTTTGTTGCGAACTCTACCCCAAGCGCGAGCAGCTCGTCTATAATCTGCGGCGAGGATTTTACCATGCACTCCACCGCGGCGGGATTGTTTTTCGAATGCCCCGCGCGCATTGTGTCCGCAAAATAGCTTTCAAAATCGTCCTCGCCCTGCATACAACAGATGCCGCCCTGTGCAAGATAGCTGTCGCTTTTTTCCGCATTACCCTTGCAGATTAATAATATTTGCTTGTCGCGCGGAAGGTGCAGCGCGCAGTTAAGCCCCGCCACGCCCGCGCCGACAATTATAACGTCGTATTTATCCTTCAAATTCAGTACCGTTCGGTTTTTTAAATATTATATGCAGTTTACACTTAAAGTTTACACCTGTCAAGTCATATGTAAACTTTTTTGCGCCGACATTCAAAAAAATATAAAATCGACAAAATAACAGCTTTTTATCAAGCAAAAAGCGTGTTACGGCGGCGCGCGCAAAAATATTCTATTCTTAGAATTATCAGAGGTGAAAAATATGAAGGTTTCAGACTTATACGGAAAAAAGATTGAAAGCACGGCGTGCAAAAAGGGGTATATTATTTCCGTCAACGCAAATGCGGGCAGACTTGAATGCCTTATCTGCGCGGACGAGGACGAAAACGAGTTTGTCGTCGATATAAACAGCATTGTTTCCGTAGAAAACAATAAAATTATTTACGAGGACAGAGAAAGCGCGATAAAAGCCGCAAAGCCGCTAAGGCTGGGCTGCGCGGGCTTTGACGAAAACGGCGCCTACCTCGGCTTTTTGGAGGAGTACACCTTTTCCAAAAACAAGCTGCTTAAAGCGAAGATAGGCAAAAAAACTTACCCCGCCGACAGCGTGCTGACGGGCGACGTGGCTATCGTAAAACGTGTAAAGCGGATAAAAGCCGACGTGGTTAAGGACGGCAAGGTAATAATAAAAAAGGGCACGCCGCTTACCGCCGAGGTGCTTGCCTCCGCCGAGGCTCAGGGCGAATACGTACAGACAAATCTGAAATCCATTTAAGTTTTAAACCGCCCCGCGTTCATGCGAACGCGGGGCGGTTTAAATATGGATAATTCGGGTGTATTTATGCAAAAAACGGACGTCTGTTTTTGCGTTTTTAAGCGTTTTTTTGTATGCTTTTTATTAAAAATCATACGTTGTATTTTGCCATAAGCTTTAAAAGAGTGTTAAAATTTTCGTTTAAAATTTCCGATTCCGCGGGTGAAAGCGTGCCCTTTATCCTGAGCACCGCAAGCGTATTTTTAAGCTTTTCCAGCTCTTGACGGTCGGTTTTGCCGAGGCTTTTGGAAAGCAGCTTTTCCGTAACCGAGGCCGCGTGCTCTAATCTGACGTTGTTTTTTGCCGCGGGAATGTCCTGCTTTACCGGCTTGGGCGGAGCCGCCTGAATTTGCACGGGCAAGCCCGTTACCACCGTTCCGCCTGCGGCAGCCTCGCGCTTTTCGGGCTTGGGCTGTTTTGACACGGCGCAAAGCAAGCCAAACAGAATATAGCCCGCCGTCCAGAACAGCGCGGTAATCATTACCGACTGCGCAAGCCCGCACTCGGAAAGATATAAGGCAAGATTAACCCCCGCATATGCGTTGGTTAAGCACAAAAACGGGCGTTTTGATACCGCCTTAAACCTGCGGGAGGCAAGCGTAAGCACAAAAACCGACACAAAAATCGCCGTATACGAGCCCCATACGTACCAAACAAGCCCGTCAAAGGGAATACCGTCTATAAAATTGTATAATTTATCAATCAAATCCGAAAACATCACGCATTAATTATAGCCGTAAAAAATTAAAAACGACCGCGGATATTGTCGAATTAACACTGTTTTTGACCTATAAATCTATCTGTCTGCGCGCAAAAATGTTTACAATGGTACAGCTTATTTGTTCGGGCGCGGCGCCCGTAATTACGGCGACCGCCTTTTTGTACAAATCCAGCTGAGGCCTATAGGTTTTTATAAGCTGTTCGTCGGACTTGTGCGAATATTTATAGTCGATAATTTTAACCGCGCCGCCAAGGTCCGCAAGCAAGTCGATTGCGCCCTGCACAAGCACCCCGTCCTCCGCAACGACGTCGGGAAGAATTTCGTTTGCGGGCAGACGGCACAAAAATTCCTGCTCGCGGAACAGCTTTGCCCCGTCCAAATCCGCAAACACGGGCATTTGAAGAATTTCCGAAAGCTCCGCCGCGTCAAGAAGGTCGCGCTGTTCGTCGGTAAGTCTGCCGCTGACGGCAAAGCCTTCTATTTCCTCCACGATTTTATCAACGGATTTTAAGGAAAAGTCGCACAGCTCCAAAAATCTGTGGTAAGCGGTGCCGCGCGCCGTGCCCGTTTCGCCCTCGCCGCCGAAAAGCCTATTTTCAGCGTAATACGGCTCGAGGTCGCGCATTTTGAGTATTGCCGAAGCCGAGCTTTTAACGGGCAAATCTATACTGCCCGCGTGCCCGTACGGCGCGGAAAAGCGTTCCTCTATCCTCTTTACCAGCCTTTCGTCGGGACGGTATAAAAGCGTCGTTTTGCTTGCGGCGGCGGAAAATTCAGCGTGCGGCGAAAGCGGCGCGGGGAAAAATTTGCCTATATCGAACATATCCGCATAACAGCGGGCGTCTGCCGCGCCGCCGACGGATAAGGGCTTTGCCTCCTCCGCAAGAATATGCAGGCTGCACATTGCGCGCGTGCACGCAACGTAAAACAAGTTAATTTCGTTTTTCAGCTCCTCCGCGTCCGCGCGCGCGGCTACAAGCCTGCGCAGCACCGTTTTGCGGGTGAGCATATTTTGGGCGTCGTAATATTTGGGTGCAAAGCCGTACGCCTCGTCAAACGGCATTTCGCTGTAATCCGCGCCCTTGAAGGTTTTGCAGATATCGGCAATTATGACCACGGGAAATTCCAGCCCCTTAGCCGCGTGCATGGTCATTATTTTTATACTGTCGGAAACGGACGAAAGCGGCGCGGACACCTCGTACCCGCCCGTTTTGATTTTATCCAAAAATGCGGACAGAGAAAGCTGTGCGCCCTCGTCTGTAAGCTTTAAAACGTTTTTAAGCTTTGCGCCGCCGCCGTGACCGTACGCCGCCTCCAAGCCGTAATTTTCAAGCAGCTCGTCGGCAATTTCACCCGTATCCGCAATTTCCGAAAGCGAGCGAAGCCGTTCGAGGCGCTTGTAAAAAGCATTAAGCTTTTCCGCGATAGGCGTACGCATCACCGCGCAATAGCCGCGGCAGCATTCGCGGAAGGACAGCCCTTTTTTGTCCTTTAAGGCTATGCGGATTTCGGCAAGCTCGTCCTCGCAAAACCCGCCCAACGGCGAAAGCAAGGCGGAAACAAGGGGAATATCCTGCTCGGCATTGTCGATTAGCGACAAAATATCGAGGAACTGCTTTACCTCCGGCAGAGCGCAGATATTCGGCTGCTGCTCGCCGGAAACCGAATAGCCCTCGTCGCGCAGGGCGCGCACAATACCCTCGGCAGAGGCGCCCTTGTTTTTGCGTGTAAGTATGCATATATCGCCCGTCTGCACGGGCACGAACTTTTTCTCCTTTAAATCGTAGCGGTCTTTTTTCAGCTCGCTTTCTACAATTTCCAGCACGGCAAGCCCCTCGCGGGAGTGCCTTGTAAGGCGGTTGTCCGCGGCGACCGAATAAACCTCAAGCCGCCGCTCCTCCTTTTCGTCCTTGCCGTAAATATGTATGCGGGCATTGCCGTAGCCCTCGGGATAGCCCCCGCCCGCAAGCATTACTCCGTCGTTTGCGTAGTCTATACCGCACGACTGCGGCTGCATTATGTCCGAAAACAGCGCGTTGACGAAATTCAGAACGCCGTCAGAGCTTCTGAAATTGTTCGAAAGCCTTAGCGCACTGCCGCCGCCTTGGGAAAAGCCCTTGAATTTATCGGAAAAGAACTGCGAGCGACTGCCGCGGAAGCCGTAAATCGCCTGCTTTACGTCGCCGACAAGAAAGACCTCGCCGCGCAGTGCGGAGATAATTTCCTCCTGTACGGGGTTCACGTCCTGATATTCGTCCACAAAAATGTATTTGTAAAGCGAATTTATTTCGTTTACGACAGCTTCGTCCGCAAGCAGTTTGAGGGTTAAATGCTCCAAATCGTTATAGTCGAGCTTGTTTTCGTCCCGCTTAACCTCGGCATACTCCCTATCGAATTGCAATAAAAGCTTTGAAAAGGCAACGGCAACCCCGCCGCTCTGCAAAAAGTAATTGTATTCCGCCTCCTCGCTTTCCAAATCGGCGCAAAGCGATTTGTATTTTTTTGCAACCTCGTCCCTGAACGCCTTAAAGCAGTCGCTTGCCGCCTTGTCCTCCGCGCTGTCCGCCGCACGGGAAACAGGCTTTTTTGTTACGGTTAGCGGGGGTCTGACGTCGAAAAGCGGGCCGTTTGCGCATGCCGTAAGCGAGGCAAGCATTTCTTCAAAAATGGTATTGTAGGCTTCCGCATTTTTGCCCGCGGAAAAGCTGCTTTTAAAGGCTTGCACCGCACATATAAGCCGGTTAAAGCCCTTTGCAAGTATTTTATTATACTCCTCGCAGACAAGCTTAAAGCCGTTTTGCGAATATAAATTGCCCGTATTTTCAAGCAGAATTTCGTAATATGCCGAGGAGCGGACGGCGTTGTACGCTTCGAGCGTTAAACGGCGGAGCGAGCTGTCGCTGCGCTTTTTTACAAAACAGCTTAAAAGTAATTTAAAGCTGTTGTCGTCCTCCTCGTACAGTCTGTCGAAAAGCGCGTCCATTGCGCGGGACTTCAAATCCCTTGCAACGGCGTCGTCCGCGGAAATTATGTCAAAGCCCGCGTCCACGTCCAAGGCGTAAAAATACGTCCTTATGAGCCGCGCGCAAAAGGAGTGGATTGTGGAAATATCCGCAGAGGAAATTTTGGAAAGCTGTACCTTCAGCCTTGCCTTTACCTCCGCGTCCGCGCCGTCTATGCGTGCAACCAGCGCGGAACGGAGCTTGTCCTTCATTTGCGCCGCAGCTTTTTTTGTAAAGGTTACGGCGAGTATCTCGTCCAAATCCGCGCCGCCGACAATAGCCCTTACAAGCTTTTCTATCATAACAAAGGTCTTTCCGCTCCCCGCCGAGGCGGAAACTATTACCTTTCCGCCGCTTTCTACCGCGGCGGACTGCTCTGCCGTAAGCTTATTCATCGGCTTCCCCCTTTACGCTTTTGACAAGCGCGGCTATTTCCGTACACCTGACCGAGCCGCTCTTCCTTTCCGCCCCATCGCGACCCACGGCAAAGCCGCAGCTGCCGCCCGCCTTGCAGAATTTGCAGGTATCGGCTGCGGGGGACGGGGTTACGTTGCCCGCAAGCATTTCGCCCGCGCCCTTGCCCGCAACCATGCGGGAATATTCCAAAAAGGCGGCAAAATCCTCCCTCGTCATGGCGGAATCTATCCTTTTGACCCCCAGATATGCGTCGACAAAGGCGCTTTTGCCCTTGGGCTGAACAAGACTGTCGGAAGCGGAAACCACCTCGTCACTGCCGTCCATAAAGCCTTGCAGACGGAAAATTCCGTCTTGCTTATCCTTGTATTCTATCGCCGCGGGAAAGTAATACGCCCCGACCGCGCGCCTGCCCTCTGCCGCGGAAAGCAGATACAGCGGAAGCTGAAGCTTTGCGCCCGTATAGTACTTTGCGGCGGAGGCGTCTATATTGCCCGTCTTGTAATCGACAACCCTTACCATGTCGCCGCTTTGGTCGACGCGGTCTATTCTGCCGTAAATTTTTACGCCGCCGTCAAGCATAACCTCGCCCACGCATTCCGTGGCAGACACGCTGAACGCCGAATTTTTAAGCTGGGCGTACATTCCGCGGGAAATTTTTACCGCCTCCTCTATCAGTCCGTCTGCCGTATAACGACCGCTTTTGGAATCGGTAAGCGAGGAATATGGCGGTTTTTTAAGCTTTTCCTCCGCAAGGGCGCGGGCGCGTTCTTCAAGCTGTATTTCCGTTGAAACGTCGTTGACCTCCGGCGCCAAATCCTGCAAAACCGAATGGATAAAATTACCCGTATCCACGGCGCGGACAACGCCCTCCTCGCGCTCGCGAACCCTTAGCCCTTGCCTTATAAAGCTGAGATAGGGGCATAAAAAATACGTTTCTAAAGCGGTGGGCGAAATACTGCCGTAGCTTAAATAAAGCTTTTGACCCCGTGATATGCCGTGTTTTACAGTATTTTCAAGCGCGGCGTCCGCTATTTTTGCAAAGCCGCGGCGGCAAAGCACCTCGTAAACCGAATCCGCCTCCGCCCCCGAGGAGGACCTTTGCAGATACCTGACCGCGGGCAAAAGCTCGCTGCAATAATAGGGCGCGTATGCGGCGGCTTTTTCGTACTTTCTTATCTCAGCGGGGCACAAATTTCCGCCATCTGCGGCAAAAAGCTTTTGCGCGTAAAGGATAATTTCGCTTTTGCCGCGCTCCTCGCCATCCGACGAAACGGGATAGGTTAAGTAAAGGTGCTTTCTGAAAGCGCAGATATTCAGGGCTATCGTTTCCCTTCTGCGCGCGTTTACCTGACGGATTTTAGGGGAAATATTCAGACTTACCCCCTCCAAGGCGGCAATTTCTCTGTCGGTAAGCAGTGCGCAGTCGGAGCTTGCTTCGGGGACGTCGCCCGTAAGCCTTACCGCAAAAACCACGTCGGAGCCGGTGTTTGCCGTCGCCGCCAAATCGCCCACGAACACCGCGTCCGCCTTGGGCGGAATGAGGGATATTTTCATTGCGGCAAAGCCGCTTTTCAATATTTTTACAAGCTCCTTTACCGGCGTTTTTTTGTCGGTAAGCGTTTCCGCCTCTCCCAACACGCACATAACCGCCTCGTACGCGCGGGCGTTGAACTGCGCCGCCGCGGGGCGCTCGTCGCGGAAGTCCTCCGCAAGGGACAAAAGCTTTTCCTCTGCCTTAAAATACGCCAAAAGCGAGCGTATACCCCCGCATATGCCCGATTTATTTGTGTTTGAGGCAAGCACGGAAAGACCTTCGAGAAATCTGCCGCGTATCCTTTCCACCGCTTCGAAGTCGAAGCCGAGCTCGGCGCAGACCTCTTGCTTGGGCGCGCGCTTAACGCCGCCGCGGAAGGAGGCAAGCCTTAACGCATAGTTACGGAAAACGTCCTTGTCCGACCTGTCCGCGGTAAAAAACGGCGAGGCGACAGCCCCGTCCACGTCGCAAGGGCGACAGCCCGAGGTGTGGCAGAGAATATAATCGATTATGAACGCGCACAGCGGGTGCTCGCAAAGCGGCAGCTGTCTGTCTGCGTAATAGGGTATGCGGTAGCGCTTGAAGGTGCGCGCAAGCAGCCGCTCGGACACGTCCATATCGGGCAGCATTACCGAAATTTTGGCATAGCGCTCGTTTCCGTCCAAAACGTGCTTTTTTATGCTTGCGGCTACGAATTCAAGCTCCTCCTCGGCGTCCTGCGCCTCGTATAAATGCACTCTTTCGCTTAAAACCGAGGGACGGTAAAAGCTTTCGGGGTCGAAAAGCCCGCGCCTTAACGCCTCTGCCTCGGCATTGCGCTCGCCGATAATTTGCTCGGTATCCGCCCCGCCGAAGTCCTTTGCCGCGCCGCAAAAGGCGGCAAGCGCCTCGTTGACGTAAATGTCCTCGGCTCCGCCTATAAATACGCCCCAAACGCCCTCTGCCGACGTAAACGCGGCGCAGGCGCATTCCGTAACGGTGCTTGTGAAAGCCTGAAAGCCGAGGAACACCACAGTGCTGCCGCGGATTTTTGCGCTGCTTTCGATTACGGGCGCAAGCTGTTTTAAATAGCTGTTTCTGTCTATAAAGCCGCTCTGCTTCAAATACTCCTCGTAGGCGGCGTAGATTATAGCCAAATCGTGCAGCTTGCCGCCGAGCAGTCCGCCGCTTTGCGAGGCGCGCTTTACGTCCTCCGCCGAAACGCGCGAGGAATACAGCAGGGCGATTGTATCGTAAACCGACTGCGCCGCACCTGCCGCGGAAAGCTTTTTGAACAGCTTTAATTCCGCCTTACGCTCTTCTATAATTCTGCGTACCGCCATTGCGGAGCCCTGCGCGCTTAAAACGTTTTGCGGCTTGCCTGCCTCGGAAGAAAGGAAGCGCGCAAAGGTGTAAACCGAGGTTAAAAAGGTGCCGCCTACTGCCGAGCAAACAGTGCGCTCGGCGGCGAGCGAAAGCCTGTCCTCGCAAAAAATGACCGTTCTTTTTTGCTTTTCCTCGTTGGCCTTGACGATATTTTTCAGTTTTTCGAGCGCGGTTGAAAGCGCCGCGCAGCTTACTGCCTTTATCATAATTGCATTATACCACAAGCTTATTTAAATTTTAAGGATTTTGTGGCATAAAAGTTTTTACAATTCAAATTTGTTATGATATAATACCACATATAAATTTTTAAGGAACGTTTATGAAAAAACCTTTTTATATAATTGCCGCCGCGCTTGCCGCAGTATGCGTTGTGGGTGCGGCAGGCTGTAAATCCAACACCGTAAGCCGTGCGGTTTTAAGCTCTAACTGGTATTCGGGAACGGGCTTCGGCGGGTTTCAGCCGACTATTATAAAGGGCAACGAAAATTTTGAAGAGGACGGCAGAACGGGCGCGGAAAAAATTACTTACGCCGTGACCCACACCCCCCTCGAAGAAAAATACCGCAATAAGTACTATTCGGTTGCCTACGGCGAAAACAGCACCTATACAACGGAATTTTACGCGGAAAAATTCGACGCGTCGGCATACGGCTATCCCGAGGAATACAAGGCCGCTTATGCAGAGGCGGGCGAAATTATCGCTTACTGCTACAAAACCACGCTTGACATATCCTCTGTAACCTACACCTTGAATGCGACGAAGAAGCACGAGGAGCAGACCGAAACCTTTACGGGCGACAAGATAGTGACCGAATGCCGCTTCCTTGCCGTCAAGGACTATCTGCGCCCCCTCTACTCCAAACAGACTGTAAAAAGCGTTTCGCCGAATATGTTACAGCCCTCGGAGCTGAAAGACGGTGCGGCGTATAAAAAATACGACAGGGTTTACGAAAGCTTTTACAGTTACAGCGGTTCGGCGGTGACGACTGTTACAACCGACAAGCTTGCGCGAGACGAACAAACAAAGACTGCGGAAGTTTCACTTGCAAAAGCAAAAAATTCGCTTTTCGATTTAAACTGTTTAGACATTTTGGCGCGCGCGCAAAATCTGTCGGTAGGCAGCAAGCTTGCGCAGGCGGTAAGTCTGTATATACCCAAAAGCGGCACGGTGGAAAATTTCAATTTTGCGGGCAGTACCGCGGCGCTTTTAAGCAATGAAGAGCAGAACACACAGCTGAAAAGTCGGCTTGAAGCAAGGCTTGGCGAAAAGGGGCTTTATATTCCTGCCGAAAACGGCTTGCAGACCGTTGCGGCAAGCCTGCATTATAACAGCGCGCAGCCGGGCGGCTCGCAGACCTATTGGTTTGCCGCAATAAACGACAAGCGCAACAACACGGGCAGAGCGACAATGCTTAAACTTTCACAGCCTATTTCCTACAACCTCGGCACAATCAGCTACACGCTGGAAAGCTTCCAAAGCAATTTGTGGAACGGTTAATTGAATTCGGTTTAAAAAATACGCGCCCCGCGGACGGCAAGTCCGCGGGGCGCGTTTATTTGTTTTAGCTCAGCCGACTACGTTTTGCGGCCTTCCGTCCATAAACGCCTTTAAATTTGCGGCGGCTATGGCTACAAGCCGCTCGCGCGTTTCAAGCGCAACCCACGCCATATGCGGGGTTATGTAGCAGTTTTTTGCAAGCCGTAAGGGGTTGTCGGCGGACATAGGCTCGCCGTCAACGGTATCGAGGCACGCGCACGCGATTTTACCCTCGTTCAAGGCCTTGGCAAGCGCCGCCTCGTCCACAAGCCCGCCGCGCGCGGTGTTTATCAGCACTGCGCTCTTCTTCATAAGCGCGAGCGTTTGCGCGTTTATCATTTTTGCGGTTACCTCGGTAAGCGGGCAATGCAAAGAAACTATATCGCAGGTTTTAAGCAGCTCTTCAAGCCCGATAACCTCGTACGGGCAGTTTTGCGGGACGGTGCGGGTGCAGATTTTGACCTCCGCACTGAACGCTTCGGCTATTTTTGCGGTTTTTTTGCCGATGTTGCCGTAGCCGTATATTCCGAATTTTTTTCCGCTGAGCTCGTGCGTGGGATAGGGCGAATAGCTGAACGACTTGCTCTTTATCCATTCCCCCCTGTATACCGAGGCGGTGTATTCGCTTATTTTTCCGTAATAATTCAAAAGCAGTGCAAAAACGTGCTGGCTTACCGCGTTTGTGGAATAGTCGGGCACATTGCAAACGGTTATGCCGTGCTTTTTGCACGCCGCCAAATCCACAACGTTATAGCCTGTGGCAAACGTGCCGACGTATTTAAGCTTGGGGCAGGCGGAAAGCAGCTGCTCGTCCACGATTACCTTGTTGACGAGTAACGCGTCGCAATCGGAGGCGAGCGCGAGAATTTCGTCGCGGGGAAGCTCGCCGAAGTATTTCACCTCTCCTAATTTTTCAAATGCCGATAAATCCAAATCGCCGTTCGTCATTCCGCTTGTGCTTAATGCTATTTTCATTCGTCCTCCTGCGTGCGGTTTTTCCGTTTAACCGTTTTTAGCGCGTTTTCCGCTTTCCGTTATTTCATAACTCAACTTTATCAACTGTTTAATCTCATCTTCCGGCATATCCGACGCAATTACTACCGAAATCCAGTGCGTTTTGCTCATATGATATGAAGGCAACACCCATTCGGGGTACTTTTCCCGCAAAAACAACTGCAAATCGGGCGGACATTTTAAATTGAGCACGGTTTCCCCGTCCTGCGCCTTGACGCCGTACCTCAAAAAAAGCTTTTCGGCGCTTTTATTATCAGCCCGAACCACTTTTTATTATCGCTGCGCCTTAAAACCCGCGAATAAAAATCGCCCTCCCACGGGCAGTCGTGCGATGTATGCGCAAGGCTTTCAACGTATGCGATTATACCGTTGTAACTTATCATAATAATTCAAAAGTGAAATTATCTTCGCCCTTTGCAACGTGCAAAAGCTGTTCTCCGCCGTATTCAACGTCGTTTGCAACCGAATTTACGGTTACTTTAAGCTTCATAAAGCCATTTTACCAAATCTGCGGCAAAAATGCAACGGAAATTTTGGGTTTGGGTGTTTACTATTAAATTTTAAGGTGATATAATTATGGCGTTGGTTTTTGGGGAGGAAAATATGACCGATACGCAAAATATTAAATTTATTACCATGGGCGAGCTTTTGCTTAGGCTTTCGCCGCCCAACTACGAAAAAATACGCACAACCGACGAGTTTAAGGTAACCTACGGCGGGGCGGAGGCAAACGTTGCCGCCTCCCTTTCAAATCTGGGCATAGACGCCTCTTACTTCACGGTTGTGCCCGACAGCTCTATCGGCAAGGCGGCGATAAGGTATCTGCGCAGTAACGACGTGCACTGCTCGCCGTGCATTTACGCGCCGCACGGCAGAATGGGCATATATTTTTTGGAGGAGGGCTTCGGCGTGCGCTCGTCCAAGGTGACCTACGACAGAAAGGACTCCGCCTTTGCCGCGTACGATTTTTCCACGGTGGATTTTAAAAAGACGCTTGAAGGCTATAACTGGCTGCATTTAAGCGGCATTACCCCCGCGCTGTCGCACGGCTGCCGCGATTTGGTTATGTACGCGCTTAAAGCCGCCAACGAGATGAAAATCACCGTCAGCTTTGACTGCAACTTCCGCTCTGCACTGTGGGGCTGGCAGGAGGCGCGCGACTGCATTACCAAATATCTGCCGTATATAAACGTGCTGTTTGGAGTAGAGCCCTTCAATCTGCCGACCGCGGACGGCGGGGACGTAAAGGACGGGCTTTCAATGAACCCTACCTACAAGGAGCAGGACAGAGTTTTCCGCGAAATTAATAAACGGTATCCCAACATACGCGCAATAGGCAGGCATGTGCGGTACGTGCATTCCGGCAGTGAAAACAGCCTTAAAGCGTTTATGTGGTACGAGGGCGAAACCTATGAAAGCCGCACCTTCCGCTTTAATATTTTAGACCGCGTAGGCGGCGGGGACGCGTTTGCAAGCGGTATGATTTACGCGATTATGCGCGGTATGAATGCGGAGGATATTGTCAACTTTGCGGTTGCCGCGTCCGTAATAAAGCATACCATGCACGGCGACTTTAACATAACCGACGACGAGGAATCTATATTGAAGCTTATGAAGCAGGAATACGATATAAGAAGATAAATTGCGGTGCAAATTAAAAAGCGCGCAGAATTGCCGAAGTCAAGGCAATTCTGCGCGCTTTGGTTTTTTGTGCAATGAAATCAGTATTGCTTGACATAGATATACATAAAATGTAAAATTATAGCTACTGAAATTAACGTGATATATTATATGAAAAAGGTTCTTATTTTAACGGTTACGGCGGGCAACGGACACAACGCGTGCGCCAACGCTATGAGGCAGGTTTTGCTTGACAAGGGCGCGGAGGTTAAGGTTGTGGATTTGCTTAAAAGCTATTCCACTAAGCTCAACGTATGGGTTGCCGACGGCGGATACAGTCTTGCGGTAAGCAGATTGCCGCATTTGTACGATTATTTTTACAACAAATATATGAAGGCTGACCCTGAAAAAAGGTACAGCTGTCCTTCGCAGAATACGGTCGCCTCGACGCTTGACGGGCTTTTAAGGGATATACTCGATTTTAAGCCCGACGTTATCTACTGCACGCATTTTTACGGCTCTATCGCGTTGACGGATTTAAAGCTTATGCTCGATTTGCCATGCAAATGCATTGCGGCAAACCTCGACTATGTAAATTCGCCGTTCTGGGAGGCGGGTATCGGCGTTGATTATTTTGCCATTCCCAACGAGGATTTTATAAACGAGTTTATAGCCGAAGGCTATCAGTATGAGCGCCTTCTGCCGCTCGGTCTGCCCGTAAACGCGCGCACGCTTGACATGGTGGACAAAGCCGAGGCGCGCAGGCAGCTGGGACTTGATGCAGACGTGTTCACCGTGCTTGTTATGTTCGGCGGCGGGCTGTGGAGCGGCGGATTTAAAATTTTCAAGGAGCTGTTACGCGCCTTAAAGGACAAAAATGCACAGATAATTGCCATTAACGGCAAGGATAAAAAGGGCTTTAAAAAGATAGACAGGCTTTTACGCAGTAAAAAGGCGCGCGGCAATGCGCACGGCGGGGCTCTCGGCGGGGTAAAAATTCTTAACGTAGGGTTTACAGACGACGTTCCGCTGTATTTGTCTGCCGTGGATTTGGCAATTTGCAAGTGCGGCGGTACGGGCGCAACCGAAATTATAAACAAAGGCGTGCCTATGCTTGTTACCGAGCATGTGCCCGCGCAGGAAAAGCACAATATAGTTTATCTTAAAAAGAAGGGCGTGCTGCTGTCCTTTAAAAATTCAAAGGAACTAAAAAGGCATATTGCCGATTTGTGCGAAAACCCCGATAAGCTGAACGAGATGTCGAAAAACACGCTTGCGCTTAAAAAGCCGGCTATTTTGGACCTTGCCGAGGTTATTCTGTCGCAGCCGACGGCTGATTATGACGAATTTGCAGAACAATGCAAAACGCTTGACATAAGTAAGAAAGCCGTAAAAAAAGCGCTTAAGCTTGCAGGAAAATAAATATAAAATTAAGCGTGGGCGCAACTAATGTTGCGCCCACGCTTTTGATTATTTACTCTTTGGGAAGGGATTGCAGATATTCGTGCATTGCCGCGGCTACGCGCTTGGAGGTTTCGACTGCCTCTACAACCGTTTTTGCGCCGCGGACCACGTCGCCGGAGGCAAACAGTCCTGCACGGGTGGTTTCTCCGTTGGCGCTTATTTTGGCAAGCCCGTGCCCGTTCACTTCAAGCCCCTCCGTCTGCGTAAGTATAAGGTTGGAAGGCTTTTGAGATACGCAAATCATTACGCTGTCCGCGCGCATAAGCTGCGGCTTATCCGAAACGGAAACGACCCGATGATTTTCGTCGCACACGGTATCTGCAAACATAACGCCGCTGTCCGTAATTTCCACGGGCGCCTTGTTGAAAATAAACTGCGCGCCCTCTATTTCCGCATACTCCTTTTCCTCCTCGCTTGCCGTGTAACGGTCGCTGCGGACAACAATTTTCACGTCCTTTACGCCGCGGCGAAGCGCAGTCCTCGCCACGTCCATAGCAACGTTGCCCGCGCCGATTACTATTAAGCTGTTGCCGAGGTGGAAGCTGTCCGGCCGCTCTAAAAAGTGCACGCCGTAGTGGACGTGACCGAGCGTTTCACCCTTGATATTGAGGGCAATGGGCCACGTAACGCCCGTGCCTATGGAAATTGCCTTGAAGCCGTCGCGGAACAGCTCCTCCACGCCGAACGCCTTGCCGATTGTGACGTTGTATTTGATTTTTACGCCTAATTGAAGCAAAAGCCGCTCGTACTTGTCTATTATCGATTTAGGCAGACGAAATTCGGGAATGCCGTACCTAAGCACCCCGCCGATTTTTAATTTGGATTCGAAAATGGTTACGTCGTAGCCGAGCTGAGCCATTTTTATGGCTATTGTTATGCCCGCGGGACCCGCGCCGACTACGGCTACCTTTATGCCGTTCGGCTCCGCCCTGTCAAGCGCAAGGCTGTCAAGGTAGGCAGAGGATACAAAATTTTCGATAGAGCTGACCTCCACGGGCTCGCCCTTAATGCCGCGCACGCAGTGACCCTGACATTGGTTGCCGTGATTGCAGACAATCGAGCAGACCACGGAAAGCGGGTTGTTTTCAAAAACCATTTTGCCCGCCTCCTTGATTTGTCCGTTTAAAAACATAGAAATCATTTGCGGTATAGGCGTATTAACGGGACAGCCCGTCCTGCACAACGGCTTTTTACAGTTTAAGCATCTTTTGCCTTCGGCAATAACGTTATGCGACATATTTTTCTCCTTATCGGTTCAATTAATGATTATTTGCACTTTTGGTTTATTTTAACACAGCAATTTTAAATGTTCAATAGCAATTTAAATTTAATTGTCTGCATACTATTGACTAAATTAATTAAACGACATAAAATGTATATAAGCTAAATTTTTAAGGAGGGTACTATGAAAAGATTTAAAACGGTTGCGACCTTGCTTTGCGCGCTGACGCTGGCTGTGGGCGCAGTGGCATTTTCCGCCTGCGGAAGCGGCGATGAGGGCGTTATAAAGGGCAATTACAAGGAAGCGACCGCGCTTGAAATGATAAATGCGGTGAAAGCTGTTGACGAGGATAAGCTTTTTACCCCCGAAGAGGGCAAGGACGCGCTCGGCTACGAGCTGAAAGCAAACGCAAAGCTCGGCGCAAGCTACGGCGGCGGGACGCTTGGAGAGCAATTCGAGCTGAATGCGGACGCAAAAGCGGAATTTAAATTAGCATTAAAGCAGAACGAAGCAAACGGCATAAGCGCAAGCTCCGCGGGCAGTGTAAGCTTCAAGCTTAAAAGCAGCTTAAAGCAATTGAACAGCTTAAATGCGGACGCAGAGCTTTACACCGACGATTCGAACGTCTATGTCGGCGCAAGCATAAAAACAGTTGCGGACGGTGCGGAGGACAGCTCTTCGTTCAAGTATAAAATACCGTTTACAACCATCGGTGACATTATAGGCGGCATAGGCGGTATGAACGGCTTTGCAGAAGAAGATATTTACGGCGAGCTCGGGCTGGAAGGAATTGTAAGCATAGCCGTTATGGCGGGCTTTAAAAGCTATATCGACACCTCGGACGGCTTAAAAATAAAGCTTACGGCAGACGGCGAAACGCTTATGACACTGTTGGCGGGAAGCGACACGGCAACGGCTGCAAGGCTTGCCTTGGGGGAAAATTGCAGGCTTGAAATATATTTAGCCATAGACGCTAACGGTAAATTTGCGGGCTTTGCTACTAATTCCGACATGTCCGCAACGGTTACCTTGGCGGAGGGCGAAAGCATAGCAGTCAATATGAAAAACGCACTTTCCTTAAAGGCGTTTGCGGGCGAAATAAAGTACCCCGCGAATTTGGACGAGTATCTGCCTCTGCCCGATTTCGGCGGCGACGGCCCGATTACTCCCACAGCGGCATAAAGCACGGATTTAATAACAAAAAATCAGCCCGCGGACGGAAAGTCCGCGGGCTTGCTTTTTACGGAATTATTTATCTTCTTTTTTGGAAAAAACAAGCTTATCCGCAAGGAAAAACGCTGTAACTACGCACAGTATCACACCGCCTGTTACGCCGAAACCGATTGCATAGTCTACCGATTTATCTTCACCGTTATCAGGATAAACCCTTAAGCTTGTCAGCTCTACAATGTATCCGTCCTCACCGTAGTCCGAACGGTCAATGTATAACCAATCGGTTACGATTACTTTACCGTTCAAGGGCTCTTTCAAATTCGAAGTATAGCCGTACTTTCTTGTAATTTTACCGTTCTTACTTTTTACAGTGATAACGTAATCGGCTTTATAATCCTTGTCATCTTTAATTTTTACCGCAAAGCTGGTTTCAATTTCATCCTTAGATGAATCGACTTCCGATATTTCGCAAATAAAGCTTTCTTTAACGTAGCTTCCGTCCGAACAGCCCGCAAGCGCAAAACAAAGGCATACTGCGCAGATTATTGCTACGAACAATACTTTAAGCTTCTTCATTTTCGCTCACCTCCGCGGCAACGGTTACCTCAACGGTTTCCGTATGTTTTTTCTTAACCGAACGCAAAAACGTAATAAGAAGGTACGCGCCTATCAGTGCGGAAGCAATTGCAATCTGAATAAATTCCGAAAGAAAAGACGCGCCTTGGGCATAGCTTGAACTGCTGAAGCCCTGCATTGCGTATACTCGCGCCATACAGAAAAAAGCAATACAGCATATTGTTACGATTAAGCTTAAAGCTGCCGAAATTAAAACGAATAGCTTGTTCTTGCCGAAAAAAGCGAATACGTAGCTTGCAAGCGCGGGTATAAGCATACACGCAAGCGCCACCGCAGACCACTTTATAAAAGCTTCAAGGTCGTTTAAGCTGTTCTCAAAAATTTGCAAATCGTCAAACAACGCCGCAGCCACTATTAAAGAAGCCGTTTCGTAAACCAGAATTACGAGCGAAACTCCAAGCAGTACGGCAAGCACCTTTTTTACAAAAGCTTTTTCCATAGGCTCTCCTTAAAAATATAATTTTTCCCGCCCCGCGGACCTTGCGTCCGCGGGGCGGGGTGTTTTTTAATATCAATATTTATCGCGTTTGGAGTAGGTAGTGTGCAGAAGCTTGTGCGCCTTGTGAGAGTTGGGCTCGCCCAAAAATTCGCTGTAAAGCATTGTCACTGCGGGGTTCTCGTGCGAGCAACGCATGCTGTCCTGCGCGTCGTAATCGTACAGCGCCTGCGCGCGCACAGTCTTTAAGTCGATATTATTGCGTACCTCGTCATGGACGTACGGCTGACCGCCGCCGTTTATACACCCGCCGGGGCAAGCCATAATTTCAACAAAGGTGTAATTCTTTTCTCCGCTCTTTATCGCCTCTATAACCCTTCTTGCATTGCCTAAGCCGCTTGCAACCGCAACGCTGACGGTAGCGCCGCCTACTGTATAGGTTGCCTCCTTAACGCCTTGTGTGCCGCGCACCTCGGTAAATTCAATGGGCGCGCCGCTTCCGCCCAGCGTATACGCCGCAGTACGCAAAGCCGCCTCCATAACGCCGCCGGTTGCGCCGAATATCGCACCCGCGCCGCTCGCCTCGCCGAAGGGGCTGTCATAAACGTCGTCGGAAATATTTACGAAATCTATGCCTGCCTCCTTAATCATTTTGGCAAGCTCGCGCGTGGTAAGCGCCGCGTCGGTGTAATTGCCCAGCTCCTCGCGCGTGACCTCGAACTTCTTTGCCGTGCAGGGAATAACCGAAACAACGTACAAATCCTCCGGCTTTATGCCGTTCTTTTCGCAGTAATAGGTTTTAAGCAGAGCCGAGAACATTTCCTGCGGGGATTTGCAGGTGGAAAGGTTGGGCAAAAGCTCGGGATAGTAATGCTCGGCAAACTTTATCCAACCGGGGCAGCAGCTTGTAAACATCGGCGTTTTGCCGCCGTTTTTAAGTCTGTCCAAAAGCTCGTTCGCCTCCTCCATAATGGTGAGGTCTGCGGTGGTGTCCATATTGAAGCACTTTACGTCGCCTAGCTGCTTTATGGCGGAAACCATTTTACCCTCTACGTTGGTGCCTACGGGCAGACCGAACGCCTCGCCGAGGGTTGCGCGTACAGATGGCGCGGTGAAGAAAACAACGTGCTTTGTCGGGTCGACAATCGCGCCCCAGACGTCTGCAACCGCGCTCTTTTCGTAAAGCGCGCCTACGGGGCAGGCAACAACGCACTGTCCGCAGTTTACGCAGGGCGTAAACGCAAGCGAAACGTCGTACGGAGAGCCGATTGTCTTTGCATAGCCGCGGTTTTTGGGGCCGATTGCGCCGATTGTCTGATGCTCGCACGCGGCAACGCAACGGGTGCACATAATGCACTTGGAATTATCGCGCACAACCGAAGCCGACAAATCATCAATGGGCTTAATATCGTGGTCGGTGCCGAATTTATCCTCTTCTGCGTTGTATTCCAGCGCAAGCTTCTGCAATTCGCAGTTCATAGAGCGCACACAGCTTAAACACTTCTTTTTATGGGTGGAAAGAATAAGCTCTAACGTGGTTTTTCTGGATTTTCTTACGCGCGGGGTGTTTGTGCGCACCTCCATTCCCTCCGAAACGGGATAGACGCACGCCGCTACAAGCCCCCTTGCGCCCGTTGCCTCTACAAGGCACATACGGCACGAGCCCACGCACTGCACGTCCTTCAAATAGCAGAGGGTGGGAATTCTTATATTGGCAAGCTTAGCCGCCTGTAAAATCGTAGAGCCCTCGGGCACGCTTACGGCAATGCCGTTTATTTTTAAATTAATCATCGTTTTTCCCTCCTCACTTCTTCACAATTGCGTTGAAACGGCAATGCGCAATGCACTGACCGCACTTAATGCACTTTTTGGCGTCGATTTCGTGCACGCTCTTTACGGTGCCCGTAATTGCGCTTGCGGGACAGTTGCGCGCGCAAAGCGTACAGCCGCGGCATTTGTCCGGCTCGATATAATAGTTCAAAAGCGATTTACATACGCCGGCGGGACACTTCTTTTCGTAAATGTGCGCCTTGTATTCGTCGCCGAAATGCTCCATTGCGGAAAGTATGGGGTTGGGCGCGGACTGACCGAGCGCGCACAGCGACGAGCTCTTCATATGGTCGGCGATTTCCTTGATTTTTTCCAAATCCTCCGGCTCGCCGTTGCCGTCGCAGATTTTATTCAGAATTTCAAGCAGGCGCTTTGTGCCTATGCGGCAGGGAACGCACTTTCCGCAGCTTTCGTCCGCGGTAAATTCGAGGTAGAACTTCGCAATATCCACCATACAGGTGTCCTCGTCCATTACGATAAGTCCGCCCGAGCCCATCATAGACCCGATTGCGACAAGGTTGTCGAAGTCCATTCCTATATCGATAAATTCAGCGGGGATACAGCCGCCCGAAGGGCCGCCCGTCTGCGCCGCCTTAAAGAGCTTATTGTTGGGAATACCGCCGCCGATATCGTATACTATCGTTTTAAGCGGGGTGCCCATGGGCACCTCTACAAGTCCTACGTTGTGTATTTTTCCGCCGAGCGCGAAAACCTTTGTACCCTTGCTCTTTTCCGTGCCGATAGACGCAAACCAAGCCGAGCCTTTCAAAAGAATGGGCGCAACGCTTGCCCAGGTTTCTACGTTGTTCAAAACGGTGGGCTTTTTAAATAGTCCGCACTGCGCAGAGAACGGAGGGCGGGGTCTGGGTTCGCCGCGATGGCCTTCAATGCTCGCCATAAGCGCGGTTTCCTCGCCGCAGACGAACGCGCCCGCGCCAAGACGGACGTGAATATCGAAATTAAAGCCGCTGCCCAAGATATTTTTGCCCAAAAGCCCGTATTTGCGGGCTTGTTCTATTGCAATGTTAAGCCTTTCTACCGCGATAGGGTACTCCGCACGAACGTATATGTAGCCCTCCTGCGCGCCGACGGTGTAGCCCGCAATGGTCATTGCTTCAAGCACGGTGTGCGGGTCGCCTTCGAGGACCGACCTGTCCATAAACGCGCCGGGGTCGCCCTCGTCCGCGTTACAGCAGACGTATTTTTTGTCGCCCTTCGCCTCCTTGGTGAACTGCCATTTTAAGCCCGTGGGGAAGCCCGCGCCGCCTCTGCCGCGCAAGCCCGCCGCTTTAAGCTCTGCAATAACCTCGTCGGGCGTCATTTCGAAAAGAACCTTTGCAAGCGCGGAATAGTCGCCCGCGGCAATAGCCTCTTCAATGCTTTCCGCCGCGATAACGCCGCAGTTGCGCAAGGCTATACGCATCTGGTGCTTGTAGAAGGGAATTTCCGCAAACGGAATAACGCTGCCGTCGTCGTGGACGGTTTCCGCATACAAAAGCTCTTTTACAATCTGCCCGCCCTTTACAAGGTGCTTTTCGGCAACCGTTTTAGCGTGCTCGGGCGTCATTTGCGAATAGAACGCGCCCTCGGGATAGACAATCATAATGGGGCCGAGAGCGCACAGACCGAAGCAGCCCGTCTTGACGATTAAAACGTCGTCAATGCCCAGCTCGGCAAACGATTTTTCAAGCTGTTCGATAACCTGCAACGAGTGCGACGAGGTACAGCCCGTACCGCCGCAGACCAGCACCTGCTTTCTGTAACCGGTGTTTAAAGCAAGCTTTTCCGCCTGTTCGCGGACAATTCTTCTGACGTTTATTAAGTCGGCTTTTTCAGCCGCGATTTTTTTCAGCTCTTTAACAGTCATTTTTTCACCCCTTAGTCCTGCATATATTTATCGAGAATACCCTTGACGTCCGCGGGCGACAGCTTGCCGTAAACCTCGCCGTCGATAATCATGACGGGCGCAAGTCCGCAAGCGCCAACGCAGCGGCAGCTTTCGATAGAAAACTTCTTATCGGGCGTGCACTCTCCGCAGCGTATGCGCAGCTCGTGCTCGACGGCCTCCAACACCTTGTCAGAGCCCTTTACATAGCACGCCGTGCCTAGACAGATGCTGATTTTGTGCTTGCCCTTGGGTTGAAGCGAGAACTGCGAATAGAACGTTGCAACGCCGTACACCTCTGCAAGGGGAATGTTAAGCTCGTCCGCAATAACCGTCTGCACCTCGGAAGGCAGATAGCCGTAAATATTCTGCGCCTCGTGCAGAACGGGCATAAGCGCGCCTTTTTCGCCCTTGTGCGCCTTGATGCACTTTTTAAGCTCGCTCATCTGCTGCTTTGTGCCCTCAAACTCGATATTTGACATCTTATTCTCCTGATTATAGCTATTTGATAAAATATTACCGAATTTATTATATCATTGCACTGTCGAAAAATAAAACGTTTTCGACAAATAATTACAAATTTTGTAAAGCAAATTTTACCTTTTGGGTTGTTGCGGAAAAATAAGCCCGCCCGCGGACTGCTTGTCCGCGGGCGGGCGAAAAATTAATTGTCTTTTTGCTTGTGAAAGTCGCAGCCGTCGTACATGCTGAACTGCCGTCTTTTTTTGCCGTCGAGCTGAGGGCACATGCAGGAGCCGTATTCTATGGGAATAAACTCCCCGCCGTATTTTATATAGTGCTGAGAAAAATATATGCAGTCCTTACACACGTTTATATATCTGTTTTCCATTATTTTACCGCCTTTTTTATATTATACTTATATATATGAGTATTGTCAACTAAATAACTACATTCTAATATTTTGAGTATGATTAGTTACGCACCATTATGGAAAACTCTTAAAGAAAAAGGACAGTCAACCTATACTCTGATTTTCAAGCACGGCATAAGTGCGGCTACAATAAACAAAATGAAACACAACGGCGGAATTACTACCGCTAAAATAGACGACTTATGTAAAATTTTGGATTGCAGAGTTGAGGATATAGTGGAATATATCAAGGACGAATAAGCGCAAAAGCAAAAAAAGCCCGCCCGCAGACAGCTTGTCTGCGGGCGGGCTTTGCGCTCTTTACCTTAAAGATTTTTGTTTAAAAATTCGGTCATACCGTTTGCGTCGGTATAGCCGAGCAGGTCCGCCGTCTTTTCGCCGTTTTTAAAAACCGCGACAAGGGGAATGGACATAATGCCGTAGCGCACGGCGAGCTCTGCATTTTGGTCAATATCGACCTTTACAAAAACCGCCTTGTCCGCAAACTCCGCCGACACCTTGTCCATTACGGGGGCAAGCATTCTGCAAGGGCCGCACCACGTTGCAAAAAAGTCGCATACCACGGGCTTGTCGCCCTTTAAAAGCTCGTCGAATTTTTCAGTATTTATCTGTTCCATAATTATTTTTTCTCCTTTTTTAAGTATGAATAAATTTCGTTTAAATTAACCGCGGTCTGGGTTCCGTCCGCCATATTTTTTATGTTTACCGTATTTGCCGCAAGCTCGTTTCCGCCGATAACCGCAACATAGTGCGCGCCCGATTTGTCCGCGTACTTAAATTGCGCCTTAACACTGCGCTCCATTAAATCGGCTTCGGCGTTAATTCCGTTCAGCCTGAGCTCCGCAACGATTTCAAACGCCTTTGCACGGGTTATATCGTCCATTCCCGCAACATATATAAGGGGCTTTTGCGCCGCGGGGAAGCTTGCGCCCGTGTTTTCCATAAGCAGCAGCAGCCGCTCTATGCCCGCCGCAAAGCCGATTGCGGGCAATGCCGCGCCGCCGAGCTCTTCCACAAGATTATCGTATCTGCCGCCCGCGCAAACGGCGCCCTGCGCGCCTATATCGGTTGAAATAAATTCGAAAACGGTTTTGGTGTAGTAGTCCAGACCCCTTACTATGCGCGGGTTAACGACGTATTTTACGCCCTGAGCCGTTAAAAGGCGTTTAACCTTTTCGAAGTGCGTTTTGCAGTCGCCGCAAAGATAATCTAAAATTTTCGGCGCGTTGGCTGTGATTTTTTTGCAGTCCTCTTCCTTGCAGTCAAGCATTCTCAACGGGTTTTTATCAAACCGCGCGCGGCAGGTTGCGCACATTTTTCCAAGATGCGGACGGAAGTAGTCTTTAAGTGCTTTATTGTATTCGGCACGGCATATACGGCACCCTATCGAATTTATTTGCAGCTCGGTTTTGCTTACGCCAAGCTTGTTCAAAAAGGTTGAAGCGGCAAAGATTATTTCCGCGTCCGTTTCCGCGGATTTTGCGCCGAACACCTCCACGCCGAACTGGTGGAACTCCCTTAACCGACCCGCCTGCGGTCTTTCGTAGCGGAAACACGGCGTTATATAAAAGGTTTTTAAGGGCATAGGCGTGCTTGCAAGTCCGTTTTCGATAAACATTCTGACCACGCCGGCGGTGCCCTCGGGTTTAAGCGTGATACTGCGCCCGCCCTTGTCCTCGAAGGTGTACATCTCTTTATTTACAACGTCGGTTGTTTCGCCCACGCCGCGCAAAAACAGCTCGGTATGCTCGAATACGGGCGTGCGCACCTCGTTTATATTGAAAATTTCCGCAGTTTCGCGGGCGGCGTTCTCGATAAACCGCCATTTATACGACAGCTCGGGCAGAACGTCCTTTGTGCCCTTGGGTATGTTAATCATATGCTTTCCTTATTGTTAAATATTTAATCTTCGGGAACGAACTGCTCGCCGAAAAGTCTGTCAAGCGCTTCAATAGCTTCTTCGCTTTCGTATTCGGCGGCTTTGCGCCAAAGCTCGCGGGCTTTGTCCTTGTCCTTTTCGGTGCCGCGTCCGTAAAAATAACACTCGCCGAGGCGGAAAAGCGCTTCCTCGTCGAAAATTTCCGTATCCTGCGACAGGTATTCAAAGCCCTTCTTTTCGTCCTTTTCCACGCCCTCGCCTTCAAGATACATATAGCCGAGCTGATATTTGGAGGCGAAATAGTTTTGCGACTTTGTGAAAATTTCAAACGCTTTTTTTACGTCCTTTTCCGTTGCCGTGCCGTTTTTGTAACAAAGCCCGAGGCGGTACTGCGCGCTTTCGTTGCCGTTCGCCGCTTCGGCTTGAAGCATTTCAAAGCCCTTATTTTCGTCCTTTTCCACTCCGTTGCCGTCGATATACAGCAGCGCAAGCTTTACGTTTGCGTTTGCATAGCCGTTTTCAGCGGATTTTTTATACCACAAAACCGCCTGCTCCATATCGGGTTCTTCGGCAAACTCGTAAAGCCTTGCCAGAGTGTACATGCTTCCCGCGTCGCCCGCCTCCGCCGCTTTTTTGCACCATTTGATTGCGTTTTCGGTATCGTCCTCAACATCGTAATGCGCAACCACAGCCTCTATCGCTTCCAAATCGCCCGTTTCGGCGGCTTTTATGTTCCATTTGAGGGAGCTTTCTTCGTCATTTAAGTCAAGCGAATACATAAGCGCGAGGGTTTTCATAACCTCTACGTTGCCTTTTTCGGCAAGCGGCAAATACCATTTTTCCGCCTCTTTATAGTCTGGCTCAATTGTATTATCGCCCCTATCGCGTCCGTAGTTATAAATGTCGCCAAGCCTTTCCGCCGCCTCTTCATTGCCTTGCTCTGCGGCTTTTTTAAGCCACTCCACCGCCTGAGCATTGTCGTCATAGTCAAGCTTCTTGCCCATATAAAACTGCGCCTGCGCATTGCCCGCTTCGGCGGCTTTGCGCATAAGCGATTTGCCCAAAACAAAGTCAGCTTCCGGAATAGTGTGCTCGATATGCGACTGCGCAAGGCTGTAAAGCTCGTCCGCGGACATTATCTGCGCAAGCTCGGCAGCTTTAATATCCCACGAGGTTTTTCCGTCGGACGTACGCGACGTGTTGCGCAGGGCTTTGACTACTCTTAAAACGGTAATCACAATACAAACGGCAAAAACAAGCCCGACTATTAACAAAATAATCTGTATAATAATGCCGTCGGACATGCCGATAAGCAAATTGAGCATAATTTACTCCTTTAAAGCACGTATTTCTTCAAATCGCGGTTGCGGACGATATTTTCCAGATGCTCCTCCACATATTTGGCGTTTACGTCCACGCGGATAACGGGATAGTCGTTGCCGCCCGCGTTGAAGGAAATATCTTCAAGCAAATATTCCATAACGGTATGAAGGCGGCGCGCGCCGATGTCCTCCGAGGTGTTGTTGATATCCTCGGAAATTTCCGCAATTTTTTCTATCGCGTCGGGCGCAAACTGCAAATCGATGTTATCAACCGCCAAAAGCGCCTGATACTGCGAGGTTATCGCATTCTGCGGCTGGGTTAAAATGTTGATAAAATCGCTTTTTGTAAGGCTTTTAAGCTCTACCTGAATGGGGAAACGACCCTGAAGCTCGGGGATTAAATCCTCCACGCGGGAAACATGGAACGCGCCCGCCGCGATAAACAGAATATAATCCGTTCTGATAGGACCGTACTTGGTCATAACGGTACAGCCCTCTACAATCGGCAGAATGTCGCGCTGAACGCCCTCGCGGGATACGTCCGCACCGCCGCGGTTTTCCTTGCCAGCGATTTTGTCGATTTCGTCAATAAAAATTATACCGTCGTTTTCGGCGCGGCGGATGGCCTCGGCATTGACTGCGTCGTTGTCGATAAGCTTATCTGCCTCCTCTGCGATAATAAGGCTTTTAGCCTCTTTTACGGAAATTTTGCGCTTTTTCTTTCTGCCCATTCCCAGACCCGAAAATACCGAGCCCAAATCGATGGCGGCGCCGCTGCCGGGGGACAGCTCCAACGGCTTGGGCACGTCGTCAACCTCGATTTCAATCATAACGCTATCGAGCTTGCACGAATGAATTTCGTCCACGATATTCTGCTCGAAAATATCGCGGGAAAGCTCTCCGCGCTCGTCCTTGCGCATTTCGGCAATTACCTTTGCAATTCTGCGCTCTGCCGTGGCGGTGGCGCGGTAGCTGACCTCCGCCGTCTTTTCCTCCTTTACAAGGCGGATAGCGCATTCGGCAAGGTCGCGGACCATGCTCTCCACGTCGCGCCCGACGTAGCCGACCTCGGTATACTTTGTTGCCTCCACCTTTAAAAACGGAGCCTTTACAAGCTTTGCAAGACGGCGGGCTATTTCGGTTTTACCTACGCCCGTGGGGCCCTTCATAATAATGTTTTTGGGTGTGATTTCGTCCTGCAATTCGGGCGAAAGCTTACTTCTTCTGTAACGGTTTCTAAGGGCGATTGCAACCGCCTTTTTAGCCTCGTCCTGACCTATGATATATTTGTTAAGCTCGTGTACAATCTGCTTGGGCGTCAAATCCATTTTTTACTCCTTAAAATTCTAACGGCTGCTATATCGTTTCGCACTTGATATTGTCGTTGGTGTATACGCAGATTTCGCTTGCGATTTTAAGCGATTTTTTTGCGATTTGCTCTGCGGAAAATTTCGTATTCTGATAAAGCGCGCGCGCCGCCGCCAAGGCGTAGTTGCCGCCGCTGCCTATTGCCGCTATTCCGTCGTCGGGCTCGATTACCTCGCCCGTGCCGGAAACTATCAAAAGCGTGTCCTTATCAGCGACAATCATAAGCGCCTCTAACTTTCTGAATTTGTCCGTGCGCCACAGCTCGGCAAGCTCCACTGCGGAGCGCATTAAATTGCCCGAGAACTTATTCAGCATACCCTCGAACTTTTCGCTTAACGAAAACGCGTCCGAAACCGAGCCCGCAAAGCCCAAAATTACCTTGCCGCCGTAAATTCTGCGCACCTTTTGCGCAGTGGTTTTAAATATTACGTTTTCGCCCATGGTAACCTGTCCGTCGCCCGCTATCGCGGTCATGCCGTTCTTTTTTACGGCACAGATTGTTGTTGCGTGAAATTCCGTCATAAAATTAAACCTCGTTATTGCCGAAGGCTTCATAAAAATATTTGATTTTTCTGTTTAAAAGCAGTTCGGCAAATTTCTTTTTATCGTTAATAAGCAGGTCAAAAACATAGTTGCCGCTTAAATCGAAACCTTTTTTTATTAAAAAATTATAAAGCGCGCCGTCAAGCGCAAAAACGGCTGAAACTTCATCACTGCCGTTGCGCCCAACGGCAATATTCAAAACGATTTTCGTGTACTCGACATAAAAACCGAAGGCAAAGCGCGCCTCGACGAACGGTACGGCGGTTTCGCCGAAAACTTCCTTGTCCTCACAAATAAAGCCGCTATCGTTTATTACATGGGTTTGTCTTAAAATTTCCGCCGCTTCGTTCAACGGAATATCCTTAAACCTGTCTTCCAGCTCCGCCGCGCGGTCTGCAATCAACCGCTTTTTAACACGCTTGCCTATTACAACATATAAGGCGGTGAAAAGGGCGAGAACCGCCGACCACGCTATAAACGGAACAAAGGTTAAAATATGTTCCCCGTATTTAATGCCTATCGGTATACTTACCGCAAGCACGATAAGCGGGCCGAAAATAAAAGCAAGGACAAACGGAAGCACGACAGCTCTGTTATACTTCAAATAATAATCGGGGAAATTTTCCCTTTCGTTTTTTAAAATTTCTTTTAATTTCATTTGTCCAGATTACTTTTATATTTTTTAATGCTTTCCAGCGCGCGTTCGGCAAGATAAGCATAGCGTTGCTTTTTGTCCCTTATCGTTTTTTCCGGCGGGGCGAGTATGCCGAAGTTGGCATTCATAGGCTGAAAATCTACGTTTGCCCCCGATATATGCGCCGATAACGCGCCGATAACCGTTGTGACGTCGGGAATTTGCGGGGCTTTGCCGTTTAGCTTTTCAATCAAATGAATTGCGGAAAGTATTCCGCTTGCCGCGCTTTCCACATACCCCTCTACGCCCGTTATCTGCCCCGCAAAAAACACCTGCGGATTGCTTTTCAGCGAAAAATCAGCGTTTAAACACTGCGGAGAATTTATAAAAGTGTTGCGGTGCATTACCCCGTAACGCAAAAATTCGGCGTGCTTTAAAGCGGGAATAATGGAAAAAACCCTCTTTTGTTCGCCGAATTTCAAATTTGTCTGGCATCCGACGAGGTTGTATGCCGTGCCCTGCGCGTTTTCCTTCCTCAGCTGTAAAACGGCGTAAAAGCGGTTGCCGTCCTTGTCCTTAAGCCCCACGGGCTTTAAATTAGCAAACCGCAGGCTATCGAAGCCCCTTGCCGCCATAACCTCCACGGGCATACAGCCTTCGAAAATTTCGCGCTTGTCAAAGTCGTGCAGTACGGCCTTTTCCGCCGTTAAAAGCCCGTTTACAAATTCTTCGTATTGTTGCTTGTCAAGCGGGCAGTTGATATAATCGTCGCCGCCCTTGCCGTATCTGTCGCCGAAAAAACAATTGTCGAAAGCTATGCTGTCGCGGGAAATTACGGGCGCGGAAGCGTCGTAAAAGTGCAATTGCCCCCCGCATATGTCTGAAATACTTTTAGAAAGCGCGTCTGTCGTAAGCGGACCGGTTGCGACAATGCACCTGTCTTCGGGAACGGAAACAACCTCTCCGCATATAATTTCTATGTTTTTGTGCGCGGTGAGTTTTTCGGTTATAAACTCGGCAAACTTATCTCTGTCAACGGCAAGCGCGCCGCCCGCGGGCACCTGCGCGTACTCCGCCGCCTCCATCGTAAGCGAGCCCAAAATGCGCATTTCTTCCTTTAAAAGCCCGCACGCATTGGAATAGGCGTCCTTACCTTTAAGCGAGTTGGAGCAAACCAGCTCGCCAAAGCATTTATTAGAATGCGCGGGAGTGAATTTATGCGGCTTTATGTCGTACAGCGCAACCTTGTATCCGCGCTCGGCAAGGTAGTAAGCCGCCTCGCTGCCCGCAAGCCCCGCGCCTATTACCTTAATTTCCATCTTCCGCAGCGTCAATGTCCGCGGGAGCGGGCTCGGAATAGTCGCACTCCTTGGACGAGCATTTTATAACGTCGTTCTTTTTGATTAAAAACTGTCCGCACTTGGGACATTTTTTGCCCGTGGGTATATCCCAGCTTAAAAATTTGCAGTCGGGATAGCCCGTACAGCCGAAGTAAATTTTGCCCGATTTAGAGCGCATTCTGCGCATAGGCTTGCCGCAATCGGGGCAAATTCCCTCAAATTTATTCTCTGCGGGGGCGGTTGCCTCGGTTGCCTGCGGATGACGCGCGCCGCAGCTTACGCACTCGACGTACTTGCCGTATCTGCCGGGCTTTATCACCATTGTTCCGCCGCACTCGCGGCACTTTTCGTCCGTCGGCTCGGTATCGATAGGCAGTATCAGAGAGCATTCCGGATAGTTGGGGCACGCAAGAAATTTACCGAACTTGCCGCTTTTTACAACCATGTTCGCGCCGCATTTGGGGCAACGCATTTCGGAAATTTCCTGCTCGCTTTCGCTGACTATGTTAGAGCATGCGGGATAGTTGGAGCATGCAAGATATTTGCCGTACTTGCCCAGACGCCTTATCATGGGGCTTCCGCATTTTTCGCATTTTATATCGGTAGGCTCGTCGCCGTCGGTAGAGGCCGTTTTAAGCTGGTCTGCAAAGCCGGGGTAAAAGTCCGCTATTATTTTGTGCCAGTCAACGCCGCCCTCTTCTATTTTGTCCAAATCGGACTCCATATGCGCCGTAAAGCCCACGTCCATAATGTCCGTAAAGTATTTTACGAGCATATCGGTAATTTTATAGGCAACGTCCGTCGGCACCATATATTTGCCGTCCTTTTCGACGTATTTGCGCTTTGTAAGTACGGAAATTATAGACGCGTAGGTAGAAGGTCTGCCTATGCCCTTTTCCTCCATTGCCTTTACAAGCGAGGCGTCAGTATAGCGCAGGGGCGGACGTGTGAACTTCTGCTCCTTGGTAAATTCCTTTAAGGTAAGCAGGTCGCCCTCGTTGAGCGGAGGGAATAATTTTGCGCTCTCCTCCTCGTCCGCTTCTTTCTGAACCTCCTGATATGCCGCGGTATATCCCGCAAACAACAGCGCTTTTCCGCTTGCCTTGAAGGTATAGCCAGCGCTTTCCGTTTCAATCTGCATAGAGTTATACTGCGCCTCCGCCATTTGCGAGGCGATAAAACGGTCGTAAATCAGCTTGTAAATGTTATAGTGCTTTCTGTCAAGACTGCCCTTTACGCTTGCGGGGGTAACCGCAAGATTGATGGGGCGGATAGCCTCGTGCGCGTCCTGCGCGCCCTTTTTCGTAGCGTAGAAATTGGGCTTAATCGGGGCATATTCGGCACCGTAGGTGGTTTTTATGAATTCGAGAGCAGTTGCCTGAGCCTCCGCCGAAACGCGGACGGAGTCCGTTCTTATATACGTTATAAGCGCGATATGGTCGCCGCCGACGTCCATACCCTCGTACAAATGCTGTGCCACAAGCATAGTTTCGGGCGAGGACATTCCGAACTTGTTAGAAGCGTCCTGCTGCAACGACGAGGTCGTAAACGGCGCGGGCGCGTGCTGCTTTGTTACGCCCTTTTTGACCTTGGTGACCTTAAACTGCCCCGCAAGCACCTTCTTTTCGACCTCTTCGGCCTGCTCCTGCGTGATTGTTGCGCCGCTCTTTTTATACTGATAAACGGTCTTAAACGGCGCATACTGTGCCGCCTTATCCTGTAAAAACGCGTTCATAACCCAATATCCGTCGGGCTTGAACGCGGAAATTTCGCGCTCTCTTTCAACAATAAGCCGCAAAGCCACAGACTGCACTCTGCCCGCGGAAAGTCCGTTTTGGATGCGGTTGTTCAAAAGCGGAGAAAGCTTATAACCCACAAGCCTGTCCAGAACGCGCCGAGCCTGCTGCGCGTCAACTAAATTTATATTGATTTTGCGCGGCTTTTTTAATGCGTTCTGCACTGCGGCGGGCGAAATTTCGTTGAACTCTATGCGGTTTTCGGTATTTTCGTCAAGACCTAAAACAGACTGCAAATGCCAGCTTATCGCCTCGCCCTCGCGGTCGGGGTCGGTTGCAAGGTAAACTCTGTCCGCCTTCTGCGCCTCGGCGGAAAGTCTTTTGATAACCTCCTTCTTGCTGGCGGTTATCTCGTACTGGGGCACGAAGCCCGCCGTAATTTTTACGCCGAGCTTTTTTTCCGGCAAGTCCCTTACGTGCCCGCCGGAAGCGTCTACCTTGTACTTGCCCTTTAAATATTTGGAAATTGTTTTCGCCTTGGAGGGCGATTCCACTATGATTAAATCCATAAAAAACTCCCAATCGCAAAAATCTCATGCTTACGGTTTTTGCGAGATTGCTTAGGTCGCGGCTTTTCTTAACGGGCGAAATAAATCCGCCCTTGAAAATTCCGAACGTTATTATATTAAATTACCGCATAGCGGTTGCCGCCGAGCCTTACGATAAGCCCCTTAACCTCCAAAGAAGTTAAAAGCGGAATAAGCTGAAAGGGCAGTCTGCCAAGCTTTTCCGCCGCGTCGGGCACAAATATCTCGCCCGAGCTGCCGATTAAAGAGAAAAGCCTTTGCTCCTCCTCGCTGAGCGGCTGTTTTTCAGGCTCCTTAAAGTCTAAACCAAAAGCCGAGAGAATGTCAAGTATATTATCGGTAAGCTGACCACCTTTTTTGATAAGCGAATTACAGCCCGCGCCCGAAGCAACGCCTATATTATAAGGAAAGACAAAAAGCTGTCTGCCGTACTCTACCGCATAATCGGCGGTAATCAGCGCGCCGCTTTTTTCGCCTGCGGAAACGACGAGCGTTCCCTCCGAAAGCCCCGCTATAATTCTGTTCCTTACAGGAAAAAGATAGGCCTTGGGCGCAATCTGCGGCGTGTGCTCGGTTATAAGCAAGCCGCGCTCCTCCACCGTTTTTACAAGTCTGTCGTTATATGCGGGATAGCAATAATCGAAGCCGTGCGCAAGCACGGAAATAACCCTTCCGCTTTCCAGCGCGCCCTCTATCGCGGCGCTGTCCGCGCCGTCCGCCATGCCCGTCACCACTGTGAAATGCCGAGTTAAATCGCGGCTGATTTTTTTGCACTCCGTCAGCGCGGCGGGAGTAGTCACACGCGAGCCGACAACTGAAAAACAGCGGGTTTTTAAAAGCGAGGTATTGCCCTTGCAGTATAAAACGAGCGGCGGAAAGGGCGTTTGCCTTAAATATTCGGGATAGTCCTTGGAAAAATAAGTGACGCATACTATTTTGCGACGCTGTAAGCTTTGCAGTATGCGGGCGCGGTATTCTTCGCTGAAAAATCTTCCCTTTATTTTATTATATACTCCCGCGGAATGGCTTTTAATCAGCATATCCTCAAATTTCGCAAAATCGGGCGTTTTACTTTCCAGCCCGTGCATCAGGGTAAACGCCGTTTTATACGTAAGCTCCTCGAACGAGCACAGAGCTATAAGCGTTAATTCGTCCTTAGTATACATATTTATCCACCAAACAAAAAACCGCAGATTTTATATTTTGCAAACCCGCGGTATGATTAAGTTTATACGCAATTGCGGTAGGAGGCCGCCTCTAAAATATGCTCCGGCAGAATTTCCTCCGAAAAAGCCAAATCCGCAATGGTGCGCGCAACCTTTATAATGCGCGTACGCGCGCGGGCGGAAAGATGCAACGCCTCGAATGCAGAGCGCAGCACGTCCTCGCATTCGGCGGTAAGCCTGCAGTATTTTTTAATCTGCCTTTCACCCATGCTTGCGTTAACCTTTACGGCGGCGCCCTCGTCCTTAAACCGCTCCCGCTGAATTGCGCGCGCCATTTCAACGCGCTCCTTTACGGCAGCGCTCGGCTCCTCGTGGCTTTCGCCCGTCAAATCCTCGTATTTTACGCCGTCCACCTCTACCTGCAAATCTATTCTGTCCAGAAGCGGGCCGGAAATTTTGTTCCTGTACTTATGTATCTGCGAGGACGTGCAGGTGCAGGTAAGATATGCCGAGCCGTAGTTGCCGCAGGGGCAAGGATTCATGCTTGCGCAAAGAATAAAATCCGCGGGAAAGGTAAGCGCCCCGCCCGACCTTGCAACGGTGATTATTTTATCCTCCAACGGCTGACGCAACGCTTCGAGAGTACTGCGGGAGTATTCCGGCAGCTCGTCTAAAAAAAGCACGCCGTTATGCGCCTTTGAAATTTCGCCCGCGTGAATTTTTCCGCTGCCTCCGCCGCACATAGATACGGTTGTAGCAGTATGGTGCGGGGTGCGGAAGGGGCGCAGATATACTATTCCCTCCTCCGACAGCTCGCCCGAAACCGAGTGAATTTTAGTTACCTCCAACGCCTCCTCGAAGGTCATATCCGGCATTATGGTGGGAATGCACCGCGCAAGCAGCGTTTTGCCCGTACCGGGAGGGCCGGCAAGCAAAATATTGTGCCCGCCCGCAACGGCAATTTCAAGCGCGCGCTTGGCAACCCTTTGACCGCGAACGTAGCTTAAATCGCAGCTATAGCTCTTTTCCTTACGGACGGCGGCAAACTCTCTTTTTTCAACGGGGCTGAAGGCGCGCCCGCCCGTAAGCAGGTCTACCGTATCCCGCAGGGACGACAGCGCATAGACGCGCGTGCCCTCGAGGTAGCTTGCCTCGTTGGCGTTGCCCGCGGGCACAATAAAGCGCGTAAAGCCCTTTGCCTTTGCGGAAATCAAAACGGGCATTATGCCCGTAACCGGCCGCAACGCCCCGTCAAGCGCAAGCTCGCCCAAAAAAACTATGCCGTCGGTGTCCGCCGTAAGCTGGTCGCTTGCCTTTAAAATACTGATTGCAAGCGGCAAATCGAAGTGCGAGCCGTCCTTTTTTATATCCGCGGGCGCAAGATTTATGGTTATTTTATTTACGGGAAAATACAGCGCGCTGTTTTTTATGGCGGATTCCACCCTGTCCTTGCTTTCCTTGACGGACGCGGAGGGCAAGCCCACCAAATCATAGGAAACAACGCCCTTGTTTACGTCTGTTTCCACCTCTACGGGCACGCCCTCCAGCCCGCACAGCGCAAAGCTTGTTATTTTTGAAAGCATTCCTCCCCCCCATAGCTTAATTTTTTTATGCGGCAAGCCAACATAAAGCGGTTAAACGCACTTTAAAATATGCATTTTTTGTTGGTTTTTGTCGAATTTTGGGTATAGCTTAAATAAACACAAGGGCTCCCGCTTTTAGGCGGGAGCCCTTTTTTGATTTTTACTTTATTTCCGCAATCTTTGCAGCCTTGCCGGTCAAGCCGCGCAAGTAGTAAAGCTTTGCCCTTCTTACCTTGCCGCGTCTTACAACGGTTATCGAAGCGATTTTGGGGGAATGTATGGGGAACGTTCTTTCAACGCCCACGCCGAAGGATAATCTTCTTACAGTGAAGTTCTCTCTTATTCCGCCGTGCTTTTTGGCGATTACAACGCCCTCGAAATTCTGAATTCTTTCCTTTGTGCCCTCGATTACCTTAAAGCCGACCTTAACGGTATCGCCCACGTTGAATACGGGCAGCTCCGTCTTCATGTTTTCCTTTTCTATGGCTTCTACTAAACCCTTCATTATATTTACCTCCATTCAAATACGACATTCTTGCACAATAAATATGCAGAGGACTGTCCGAAATCCTTCATATATTAACAAATAAAAAATTATATTGCAACCTTTTTTAAGGGGTGTGTCGCAATTTTCACAATTAAATTTTCCCGCGCTTTTTCTGCAAGCTGCAAAGCCGCTTATATGATTTTGCTGTACCCGTAGGAGTTGACAAGCGCGTCCACCTTAACGCCCCGTTTACACAGCGGGCAGTCCGCCGCGGCATAGGAAGAATAATCGGGGATATCCTCCAGCCCGAAGATTTTAACGACGGGTACGCGGCATTCGAACTCACCTCCGAAAACGGTCGCCGCGCCGACGGCCTCGCCGCCGTAATAGGTTATGCCCTCCACAACGCTGCGCACGTCCTTGCCCGTGGTGGCGGAGGCGGTAAGCAAAAGCACCCTTTTGCCCTTTACGAACGGCAGAAAGTTATCGCGCAAAACCATTACCCCGTTATTTATTTCGGGCGTGATAACCGCAATATTCTGGTTTTTATTGATGTGCGAGTGCGCCAAATCGTCCGCCATAAACGCGCCGACCATCTTCATGCGGTCAAGCGTTATTATCGTATCCACGGGCGTGGACGAATATCTGTCCGCAAGCAGCTTTGCCGCCGCCTTTGCCGCGCCCAGCTGCGACTTTACCCCCGTCATATCCACGCAGTAATTGACGTGCGAATGCTTTGTGGCAAAGTGACCGCAAATAACCTTCACCGTCACCTCTCTGCTGGCCCTGCAAATTAAATCGTATGCTCTTTTTTCCATTGTCTGCCCCCTTTATTTAATGCGCATAGCGCGAGCTGTCGCGGAATGCGTTTTCTATATGCTTTAACTGACCGCGGTAAATTTCGATTATGTCGAAACGCACCGTGCAGTCGATTTCTCTGTTTGCAAAATAATACCTTGCCCCCATAATATACCGCCTTTGCCGCTGTTTTGTGACGGCCTGCGAGGGCGCGCCGAAGTTATCGGTCAGCCTTGTTTTTACCTCTATAAACGCGATAACTTCACCCTTGCGCGCTATTATGTCAATCTCTCCGAAAGGGCTTTTAAAGTTCTTTTTCAGAATTTTCCAGCCGTGCAGCCGCAAATAACTGCGCGCCTGCGCTTCGCCCTTTGCGCCGAGCCGCTTATTGTGCATATTGTCGGCGGATAAATCGCCGCCGTCCTGCGGACGAGGGGGTTTTATTGCCATTTTTTCGTAAAGCTCCTGCGGTGAATTTCGCACAGTCCCCGTTGCTTTATAGCGTTGATATGCTCCGCCGTGCCGTATCCCTTATTTTTTTCGAAGCCGTATTCAGGGAACAGCGCGGCATATTCGTCCATTAATTTATCACGGCAGACTTTTGCGACAATGGACGCCGCGCCTATCGAATAGCTTAGCCCGTCACCCTTTACAATGCTTTGCTGCGGCACGGATATGTCCAGCGTCATATTGCCGTCCGTCATTACGAAATCGGGCGTGACCAAAAGACCTTCGACCGCGTTTTTCATGCAAAGCTTAGTCGCCTCCAAAATGTTAATTTCGTCTATTGCTTGCGGTTCGACGCGGCATATTGCATAGGCAACCGCTTTTTGCTTAATAGCTTCCGCCAGCACTTCGCGCCGCTTTGCAGAAAGCCTTTTGCTGTCGTCCACGCCGTCGATTATATCGTCAAGCGGCATAATTACAGCCGCGCAAACCACGGGCCCCGCCAAAGGGCCGCGGCCTACCTCGTCCACGCCGCATATGTATTTACGGCCCTGCGCCGTCAGCTGTCTTTCGTAAAAAAGCTTGTCCATATCTGTTAAAAGCCGAGATTTTCCAAATCGCCTGCAGTATCCAAGGTTATTCTGCCAAGCTTGCCTTTTCTGAAATCGTCAATCACCGCACGCTCGCCGCGCTCGTAATCGTAATCGCCGCCCCGCAACAAAAAGCCGCGTTTTTTGCACACGCCTTCAAGCATTTCAAGCGGCGTACCGTCTGAAACGTCGTACCGCTCTTTAAGGCGCGAAGGGTATTTTTCGGAAAGCTCCTTCAATAATTCAAGCGCAACGTCGTCCAAATCGAGAATATCGTCGTTTATACTGCCGACATACGCAAGACGCCTTGCAAGCTGTTGATTTTCAAACGCGGGCGGCATTGTGCCGGGGGTATCCAACAGCTCGAAGCCGTCGCAGCGTATCCACTGCTTGCCGCGCGTTACGCCCGCCTTGTCGCCCGTTTCGGCGCGACGGCTGCCTGCAAGCAGATTGATAAGCGTGCTTTTGCCGGTATTGGGAACGCCCGCAATCATAAAGCGAAAAACCTTGCTCTGCCCCTTTAAAGCGGCTCGCTCGCGCTTTTCGGCCACAAGCTTATCAATTGCCCCCGATATATCCCGCCGTGAACCGCTGTTCACGGCGTTTATCTTTATTGCGGCGGCGCCCTTGTCCCTGATTTTTTTCAAAAGAATATCCGCCCGCTCGTCGGCAAGGTCGCCCTTGTTCAAAACGTATAAAACTGGCTTTGCGCCCGCAAGCCTTTTCAGCCTTTGGTTGAATGAAGCGGCGGGGCAACGCGCGTCCAACACAAAAACAACCCCGTCCACTATGGAAAGGTGCTTTTCCATCATTCTCATTGCCGCGGTCATATGACCGGGGAACCACTGAATAGTTTTCATATAATCCTTATTCACAAATTTCTCGCTTAGCGGAAAGCTACGAAATTTCGTGAGTGTAAGGGCGCTGCCCTCGCGGTTGCAATACTAAGCGCCCTCATATAATATAATTGCAACCGCTCACCCGCTGAGGCGCAAGTTTGCGCAAATTGGGTGCGCTAAGCAAAAAATGTGATTTTTGCTTGCGCCGCAAATTATTTATTATTGTTTTTTTCTTAAATCGGGGCGGCGGGTGCGCGTAAGCCGTTCGCTTTCCGCCCTGCGCCAGTCGTCGATTTTTTTATGGTCGCCAGATAAAAGCACTTCGGGTACCTTCAGCCCCTTGTACTCCGCGGGGCGGGTATATTGCGGGTATTCCAGCGAGCCGTTGGCAAAGCTTTCGTCCACAAGCGAGCCCTGCGCAATAACCCCGTCCACATACCTTGCAACGCAGTCGCAGACGACCATTGCGGGCAGCTCGCCGCCCGTCAGAACGTAATCGCCTATGGAAATTTCTTCATCGATATACAAATCTATCACGCGCTGGTCAACGCCCTCGTAATGCCCGCACAGCAAAATTATATGCTCGTACGCTAAAAGCGAAAAAACCTTGTCCTGTCTGAGCGTTTCGCCCTTTGGCGAAAGATAAATTCTGTGAGCCCTGTGTTCGGGGTCGACAGCCTCTATTGCAGAGCCTATGGGCTGAGGCATCATGACCATACCCGCGCCGCCGCCGAAAGGATAGTCGTCGCACTTAAAATGCTTGTTGTCGGCAAAATCGCGGATATTTACAAGGTCTATTTCTATCTTCCCCGCCTCTACCGCTCTGCCCGTTATGCTTGAAAACAGCGGAGTGAACATTTCGGGAAAAAGCGTAAGCACCGTGATTTTCACAGAGAAACTTCCTTAAATCTTTTTTTATTGACAGTAATGCGCTTGTTTGCAACGTCCACGCTCTCTATAACGCCGTCCGCCGCGGCAAAGCTTACTTCGCCCTTGGGCGTTTCAAGCGTGTATACGTCCGTTTTTGCGGGGGTAACGGAAGCAACCGTGCCTATCTGCTCTCCGCTTGCCGTCACAACCTCGCAGCCGGTCAAATCGGCAATATAATATCTGCCGTCGGGCGGCTTGGGCAGCTCGCTGCGGAATACCTCGATTTCTTTCCCGCGCAAAAGCTCGGCGGCGTTTCTATCCGCAATGCCGCGCAGCACGGTATAGGCAAACTCGCCCTGCGCGCGTACGGACATAACGGCGTACTCCTCCCCGCCGATAAACACGCGCTTAAAGCTTTTCAGCTCCTCTGCGCTGTCCAAAAAGACCTTCACCTTTACTTCGCCGCGGATACCCTGCGGCTTTAAAACCGAGCCTATACTTATTTTCTGTTCCATAATTTTATTTTAATATGCAAAATAAGCCGAGCGGCTTGCGTTCGGCTTTTTGTATGACAAAAAAACTAAGCTTTTTCCTTAATTTCCACAACGTAGCGCTTGCTGTCGCGGGGCGTGGAAGCGCTTACAAGCGTCCTTAAAGCCTTGGCAATTTTGCCTTGCTTGCCGATTACCTTGCCCATGTCGCTTGCATTCAGAAGCACCGTTACCTCTATAACGTTCTCCTTTTCTTCTACAAGGTATTCGATTTCGTTCTTCTTTTCGGCAAAGCTTTCAACAACGTACTTAATAAGCGTCTGAACGTTATTAACCATAAATTTTGCTCCCTCGGGGGCGGAAACTTTGGGATATGTGCCCCCCAATCTGTAAATTTAAGCCGTTTAAAGCTTAACGCATAAACTGCAGAGAAGCGAGCAGAACAAGGAGCGCGAGCATTTTCAAGGGGAGTTTACTTTGCGTAAATGACCCGAAGAAAAGCGGAGCGCGACAATGTTATGCGATGCTTATATGCGGTTTAATCAGTCTTTTTTCTTCTTCTTATCGTTGGTCTTGGGCGCGGAGGGCTTGCTGCTCTTTTCCATTGCGCCGACTGCTACAAGATAGCTTTTTACCGTTTCGGTGGGCTGAACGCCGTTTGCAAGCCATTTTTTAGCTTTTTCAACGTCGATGTTGATTTCCGCGGGCACCTTTACGGGGTTAACGTAACCGATTTTGTCGATATACTCGCCCGAGCGCGCCTTGCGCGAATCGATAACAACCACACGGTAAAAGGGGCTTTTTTTGTCGCCCATTCTCGTAAGTCTCATTTTAACTGCCATTTTTTTATTCTCCTGTTTATATAAAAATTTTTATTTATTTAAAGCATATATGGGGGTTAACCGCTAAAAGGGCAACCGTCTTTTGCCGCTTTTAAGCTGCTTCATAAGCTGCTTTGTCTGGTCGAACTGCTTCAAAAGCTGGTTGACCTCCTGCACGCTTGTGCCCGAGCCCGCCGCAATTCTCTTCTTTCTGGACGAGTTTATTATTGACGGCTCTGTCCGCTCGCGTTTGGTCATAGATAAAATTATCGCCTTTGTGCGCTCTATACGGCTTTCGTCTATATCCTCCGCCTTTACCTTAGAGCCGCCCGGCATCATTGCCAGAAGCGCCTGCGCCCCGCCCATTTTTTTCATGCTCTCGAACTGCGTTAAATAGTCCTCCAGCGTAAAGCTGTTTTCAAGCATCTTTTTCTGCATGGACTTGGCTTGCTCTTCGGTGACGGCCTCCTGCGCCTTTTCAATAAGCGTCAGCACGTCGCCCATACCTAAAATACGCGACGCCATTCTGTCGGGATAGAAGGGCTCTAAATCGGTCAGCTTTTCGCCCACGCCGATAAATTTGATGGGCTTGCCCGTAACCGCCTTTATTGAAAGGCACGCGCCGCCGCGGGTATCGCCGTCGAGCTTGGTCAAAATTACGCCCGTCACCTCTAACCGCTCGTTAAAGGTTTTTGCAACGTTTACGGCAACCTGACCCATCATGCTGTCAACCGTCAGCAGAATTTCGCTTACGTCAACGGCGCTTTTGATATTTTCCAGCTCCTGCATAAGCGGCTCGTCGATTTCAAGTCTGCCCGCAGTATCTATAATCACCGTATCGAAGCCCATAGAGCGCGCGTGCTCCACCGCCTCCTTCGCGGTTTTGACAGGGCTTTGCGTGCCCTTTTCAAACACCTCCGCACCCGCGTTTTTGCCGACTACTTTAAGCTGGTTAATCGCCGCGGGACGGTAAATATCGCACCCTACCAAAAGCGGTTTTTTGCCGTTCTTTTTCAAATTTACGGCAAGCTTGCCGCAAAGCGTGGTCTTGCCCGCGCCCTGCAATCCGCACATCATAATTACGGTAGGCGGCTTGGGCGCAACCGTCAATTTCTGATTGGTGGAGCCCATAAGCGCGATAAGCTCTTCATTTACTATTTTAATGACCTGTTGGGCGGGGTTAAGGCTCTTTAAAATTTCCTGCCCGACAGCCTTTTCGGATACGTCCGCACAGAATTTTTTTGCGACCTGAATATTTACGTCCGCCTCTAACAGCGCCACGCGCACCTCGCGCATTGCCGTCTTGATTTCCAGCTCGGTAAGCCGTCCGCGCTTGGTCAGCTTTGAAAATATATGATTTAATCTCTCCGAAAGGGAGGAAAATGCACCCATTATATACCTATTTAGTCAGCCTTATCGGCTTTGCCGAACGATTTCAGTCCGCTTTGTCTGCTTTGCCGCCGAAGCCTTGCAGAATTTTTATGACCTCTTCTGCGGGAACGGCATACTCTGCACGCTCCGCCTTGGTTTTATCCGCCCAAGCGTCCAAATCACTTACAAGCCCTGCAAATTTCAGCTTTTTTTCGTACTCTTCAAGCTGCTTTTGACAGTTTTTCAGACATTCGGACACCGCCTGACGGGTTATTCCCTTTTCGTCGGCTATTTCCGAAACCGTCAAATCGAGATTGAAGTATAAATTTGTAAGCTCCTGCTGGGTGGGCGTCAACAGCCCGTTATAAATATCCCACAGCCGCATAAAAGAAATTTTGTCCATAAACTGTAAAGCAATTCAGCTTGACACTATAATACCACCGCAAAAAAAATCTGTCAAGCATTTTTTCTTGACAGACTAAAAATTATGTTAATCATTTTCTTGCGGTTTTTCTTCCCAAAAATTACAACCGCACACAAACGGAAAGCCTATGCTCTCTTTACAAGTCAGCACCCGCCTTTTGCAGTGCCCGTAATCAATCGGCTCGAACAACCGCTTTTCCTTTACATAATATTGAAGAAAGTGCTTGCAGTTAAAACAAGAGGCACTATTTTCATCGTTTGACATACATTCACCATAATACGCGTTTCGCGGTTTTTACGTTAAGAGTATAGCACGCGTTTCGCGTACTGTCAACGCGTTTCGCGGTTTTATGGTAGAGTTTTTTTATGATACTTAAAGAAAGATTGAAAGAATTGCGCGTTGAAAGGGGTTTAAAGCAAAAGGACGTTGCCGACGCGTTGGAAATTTCCGTAAGCTGTTACGGCGGATACGAGCAAGGCTACCGCGAACCCGATTTGAAAACGCTTATAAAAATCTGTAAGCTGTTTGAAACTTCTTCCGATTTCTTATTGGGATTATCAGATTATTAATACTACGGAAAAAGATTAAATTTAAAGAGATTAAGAAATTTAAGGGAACAGAAAAAAATTTCACAGCTTAAGCTTGCAATGGATTTAAATATGAACCAAAACAGTATCAGCCGCTATGAAACGGGAGAATATCAGGCTGATTACGAAACATTGATAAAGCTTGCAGATTATTTTAATGTTTCGGTTGATTACCTGCTTGAAAGAACGGATAACCCTAAGATAAACAGATAAGCTTTGTATATGTACGGACAAAGAATAAAAGAAATTCGACAGGAAAAAGGCTTAACGCAATCGCAGTTAGCCGAAATGCTTTCAACCACCCAAAGCACCGTAGGAAAATACGAGCGCGAAGAAATTCAGCTTACTGTTGATACAATTATAAAAATCTGCAAGGTATTTGAAGTTTCGGCAGATTATCTTTTGGGTTTGGAAGATTGATTATTGAGGGCACATTATAAAAGAAATACTGTTAAATTACCGGATTTTTAACAAAATTCTTTATTTTTTAACAAAGCGCGCCGCCGTTTAAACAAAAAATATTTTAATTTGACAGAAATCTGCCGTTATGATAAAATTTATTCGGTTAGTTTAATCGATAACTGTGGGAAGAGTGAAGCTTTATGTGTAAAGAAATCGACGGCGTCGCTTACGACACCGCAAAATCTACTATAGATAAAAAATTCACCTACGGTGCCCCCGGCGACCCTTGCGGCTATGAAGAGACCTTATATATAACGAGCGACGGCAGATATTTTATCTACACCTACGGCGGAAAGAAATCAAAGTACCCCGAAGAGAACGTAACCCCTATCGAACGGGACGACGTTAAAAGCTGGATACTTTCGCACTGATTACCAAAGAAATAAATTTTAACCCTTGGGTGAAGTTTATATCGAAAGCCCTTTTACTTACTTTGGGTAAGTAAAAGGGCTTTCTTTTTTTGCACTGCCCGCTTGGCCCGACCGCAAAAATAACAAACCCTGCGCCTATACGTCGGTGCAGGGTAGCCTTCTATTTAATTTTGATTCGGAAATCGCCTCCGCACGGTTACCATAAGGCCAATCGGCTTAAAAACCGTGCAGCAGGTATTGCGCCATACCTTCTGCGTATCAATCAACCGTCTGCCGGAATCAGATTTCCCCCGTAAAGTTGTACATCGGAGTTTACCTTCCTTGTCCTTCAATCGTTTTGGCGTAAAATAAAATCATCTTACTTTACCTCCCAAACAGTTTTCCCTTTAATTTTTGCCCTCTGTCATACAGAAACGGCCGCCGCATCCTTCCGCGGCCTTAAAATTGAACCTTGACCCGCTTTCGCGGCTACTTATATTTCATATAGCTTACCTCGTGGATTAATGTTGGTACCTAACATTTTGTGTAAGTTATTTTCTTTTCTGATTTCATTATAGCACAGTTGAGCGGTTTGTCAACCCCTTTTTTTAAATTTCTTGTAATTTTCATATATTTACCAAAAACCGCCGCGCGCAAAATTTTGGCAAAAGCAGCGCAAATTTATTTACATTATTTTAAATTCGTCATATAATACGGTGCGGTATGAGTAATTTTTTATTAGCCTTCGAGGGCTTTAAGGGCAACACGGCAATCGGGTTTGTGGCGGTGCTTGCAATAATACTTTTTGCAACCAAATTTTTCGGGATACTGTTCAGGCGCATAGGCTTGCCTCAGGTTCTCGGCTACATAATCGCGGGCATACTTGTCGGCCCGTCAATTTTCGGCGAGCTGTTTTATAAATGGTTCGGCGGCGGCTTCTGCTTTATCGGCTTCGAGGACGGCGGATACATTTCTCTGCTGTCCCTACCCAAAGAAAACGCGCTTGAAATTTTCGCAAAAATTGGTGTGCTGTTGCTTATGTTTTCAACGGGGCTGGAAACTAATTTGAAGGAGCTTAAAAGCACCGGACTTGCCGCGGTTTTAATGGCGACTTCGGGCGTTGCCGTACCGCTTTTGCTCGGATTTTTAATATCCCTGCCCTTCGGCAATATCGGTCTGGGCTTTTCCGACCAAACAAGACTTTTCCGCGGAATTTTTATCGGCACCATACTAACCGCAACCAGCGTTGCCATAACCGTTTCGGTTTTGAAGGAGCTTGGCAAAATCAACACCAAGCTGGGCACTACGATTATTTCCGCCGCGATTATTGACGACGTAATCGGCATTGTTCTGCTTTCGGTAGTCACGGGCATAGCAAAGGGCAAAGCGGGCATTACGGAAAACGCAAACGGCTTCGAGGCGTTTAAATCGACCATATACGGCACCGTAATAATGATTGTGTGCTTTTTTGTGTTTGCCGTGCTTGCGGGCTTTGTAATATCAAAGCTGTTTAAATGGATGGATAAGCGCTGGCCCACGCACCACCGCATACCCATTTTCGCAATGGCGGTATGCTTCGGCTACAGCTGGATTGCGGAAGAAATTTTCGGCGTTGCAGATATAACGGGAGCCTTTCTTGCGGGCGTTGTGCTGTCCACAGACATACGCGCAAGCCGCTATACCGACCGTCAGGTCGAGGTAGACACCTACACCGTTTTTGCCCCCGCGTTTTTTGCAAATATAGGTATTTCCAGCATTTCGTTCGCAAAGCTCGACCCGCGCATTCTGCTGTTTGCACTGCTTGCCGTGCTGTTGGGGCTTATAGGCAAAATAATCGGTTGCGGCGCAATCTGCAAGGCGTTTAAATACAGCTGGCGCGAAAGTGCAATCGGCGGCGTAGGCATGATGGCGCGCGGCGAGGTTGCGCTGATTGTCACCTCTGCGGTAATCGATACCGAAACGCTTGGAGGGTATGCGCTGTCGCCAGATTTTATGATTATGACGGTACTGCTTATACTTGTGTCCTCTATACTTACGCCCGTTTTACTTAAAGTATTATACGGCAAAGATAAGCCGAATGCCCTACCGCCCGTCGATGCGCCGACCGCACCGACCGCACCGCCCACGTCGTCCGCTCCGACTGAGCCGACTGAGCCGTCCGCGCCGACTGAGCCGACTGAGCCTCCCGCACAAACAATTGAAAATTAATTGAATGGCGCGCCCGAATTACTCGGGCGCGCCGCATTTTTATGTATTCAGTTAAGCACAACGTCCTTTAAGCCTTCGTACCTTTCCGCCGCTATCCGCGCAAGCTCCGCCGTGTCGAACGCGCCGCAAAACGCCTCGTCGGACAGCGCCTTTGCGGTAAAAACAGCCTCTACGGGGAATTTGAGATTTTTTATTTCCGACAGAATTTTTCCGCTCTGGCGGGTACCCATAAAATCGCCGCCGCCGCGCAGCTTTAAGTCTGCCTCTGCAATCTCGAAGCCGTCCGTGCTGTTTTTTATAACGTTCAGCCGCTCGCGCGCCTCTTCGCTGTCCGCGCCCATCAGCAAAAAGCAATAGCTTTTCTTATCGCCGCGCCCCACGCGTCCGCGCAGCTGGTGCAGCTGGGAAAGCCCGAACCTTTCTGCATTGTAAATAATCATTGTGGTTGCGTTGGGCACGTCCACGCCCACCTCGACAACCGTTGTGGAAACAAGGCAGTCGTATTCTCTGTTTTTAAACGCCTGCATAATCCCGTTCTTCTGCTTGTCCTTCATTTTGCCGTGCAAAAGCGCAATTCTTACCCTCGGCATTTTCGCCCGTAAATCCTCGTACAGCTCGGTTACGGACATAACCGTGCCCTCGTCGTCGCCCTCGATTTTGGGGCATACGAAATAGGTCTGATTGCCCTCCCGCGCCTGCTCGGAAATGTATTTATACATATCGTTATACTTGCGCTCGGGAATAATTGCCGTGGATATATCCTGCCGCGAACGCGGTTTATCCTTGATTGTAGCCACGTCCAAATCGCCGTAAAATATAAGCGAAAGCGTGCGCGGAATGGGCGTTGCGGACATTATAAGCACGTCGCAGCCGTCACCCTTTTCCGACAGCGACGAGCGTTGAGCCACGCCGAAGCGGTGCTGTTCGTCGCAGACCGCAAACGCAAGCCTTGCAAACTGCACGTCGCCCTGAATGACCGCATGCGTGCCGCAAAGTATACTGCATTTGCCGCTTGCAACGGCCTTTTTAATCTCCCGTTTTTCCGCCGCGGGGGTAGAGCCCGTCAGCACCGCGCTTTCGTAATCGGGAAAATACCGCTTCAAAAGCTCGCCGTTCTGGCGCGCCAAAACCTCGGTAGGGGCAAGCATAACCGCCTGATAACCCGATTTGACCGCCATATATATGCCCGCGAAGGCAACTGCGGTCTTTCCGCTGCCCACGTCGCCTTGCAAAAGCATATTCATTTTATGCGGCGAATGCACGCAATCGAAAATTGTGCCGACAGCCGACTTCTGCCCCTCGGTAAATTCGAATTGATAGCGGGATATGAAGGAGTTAACGTCCTCCCGCGTGACCGTATACGCGTTAAGCCGCGCCTCCTCTCGCCCGCCCTTAATCACCTTAAAGGCGGAAATCAGCAGAAAATACTCCTCTATCGCAATGCGCTCGGACGCCTGCCTTATATCCTCGCGGTTCTGCGGGCAATGCAATTTATAATACGCCTCCGCAAGCGGCAAAAGCTTATACTTTTTTTGAATTGGTGCGGGGATATGGCTTAACAACGGCACTTTTTTAAGCGCCTGCCTTACCGCCGCGCGCACTATACCCTGCGTTAAGCTGCCCGAAAGCGAGTATACGGGAATAAACCCTTTCAGCACCGAATTTCTGTCCGCGCGCTCGATTTGCGGGTTTACCATCTGGCAACCGAAGCCGTATTTGTTCTGCACTCTGCCGTAAAAAAGGTACTCTCCCCTGTCAACCTTGGTCGCCATATACATCTGGTTGAACCAGATTGCGGTGAACATACAGCCGTTCTGCTGGCAAAGCGCCTTGACGAACGGACGGCGGGCATAGCGGTTTACCTCTACGTTCAAAACCTCGCACAGCGTTAAAATGACGTCGTTGTGGTACGCGTCCTTAAGCATTGTGACGCAGCTTAAATCGAGGTAGTCGCGCGGGTAATGCCGCACAAGCTGCTCGCAGCTGTAAATATTCAGTTTGTTGAAGTCCTTTTCCCGCTTTTCGGAAACGAACCTTAAAGACGTTAACTGCATATTTGTAAATTAATAGGGAAGACTTTTGTCTTCCCCCTTTCGATTTTAATATTTGCGACGCTTATAAAAAATTATTCAAGTGAAACCATATAATAATACACGGGCTGTCCACCGAAGTGGAAATCGACGTCGCAGTCGGGGTACTCCTCCGCAAGCTTTTCCGCAAGCGCCTGCGCGTCCTCCTCCGTCACTTCCTTGCCGTAATAAAGCGTTATCATTTCGTGCTCGTCGTTTTTAAGCGCCTTTACAAGCTTCAACGTGGTTTCGTCTATATTTTCGCCCTTGGCAAGAATGCGCTTGTTGTCAAGCCCTATAATGTCGCCCTCTTTCAGCTTGAAGCCGTTCATGGTCGTATTTCTTACCGCGTAGGTAACCTGACCGGAGGAAACGTTATCTATTGCGTGGGTCATATTCGTCTTGTTTTCGGGCACGGACGCGTCCGCATTAAACTGCAACGCCGCCGCAAAGCCCTGCGGTACGTTTTTGGTGGGAATAACGTGTATAGTGCGGTTAGTCACAAGCGCCTTGGCCTGCTCTGCCGCAAGTATTACGTTGCTGTTGTTGGGGAATACGAAAACGTTGCTTGCGTTTATCTTCTGAACGGCGTCCGCAATATCCTGCGCAGACGGGTTCATGGTCTGACCGCCCTCTATTACTCTGTCGCAAAGCAAGTCCTTGAAAATTTCTTCAAGTCCGCTGCCCGCGCAGATTGCAAGCATGCCCATTTCCTTCTTTTCCGCCTCCAATTTGGCTTTAAGGGCGCGGTTTTCTTCGAGCATGTTTTCTATTTTTATTCTGTCAAGCTCGCCAAGCTCCAACGCATAGCTAAGCGCAACGCCGGGGGTGTTGGTGTGAACGTGCACCTTAACAAGCTCCAAATCGCCTATACAGATTACGCTGTCGCCTATTTGCATAAGCTTCTCTTTAAGCCTGTCGATGTCCGCAAGGGTGGTTATCTGTTTTAAATTGATTACGAAAAATTCCGTGCAGTAGGCAAACTCTATATCGCCCAAATCGAGGTTGATAATGTCCGAATTATCGCCGAAAACGTCGTCCTCGCTCTTGTTACTGTCCATCGCCTCGGTAGGAATTTCCTCGAGGTCGGTATCCTCGCCCGAAATAGCGGCAAGGAATCCGCGCATAATGGTCATTAAGCCAACGCCGCCGCTGTCCACAACGCCCGCCTTCTTTAAAACGGGCAACAGCTCGGGCGTGCGCGCAAGCGCTTCGTCGCCCACCTCGATAAGCGCTGTAAGGTAGTCCACAAAATCCTTATGCTTGCTTGCAAGCTTTGCCGCCGCCTCGCTCATGCAGCGTACTACCGTTAAAATCGTGCCTTCCTTGGGAATGGAAACGGCGCTGTAAGCAACCTTTGTGCCCGCCTCCATCGCCTTTGCGAAGGTTTTTGTATCGAAGCTGTCCTTTGTTTCCTTAATAACCGAGCAAATTCCGCGGAAAATCTGGGAGGATATAACGCCCGAATTGCCGCGCGCGCCCTTCAACGCGCCCTTTGACACCGCGTCGCAGATTTCCTGAAAGCGGTTTGAAGAGCATGCGTTCATCTCTCTTACCGCCGATTGAAGTGTAAGCGACATATTTGTACCCGTGTCGCCGTCGGGAACGGGAAAGACGTTTAAAGCGTCAACTTTAGCTCTGTTTATTTCAAGCATTCTCGCACCGGAAAGAACCATTTTGCGAAACTCGGTGCTGTTTATCGTTTTCTGCATAATACTCCTGAAATTATGTGTGTACAAATATAATTTGGTGTGTTCTGGTTTTTTTGCAAACAAAAAGTAAAGCCGCTCCGCAAAAGCACGGTTTTACAGCTTTACTCCGATAATATTCACGTCCACGGTGTCAACAATCATTCCCGTGAAGCGCTCTACCTTGTATTTAACGCCCTCTTTAAGCGATTCGGCAACGGCGTTTATCGAAACCCCGTATTTTATAACCACGTTAATATCGATAAAAATTCTGTCGCCGGAGGTAACAACCTTAACTCCGCGCCCGTCGGGCTGCTTTTTAAGAAGCTCGGAAAGGGAATCGGTAAGCGAACGGGAGGCCGTATCGACTATACCGTAGCATTCCAGCGCAGCGTTTTTAGCCACCTTTGCGATGGCTTGGTCGGATATTGAAATTTTTCCGTACACGTTGCTTGTATTTACCGACATTTTCTGCTCCTTATACGCAAAATATTTTAAACTATTTTATTCCAATTTGCAAGTGTTTCCCGACAAATATCTTAATTTCGTTGTATTGAAATAAAAGCCGCTTTAAATTATTTTGTAAAATACTCAAAAAAATAAAACTTAGGCAGCGTTTTTGATTGATTTTTTTTAAAATGCGTGTTATATTATTCAAGGTCGATTTTATGCGACCTTATTTTTAACCTTAAGAATTTTACCCCACGGAGGTGCTATAAATTATGTCAAGAGTTTGCAGCGTATGCGGAAAAGGTCAGACTACGGGCAACAACGTAAGCCACTCGAAAAGAAGAACCAGAAGAACCTTCAAAGCCAACGTTCAGAAGGTTTCTTACGTTGAAAACGGCAAGACGGTTACGGGATATGTTTGTACGCGTTGCCTTAAATCCGTTGAAAGAGCGTAAGGCTTTTTCATTTTGAATTGAAGCATTAAAAAGACAGCCGTCGGCGCAACACCTTGCGCCGACGGCTTTATTTATGCCTTATTATAAATTGCGTTGAAGTGTTTTTCCGCCTCAATCAGGTCGGAATTATCGAACGGCGTCGAAATCTGCTTGTCCTTGTACTCTTTATTGTCAATCTCTATCGCCGCCCATTGCTCCTCGCTTCCCTCAAAATACACATTTTTAAGCGCGCCGTCGTGATGAAAAGCATGCCCGTAATACAGCTTACCGTCGCTGAACTTCGCGCCCTCGATTGCTTTAAGCGTCTGCGGAAGATAAACGTCCTCCAACGCAAGGCAATACCCGAACACCCCCGCATATAGCGTTTCCACCCTCGCGTTTACAACTGCAAGCTTCAACCTCTCGCAGGAATGGAACGCGCCGTAGCCTATGCCCATATAGGTAACCGTAAGCAGCTTGCCGTCCTCGTCCTTCTTCTGCTCTCCGTTTTCGTCAAGGTCGGGCACGGTTTCGTCGTGGACGCTTGCGGGAATAACAATTTCCTCCAAGCCCGTCTGATAAAATGCGCGGTAGCCTATTCTTTCAAGCACTTCGGGCAGCTCGACCGAGCTAAGCGAAGCGCACCCCATAAACGCCATAGGATAAATCAGCTTAACCGTTTCGGGAATATTCACGCTTTTAAGGTTCTCGCATGCGGCAAAGGCGCCGTTCATAATCGCCTCTACCCCGCTTCCGTCCTCAAAAACAACCTCTCTCAGGTTGGCGCAGTACATAAATGCGGAAATCCCCACGCTTTTAACCGATTTGGGTATGGTTATTTTGGAAATATTTGTGCTTGCAAAGCCCTGATTTGCAATAGCCGTCACGGGGAAAGCGCTGTCGCCCTCGCCGTAAACCGCGGGAATAACAACCTCGCCGCCGAGGGCGCCCGCAAAGCCCGTCACCTTCACCGTGTAAGAGGCTTTGTCCTCGTTGAGGGTGTACCGAATACCCGCCTTACAGCCCGAAATAAAGGGCACGCACGATATAAGCATTAACGCCGCGACAACCGCGACCGCTATTCTCTTTCTCATTTTTTCACCGTTACAATAAAAATGCATAAAAATTTTATCATAACGCCGCAAAAAATGCAAGTGAAATATTTTTTGCTTAATGTCCCGCAGCCGAAGTCCACAGCCTACACCTTAAAGCATACGGACATTTTTTTCTTTTTGCGGGTGAAAGCGCGCCGTTAGAACGTTAGAACAATGCCCGCACCCTATTTTGCAAAATTTTCCGTTAAATTCAGCATAATGGCGAACAAAATATATACACGTTTCGCACAGCGCCTGCGTTTTACAATTTTTCATAAAATTTTCCTTAATTAACGATAGCACAGTACTAAGCTATGGCTTAGTATATTTATCTGAAAGTAGTCTATCATATTTTTTATGAAAAACAAAGCGGTTTTACAAAATTTTTTATTAATTTCTGCCGTAGCCAAAAGAATTGACGAGCTTTTAAAGAAAAATAATCTTACGCAGTACAAGCTGTCTAAGCTTGCGGGCGTTGCAGAGCCTACTATAAGCGGAATTCGCCGTCAGCGCAATAAAACCGTCAGCTTGAACGTAGTTTATGCTATTGCAGAGGGCTTTGGCATGAGCTTGTCGGAATTTTTCGACGCCGAATATTTCAACACCGTAACGGAATAAATTTATGAAAAATTTATTTGCGGAAAGGCTTTCAAACCTTTTAAAAGAGCATAATTTATCAAAGCGTGCGCTGGCAGACAAGCTTGGAATATCCGCCACAAGCATTTCCGACTGGACAAACGGCAAAATACAGCCGACAGCCGAAAATATTTATATTGTAGCCAAATATTTTTGCGTAAGCGCGGACTATCTTTTGGGGTTAGAGGACGAAGCAGGTTCAAAAATTTATTAAAAAGCAAGCCGCCCGCGGACTTTTAGTCCGCGGGCGGCAAAATTTTATTTCAACGTTATTTTAAGCAAGTCCGTCAAGCTCGTCAAGGCTTAAATCGAAGCTTGCGATAAAGGTCTGAAAAAAGTACTCAACTTCGGGAATTTTGCGCGAAAGCAGGTCTTTTTTTATGGACTTTTCCGCTTTGGCAAATTCCTTGTTTCCGCAACGCAGCTCTTCAAGGCACTTCACATACGCAGCAAGACGGTCCGCCGCCTTCATAAGCAAATACTCGTAACAAGCCGTATCGGGCTTTATGCACGGCTCAAAAGCCCCTTGAAGCTCGGGCGGAATTGTTCCGAGAAGCTTATTGCAAGCCTCGTCCTCCAAAGCCTTATACGCGCCCAGAATGGATTTGTTGAAATACTTTATCGGCGTGGGCATATCCCCCGTCATAACCTCGCTGCACTCGTGATACACCGCATACAGCGCCGCCCTTGCGGGGTCTGCGCTTCCCCCGTAAATTTTATTGTTTATCACCGCCAGCGCGTGCGCAAGCATCGCCACCTGCTGAGAGTGCTCCATAATATTCTCGTCCCGTACCGAGCGCATAAGCTGCCAGCGCTTGATGTACTTCATTCTGTCCATAAAAGCAAAAAAATCGTATCCCATAGCTTTATCCGTAGTTTTTTTAATATTATAAAGCCTTTTTGTAAAAATTTCAACGCTTTGCGGTTGACAATATTCATATTTTGAGTTTATAATTTAATCATAAAAATTTAATATACCGTCGGGGGTGTCCGTAAATTTTTTAATGCGGGCTGAGATTATACCCTTTGAATCGGCAACGTAATGGTTGAGCGATAGTACAAAGAGATTTTTTTCGTTGTTCCCTGATTTTTTCGCGGGAGCAATTTTTTATTTTCGGCGGTAGAAGGAGTTTTGAATGTTGTCATTTTCACTTCTGGCGTCATCGAAATGGTATCCTGTTTTGTTTGATTCCCCGCTGAACGCCACACGCGCGACATTGTTTTGGCTTACTATTGCGCTTGCGCTCGTATTCGTCGTCTGCGCAGTTGCTTTGAAAGCCGAAAAACGCGCAAAATTTTTAAAGATAAGCCTTATTACCGTCATTGTTTACGCGGCGGCGGCGGGAATTGTACTGCTTGCGCTTACCTTTGTGCAGGACAGTATTGTCGCTATATTATTCGCGCCGGCACTCGTGCTTGTCGTAGTTATTGCAGCCTGCGCAATTGCGCTGTTTATTAAACGCAGCAAACTAACATATATTTTAACCGGCTGTTTAGCAGGCGCCGCCTTAATTGCGCTGTTGGTTTGTTCAGGAATACACTTTACAAACGGAAATTCCAGCGATATGAACGGCGTAAGCAAGGACAGCGTTAACCAAATTGCACTGTATATATTTGCAATTATTTTAACCGGAGCGGTTATAGCCGTAGCGTTTATTGCCGACAGAAAAAACAAAAAGGGCTTTGACAGCAAAACTATTTCGTATGCGGCTATTTGCATTGCAATGAGTTTTGCACTTTCTTATCTGCGCATAGTTAAAATGCCTCAGGGCGGTTCGATAACTATTGCTTCATTGCTTCCCTTAATGATTTATTCGTTTATGTTCGGTCCTAAAAAGGGCATATTTGCAGGTATGATTTACGGTCTTTTGCAAGCTTTACAAGACCCGTATATTCTTCACCCCGCGCAGTTTATCCTCGACTATCCCGCCGCTTTCGCATGCATAGGGCTTGCCGGCATATTTGCAAATTTGAAAAAACTTGAAAAACTGCCGCAAATTCAATTTCTTTTAGGTGGAATTGTTGCAGGTGCAGGCAGATTTATAATGCACTTTATTTCCGGCGTTTTTGCCTTCGGCGAATATGCCGGTGACCAGCCCGCATGGCTGTATAGCCTTGGTTATCAGGCAGGATATGTTTTACCCGATATTGCTATTGCATTAGCTGTTGGCGTACTTGTCCTTTGCGCACCTTCCGTAGTAAAGCAAGTCCGCAAATTTAACGCACAAAAACCAACCGCAGTACAAAATACCGCTGAAACCGAAGCTTCCGCTTCAACCGACGAAAAATAAAGTTTAAAAATAATAATATACGGCGGACGCCTTTAAACAGCGTCCGCCGCTTTCTTTTATTAAATAAAGCTAACAATGCACAAGCTGCAAAATATCCACCAAAACGGCAAAGCCGAGAATAAGCACAAACCCGACCGCATGTATAATTGCCTCTACCCTCCTCGGCACGGGCTTGCGGAATACCCACTCGATAAGGCAGAAAATTACCTTGCTTCCGTCAAGCGCAGGAATGGGCAAAAGATTGAAAACCGCCAAATTGACCCCTATATATGCCGCGATATTGAAAAAGCTTTGCAAGCTTTGCGTAGCCAGCTGCGAGGTCAGCTTTATCGTAGTCACAGGCCCACCGACGGCCGAAAGGCTTAAATGACCCGTCAACAGCTCGCCCAAAACCTTAAAAATCGTGCCTGCTATGCGGAAGGAATATAAAAAGGAATGCCCTATCGTCGTAAAAAAGCCGAAGCGGTAATTGACCGCCGACATATAATAGCGACCCTCCCCGTTCTTTAAAATGCCAAGCGCGTCGAAGGCGTTGTACGCCTGCTCCGTATTTTCAAAATCGCAGTCGGTGCGCAGTTTAACCTTAACGGTCTGCTCTTTACCGCCGCGGAATACGCGAACATCAACCATATCCCCGCTCCTTTTGCCGTTTAACGCGCTCATAACGTCGGTGACAAGGAAGATATTTTTGCCATTAACCTTAAGAATATAGTCGTCCTCCTTTAAGGAGTATTCGATATATTCCTCCGCGCCCGCGCCCTGATACGGCGCAACCGAGCCGACCATAAACACAGTCTGCCCGAACGCGAACAGCGAGATTATTATAAGCAACAGCGCCAAAGCATAGTTGAAAAGCGGGCCCGCGATAAGCACTATTATCCTCTGCCACGGCTTTTTACGGTTGAAGGAGTTCTCGCTTTCTCCGTCCGTGCCGTTATCCTCGCCCTCGAACGCACAAAACCCGCCCAACGGCAACAGCCTTATGGAAAAATCCTCGCCCGATTTTTTGGAGGTGCGTTTATACAGTCTGGGGCCGAAGCCTATGGCGAACTCGTTTATCTTGAATTTTAACGCCTTGCCCGCAAGATAATGCCCGAACTCGTGCACGGTTATCATTACAAGCAATATCAATATGGCAAGCAAAACCGAGCCTATGGTCTGCAATACCGTTGTTACCGAAAGAAGCTGCATCTATACCTTTAATTTGCGCATTGCCCCGCACATATGCCGCGGCTACTGCATTTTGAATATTATTTTTTGCGCTTTCCAGCGGGCGGCCTTATCCACCTCTTCAAGCTGCTTAAAGCTAACCGCCTCGTCGCGCGGGGTTGCGGCGATAACGCCCGCAACCACGTCATATATGGCGGTGAATTTGATTTTGCCGTCCAAAAACGCCTTTACCGCCACCTCGTCCGCGGCGTTAAGCGCGCACGGAAGCGTACCGCCCTCCTTACCGCACTTCAACGCCAAATCGTACAACGGATAGTCCTTGCGGTTAAGCGGCTCGAACTGCAAGGAAAAAGCTTGCTTGAAATCGAGCGGGCGAACCGTAGTCGCAAGCCTTTGCGGATAAGAAAGCGCAAGGCTTATAGGCACCTCCATAGACGGCGTTCCGCACTGCGCAAGCACGGCCCCGTCCCTGAATTCCACAAGCGAATGCACTATGCTCTGCGGCTGAATGACCGTTTCTATTTTGGAATAGGGCGCATTAAACAGCACGTGCGCCTCGATTACCTCATAGCCCTTGTTCAGCATGGTCGCGCTGTCTATTGTAATCTTTTTGCCCATTTTCCACGTCGGGTGCTTCAACGCCTGCGCGGGGGTGACCGCGTCAAGCTCCTTCAAGCTTTTTCCGCGGAAGGCGCCGCCGCTCGCCGTAATGACAAGCCTTTTAAACTGAGCCCTTTTATCGCCGTTAAGACACTGCCATATTGCCGAATGCTCGCTGTCCACGGGTATAATTTCCACACCGTTTTTAGCCGCAAGCCTTGTAACGATGTCCCCGCCGCATACAAGCGTTTCCTTGTTCGCCAGCGCAAGCGTCTTGCCCGCGCGGATAGCCCTCAGGCTGTATTCCAGCCCCGCAAAGCCGCCCGCGGCGTTAAAAACTATGTCCGCGCTCTCCCAGTCTGCGGCAGACAGCGCGGCCTCCTTCTCCATAGAAGCAAGCGCGTTGTGACGGGGTCGGAATTCGCGCACCTGACGCGAAAACTCCACCGAAGGGTTCTGCGCGGCAAGCGCAACGATATTGTATCTTGCGGGGTTGCTTCTCACAACCTCCAAAACCTGTTTGCCGATTGAGCCGGTAGAGCCGATTAACGCAATGTTTTTCATATTTATTATACCCGAAAAAAATTATTTAATGACTAAAAATGCCGCCATAAAGGCGGCTTTCGTAAATTTATTTATGTTGTATAATTTGCCTTAAAAAGCAACCAAGTCAAAAACGCAGTATACGGGCAGCTCACAGCAATAGCCGTCTAAGCATTAGAGATGCGGCGCTATGCAAGACGCGGGGTTATTTTACGAAGGGGAGTTTACTTGAAGTAAATGACCGAGAAAATGTTCCCGCAACACAGCAGAGCGCTGTATATATAAGGCTTAATATTACGCGATTATAGTACCGAACGCAAGCAACACCAGCACCCCGCAGTACAGCATGCTGTCAAATCTGTCAAGCACGCCGCCGTGCCCCGGCAGAATATTGCCCATATCCTTAATGCCGCACTCGCGCTTGATTGCGCTCTCGAACAAATCGCCTATCATTGCAAGAATTGCGGTGCCAAGCCCCACAAGGACGTACGTTACAAGCGGGTGGATATTCTCGCTTTGGAATTCGAGATAAACCTCGTTAAATCTCCAAACGAAAATATCGGTGTTAATACCGCCGCAAAGGTACATGATATAATACGCCACAACCGCGCCGAGTATGCCGCCGAGCACTCCGCCCACCGCGCCTATAACCGTTTTGTTCGGTGAAAGCTGGGGCGCAAGCTTTAAGGGTATCCAACGCTTGAAAATAGTGCCTATTATATACGCGCCCGCGTCCGTGAACACCGTGCAGATAATAAGCACAAGCATTGCCGCCATGGAATTTTTTTCCAGATGATTGATTGCGGCAAGCAGAGAGGAAAGTATTCCGCAGTACAGCATGCAGAACACGCACGAAATTGTGCCCTTGACCGAGCTTTTTTCATGGTCGAAAACCGAGGTCGCCGCAAGGCACATAAAATAAATGGCAAACGCGCAGACCATTGCAAGCAGTCCCGCCCGCCACGTTATTTCGAGAATTACATACAAGGGCACCGTAACGGCGCAAAAGGCGATTGTAAAGGTGCGCTGCGCAAGCGAAATCTTCTTTGTATGCGCGTCGTTGCCGCTGTCAATCGCCCGCAAAAACTCTATACTGCCCAGCACGGAAATAGCGCAAAAAACCGCGTCAAAGCCGAGCGCGCCCCAATAAATGTTTGTGCCGAAAACCGTAGTAGTAAAGGGCACGCACCATTTAAGCGCGCAAAGCGCGGCAACAGCCACCATATACACTACCGAGGTCATCGTCCTCATAACGGTAGTACTGTGTTTTGAAACATTTTTAACCGTATCCAAATTACAATATCCTTATTTTAATTCTTAAAATTTACAATTCCGTCCTTAAACGTTGCCGAACCGCCTTTCTCTGCGCGAAAAATCGTCCAAAGCCTTATCGAACTCCCCGTCGGAAAAATCGGGGAAAAGCGTGTCGCTGAAATACAGCTCGGCATAGGCCGCCTGATACATCAAGAAGTTGGAAAGCCGCTTCTCTCCGCCCGTCCTTATAATCAAATCGGGGTCGGGAATGCCGTCCGTGTACAAAAGCCTTGCAAAGCCGTCCGCGTCTATTTCCTCTTTTTGCTCCTGTGCAAGCCTTACAGCGCGCAATATCTCTGCCCGCGCCCCGTAATTTATGGCAAAAATCAAAGTAAATTCCGCAGACCTTGGCGAATTTTTTTCGCCGTCCGTCAAAAGTCTTTGAATATCCTGCGGCAAAACGGAAATATCGCCTATTACTTTTACCGCGGCGCCCTTTTTATAAAGCTTCTTTACGTTTTCCGCAAAATATTTACGGAAGAGCGAATAAAGCCCTTCCAGCTCCTCCTTGGGCCGCGAGAAATTTTCGGTTGAAAGAGTATAAACCGTAAGGTACCGCACGCCGCGCTCCTTCGCGCGCTCGGCAAGCCCTATCATACGGTTCATGCCCGCGTTGTGACCGTAGCCTCTGGGCATAAGCCGTTTTTTCGCCCATCTGCCGTTGCCGTCCATAATAAGTCCCACATGGCGGGGCGTAAGCTGACTTTCACCCATTAAACGGTCATTATCTCCTTTTCCTTGGCAGATGTCGCCGCGTCGATTTCCGCAACCGCGTCCGCAACGTACTTCTCTACGTCCTTCTCGCACGCGGCAAGCTCGTCTTCGGAAAGCAGCTTGTCGTTTTTAAGCTTTTTAAAGCCCTCCAAGGCGTCGCGGCGGATATTTCTTGCCGCAATCTTCGCGTCCTCGCCCATTTTACGGATTTGCTTGGACAAATCGCGGCGTCTTTCCTCGGTAAGCTGAGGGAAGGCAAGCCTTATAACCTTGCCGTCGTTTGTGGGCGTTATGCCTATGTTGGAAACCTGAATAGCCTTTTCAATCGCCTTCAATAAAGAAACGTCCCACGGCGAAATAACAAGGCATCTGCCCTCCTGTACGGATATGTTGGCGGTCTGGTTGACGGGCGTAGGCGCGCCGTAGTAGTCGACAGTTATTTTATCGAGAATATGCGGATTTGCGCGTCCTGCGCGAACTGCGGCAAAGTCCTCTTTCAAAACGCTTACCGTTTTGGAAAGCTTGTCGTCCAAAACCAGCAAAATTTCCTCTACCTGTTCGTTGTCAATCATATATATGCTCCTTATTTATTATCTATAATCGTGCCTAAGCGCTCGCCGCATACTGCGCGGATAATGGAGTTTTCCTCATCAAGCCCGAAGGCAAGCACGGGAATATTGTTTTCCATGCACATAGTCGCGGCGGTGGTATCCATAGCCCTTATTCCGTTGTTGATAATATCTATATAACGGATATGCTCGTACTTCTTCGCCTTGGGGTTAAGCTTGGGGTCGCTGTCGTAAATTCCGTCGATATTTTTTGCCATCAAAAGCAGATTTGCCTGAATTTCGCACGCCCTCTGCGCCGCGGCGGTGTCGGTGGAGCAGTACGGGTTGCCCGTTCCGCAGGCCATAATAACAACCCTGCCCTCCTCGAAGTGATGCAACGCCTTTCTTAAAATATACGGCTCTGCAACGGACGTCATAATCAACGCGGTCTGCACGCGCGTGGGTATACCCCGCTGTTCGAGCGCGTCCATCATTGCAAGCGAGTTCATAACCGTAGCCAGCATACCCATATGGTCGGCGGTGGTTCTGTCCATCTTTTTGCCCTGCCGTCCGCGCCAGAAGTTTCCGCCGCCGATAACAAGCGCAACCTCCACGCCCATATCGTGGATAGCCTTAATCTGCTCTACCACGCCGGATATGACGTTTTCGTCAAGGCCGTGCCCTACGGGGCCTGCAAGCGCCTCGCCGGAAAGCTTAATCAGAACTCTTTTATATGCGGGTTTCATATTTGCTCCAAAAATTGTTCACTCCCAAACAGTATAACACGGCTACGGATAAATTTCAACAATAATAATCAGATTAAAATAAAAAACCGCAATAAAGTGTATCGGTTATTGTAAAAATTTTCGACAAAAAGCGGCGCGGCTACATATTGCAGCCGCGCCGCTTTATAATTTTTAAAGCGCTTATTTATTTCTTCATTGCATCGATTTGCTTTGCAACCTCGTCCTGCAAATTCTCGCTCTTCTTTGCAAGACCCTCGCCCATCTCGAAGCGTACAAAACGCACAAGCTTAAACCTGTTGCCTATAACCTGCGCAACCTTCACGCTGTCGTCCTTTACGAACAGCTGCTCCAAAAGGCAGGTGTCGGAATAGAACTTGCCAAGCTTGCCCGCTACGATTTTTTCAAGTATCTCCTTGGGCTTCTTCGCATTCTTCGGGTCGTTCTGCATCTGCACAAGCAAAATTTCCTTTTCCTTATCGAGCACCGTCTGGGGCACCTCTTCGGGAACAAGATACTCGGGCTTAGCCGCCGCAATCTGCAGCGCTACGTCGTGCAGAGTTTCCTCTGCGCCCGCGGTAAAATCAACAGCCTCTACCATAACGCCGACCTTGCCGCCCATATGGATATAGGTTTCGATTTTGCCCTTGGTTTCGAAAATAACAAAACGGCGGATAGAAATTTTTTCGCCGATAACCGCGGTCTGGTTCGTTATATAATCCTTAACGGTTTCATTGCCGAGCTTGCACGCGTTCAAAGCTTCAACATCCGCGGGCTTGTTTTCCGCAACAACCTTCGCAACCGCGTCCACTATTCCGTGGAACTTCTCCCCGCGGGAAACGAAGTCGCTCTCGCAGTTGATTTCAATAAGCACGCCAACGCCGCATGCGTCGCAAACGTATGCGCCTACAACGCCCTCCGCCGCAATTCTGCCTTCCTTTTTAACGGCTTTCGCAATTCCGCGCTCTCTCAACAGCTCGATAGCCTTTTCCATATTGCCGTCTGCGTCGACCAAAGCCTTCTTGCAGTCAAGCATGCCCGCGCCGCTCTTGTCGCGCAGCGCCATTACGTCCTTAGCGGTAAATTCTGCCATAATTTCGTCCTCCTTTACTCTGCGTCACCGGTTACTTCGGTCTTCTTTTTTCTGACCGTCTTTTTGGGAGCCTCTTCCGTAGCCGTAGCCGCGGCAGCAGCCGTTTCCTCGGCCGCAGGCGCCTCAACAGCCTTCTTTCTTACTGTTTTTTTGGGCTTTTCCTCTGCAACGGGCTCGGCCGCGGGCGCAACCGCCGCCTCTACGGCAGCAACAACCTCCTCGATAGAGGTAGGCTCGCCTTCGTCCTCTACGGGAAGAACGGGCGTTTCGCCCTGATTTGCTTCGATAACCGCGTTTGCGATTACGGAAGAAATAAGTTTGACCGCGCGGATAGCGTCGTCGTTGCCGGGGATAACGTAGTCGATTAAATCGGGGTCGCAGTTGGTGTCGGTGATAGCAACAATGGGAATATTCAGCTTGCGCGCCTCTGCAACGGCAATATCCTCGTTATGCGGGTCAACGATAAACATAACTCCGGGAAGCTTGCCCATCTCTCTTATTCCGCCGAGGTTCGTATCGAGCTTAGCGAATTCTTCTTTAAGCTTAGCAACTTCCTTTTTGGGAAGAAGCTCGAACTCGCCGTTCTGCTCCATCTTTTCGATTTTAACCATTCTGTCGATACGCGAGCGAATGGTTTTGAAGTTGGTGAGCGTGCCGCCCAGCCAACGCGAGTTTACATAATACATACCGCAACGCTCCGCCTCTTCTCTGATAGCGTCCTGAGCCTGCTTTTTGGTGCCGACGAAAAGTACGGATTTGCCTTCCTTAACGCTTTCGCAAACGAATTTGTAAGCCTCTTCTATGCAGTCTACGGTAATCTGCAAGTCGATAATATGAATATCGTTGCGCGCCGCATAGATGTACTTGGACATTTTGGGGTTCCATTTTCTCGTCTGGTGCCCGAAGTGTACGCCCGCTTCGAGCAGCTGCTTCATAGAAATAACTGCCATAATAAATAATCCTCCGTTTTACCTCCCCGCAGACAGCGTTTTTTCGGCGTTTGATACACGGCATTAAAGAATTTTACCGTCACGGAACGCCCGCCTTGCGGGTGTGAATTTTTATAGCCTTGCCATTTTATCAAACTTTATTATAATTGTAAAGCGCTTTTTTGCAATATTCCGTAAAAAATTAATCGGTTAAAATTAATTTTTGTGCATACAATAAGCCGTCTAACGAAATTTTCAAAGCCGCGGCTATTTTTCCGAAAAATATTGCCGAGGCGTTTTTTTGGTCTGCACCATTTAAATATTTTTTTATTGTGCGCCGAGTATATCCCGTCAGTTTTGCCAAATCTTTAACCGTCACTTCCTTTTCCCGCATAGCCTGTTTTATTAAACTTATATTAACATAATGAATTTTTTGCATATTGAACCCTCCGCTTAAAGTTTAAGTCCATATTCATTTTAAAACATTTTTTACCAAAAAAATTAGTATGCCAAATTTTTCGGCAACAAAACCGCCGCCCGCGGGCAATTTGCCCGCGGGCGGCTTTATCTAATATCAAGGTCCTTTATATCACGCCGAAGCTTTTTTGTTCTTTCGGCGGGTAACCGCCCGCAGGCACAGCTTATACAGCTCTCCCACGGGAATAATGGAAAGCGAAATTCCCGCAACAATCAGCCACTGCTTCCAGCTAAGCGCCACCAGCCCGAAGGCAGAGGACAGCGGACTTACGCACAGAATTACGTTAAGCGCAACCCCCGCAAGCACGGTAAAAAGCAGAATTTTATTTGCAAACATTCCTTTGCCGAAGCCCGACCGTCTGTCCGTGCGGATATTGAACGCCTGAAACAGCTCCAAAAAGGAAATCGTCATAAAGGTCATCGTAGTCGCTGCCTCGTTGCCCCAACAGCTAAGCCCTATTACAAACATACCTATCGTCGCCGCCGTCATATACACGCCGTAAACGGCAATCGATATAAGCGACGACTTTGAAAACAAGCTTTTTTCCGCGCGCTCGGGCGGGCGGCTCATACAGTCCCTGTCCTCCTTTTCCATGCCCAAGGCCAGCACGGGAAAGCTGTCCGTAATAAGGTTAAGCCACAGCAGCTGCGTAGACAGTAAAAAGTCGAACCTAAACAGCGCAAGCGAGGCTATCAGTATAGAAAGCACCTCCGCAACGTTGGTGGAAAGGAAGAACTGTATAGTCTTTTTAATGTTTGCTGAAATTCTTCTGCCCTCGCGCACGGCGGAGACAATAGTGGTAAAATTATCGTCCGTAATAACCATATCCGAGGCGCTTTTAGTAACGTCGGTACCGGATATTCCCATGGCAATGCCTATATCCGCGCTCTTAATGCTCGGCGCGTCGTTTATGCCGTCGCCCGTCATTGCGGAAACCTTACCCCGCCGTTGCAGGGCTTTTACAATCATATTTTTATGCTTGGGCGAAACGCGCGCAAACACCCTGCAATTTTCAATCGCCCTGTCGCGCTCCTTCGGGCTAAGCGCGTCAAGCTGCTCGCCCGTCATCACCTCGGAAGCGTCCCTCGCAATATTCAGCTTCTTGGCTATTGCAAACGCCGTGCGGACGTGGTCGCCCGTTATCATTACGGTAGTTATTCCCGCGCGGCGGCACTCCTCCACCGCCTCCTTTACGCCCGCTTTAAGGCTGTCGCTCATGCCGCACAGCCCCGCGAATATAAGCCCTTCCTCCGTCAGCTTACCGCCGTAAGGCGAATACGCAAACGCCAGCACGCGCAACGCCTCGTCGCTCATTTGGTTGTTTTCCGCAATAATTTTGTTTTTTATTTCCTCGGAAAGCGGCACAACCCCGCCCTCCGTCAAAACGTGCGTGCACTTGTTTATAAGAATATCGGGCGCGCCCTTGGTAAAGCCTATCCTTTCGCCGCCGATTTCCGCGGCAACCGTCATCATTTTCCGCTCGGAGGTAAAAGGCAGCTCGCCTATGCGCGTAAAATTATCCGAAAAACCGCATTCATCGGCGCATATCCTAAGGGCAACCTCGGTCGGGTCGCCCAAATATCCGCCCTTTGCGCCCTTTACGCCCGTACACACCGCCATACACTGCAAAAGCCGCGTTGCCCCCTTAATATCCTCTGTTGAAGCGCTTTTGCCGTTGAAATACGCCCTTTCCACTTTAAGCTTGTTTTCAGTAAGCGTGCCCGTCTTGTCGGAGCAGATTACCGAACAGCCCCCAAGCGTTTCCACCGATTTAAGCTTGCGGATAACAACCCCCTTTTTGCTCATTCTCTGTACGCCCATCGCCATAATAATGGTAACTACCGCGGGCAAGCCTTCGGGAATAGCCGCAACCGCCACCGCGACCGAGGTCATAAAGTTTTTCAGAAGTCCGTCCTGCCGCACGAAAATTCCCATAATGAAAATTATCGCCGTAACCGCAAGCACGAACGCGGATATTATTTTGCCAAGCTTGTTAAGGCTGTTTTCAAGCGGGGTTTTCGCCGCCTTGTTGCCTTGCAGCATTGCGGCGATTTTGCCCATTTCGGTATCCATTCCCACCGCGGTAACCACGGCGGAGCCGTTGCCGCGCACAACGAAGGTAGAGCCGAAAAGAGTATTCGTCATACTCCCCAGCGCAACCCTGTTGCCGCGTATGCGCTTTTCGTTCTTTTCCACCGCCGCGCTCTCGCCCGTAAGCGCCGCCTCGTCGCACGCAAGCGAGTTGCTCTCTATCACGCGACAGTCGGCGGGCACCACGTCGCCCTCCTCGAACAGCACCACGTCCCCCACGGTCAAAGCCTCGCACGGAATAACAAATTCCTTGTTGTCGCGCCGAACCTTGCAAAACGCCGCGGAAAGCTTTTTCAGATTTTCTATCGCCTTGTCTGCGCGGAACTGCTGTATCGACCCCACAAGCGCGTTTATAAAAATTATGACGAGAATAATTACCGTATCCGTCAAATCGTTCTTGTCCTTGGACAAAAACGCAATCAGCCCCGATACCGCCGCCGCGGCAATCAGCAGTATCGTCATAAAGTCCTTGAACTGAGAAAAAAACAGCCTTAAAAAGCCCGCGCTCTTACCCTTTTCAAGCGCGTTTTTACCGTATTTTTCAAGCCGCGCCGCCGCCTCCGTCTGCGACAGCCCCTCCGCAGAGGTCTTCAGCCTTGCAAGCGTCTGACCCGTTTCCTCAAAGCAGTAATTGCCCATAAATCACCTCTTTATTTAAGGTATTCGGACAAGCAAAGCATTATTACAGTCAAACGCTTGCAAATTACCGTATGCTGTGATAGAATATTTTCACTTTATTTTTAAGGAGCCTGAAAATGAAAAAAAGGCTGTTTTTAACCGTTTTTGCCGTTATTGCGGCAATTATCTGCACCCTCGGCTTTGCCGCATGCGCAACGGAAGGTAACGGAACGGGCGGCGGCAGTATAAGCGGCGGCGGCAGTATAAGCGGTGGCGGCAGTATAAGCGGCGGCGGCGATAACGGAAATGGCGACAATAACGGCGGAGAAGAAGCCCCGCCCGAGTAAGAAACGCCCGAGCCGCATACGCACAGCTCCGACAAATGGCTGTTCGACAAAAATTCGCATTGGAAAGTCTGCGCAGACTGCAATGAAAAATTCGGCGAAGCGTATCACGACGAAAACGGAACCTGTGAAATCTGCGGTTACGCATACGCCACCGAAGGTCTTGCATACGAGCTGAACGCCGACAAAACGGCGTACACCGTTACGGGCATAGGCGAAGCGACCGACGGTAATGTAAAAATTCCGGAAATGCACGAAAATCTTCCCGTAACGGCTATCGCGGTAAGAGCGTTCAGTCAATGCACAAGCATTATCAGCATTGAAATTCCCGACAGCGTTACGGAAATCGGCTCGCAGGCGTTTTATCAATGCCCCAATCTGCAACGCGCGGTTCTGCCCGCAAAGCTTACCGATATAGGCACCTATCTGTTTTACGAATGCACCTCGCTTAAAAGCGTTACCGTACCCGTATCCGTCACAACGATAGGCGAAAAAGCGTTTGCCTTCTGCTTGAAGCTGCAAACCGTTAACTACAACGGCACCGTCGCACAGTGGGCGGAAATAACCAAATCTTCAAGCTGGAAGCAAAGCGCAAGCAATTTAACCGTAACATGTACCGACGGAACGCTTACCGCCGAAGAAGCTTAATACACAACGGCACAAGGTATAAATTAATGCAAAGCGCGCCCCTTCTTCGCAAGCGAAAAAGGGGCGCTTAATAATTATCTCAATATTCAATCAATCTTCCCTCAATTCGGGAAACCTTGTGCAAAGCAGCTTAAAAACCTCCTCCGCGGCCTTTGTCGCGCCGTAATCGCAATGCTTTGCCTCGGCGGCCCTTCTGTACGGCTCTAACCTATCGGGATACTTCAAAAACTCCTCTATCCTATCGGCTACCTTTTTCGGCTTAAAAATTTTCATTGCGCTTTTTACGGTTTTTATGTAATATTCGCCGTTCTGCTGCTCTATGCTCGTCGCGTACTTTGTTATAATCTGCGGAATGCCGAAGTAACACGGCTCCGCAATCATGCTCGCGCCGCTCTTTCCGCAGAACAAATCTGCGGTTGCTAAAATTTCGAAAATATTTTTGACAAGCCCCATAGGACGGAGGTCTGTTTTGCCCTTAGACTTAAAGGTCTTGAATTCCTCGTACAGCTCGCTGTTTTTACCGCATACGGGCACAAGCGTAACGGGCAAATCGCGTTCGAGCACGATTTTGCAGATTTTGTGCATTTTGCCCAAGCCGTAGCCACCCTCGGCCAGCACAACGGTAAATTTGTCCTCGTCAAGCCCAAGCCTTCTGCGCATCGCCTTCTTGTCTGTGCATGCGGTAAACGCGTCGTTTCTTATCAAAAAGGGCACTAATTTAAGGTTATCCTTATTAAACCGCTTAAAATGCCTTTTCAACGCCCGCGCATAGCCCGTTTCTGTAGAAACCATCATTAAATCGCACGGATAGCGGAAAACGTCGTAAATTTCCGCGTCGGGGCAATAATTTGCCGTAAGCGGCTTGCTTTTGCATTGCTTTGCGTAATAATTCGTCGCCCAGTGCGTGCTTACAACCAAATCGGGCTTAAGCTCGTCCATGTGCTTAATGCCGCGCTCCTTCGTGCCGGGCTTCCATACAGCCATAACCGCATTCACCGCCCCGCGCGAGCCGAGCACGTCCATTCCCAGCATAGTCATATACCCGTAAAACGCGCTTTTGTTGTGCTTTACCACCTCCGCCTTAAAGCTGTCCTCCAAATCGGCAAGCTTTTTATCGCCGCTTTCGGTAAAAAAGCTCGAGCGCACGCACTCAACCCTATCGCCGTAAAGCCGCTCAAACTCGTCGGCTATGCTTTTAAGCGGCATTATATGCCCGAAGCCCGCTTCGGTAAATGGAAATACAACTCTCGGCTTGTTCACAAAAACTCCGTAATAGTCTATTTATAAACTTTTATCTATTCTAACACACTTTTACGGGCATATCAACTCTTTTATCAAAAAAGACGGCTTAAAAAGCCGTCTTTAACAATCAAATACTCATTCCTCTTCGAAATGCTGCTCTTCCTCTTCGCCGTGCGGCTCGGGAAACTGCGATTTATCGTATTCTATTCCGTTTTTGTCGTAATAATTTTTTATTGCGGAGCGGATAGCCTCCTCCGCCAGCACCGAGCAGTGCATTTTATGCGCGGGCAAACCGTCCAGCGCCTCCGCAACCGCCTTGTTGGTCAACTCCAACGCCTCGCAAAGCGGCTTGCCCTTTATCATTTCGGTCGCCATCGACGACGACGCTATCGCGCTTCCGCAGCCGAACGTCTTAAACTTCACGTCCTCAATAATACCGTTGCTTATTTTAAGATATATCTTCATTATATCCCCGCATCTTGCGTTGCCGACCTCGCCCACGCCGTCCGCGTCCTCAATCACACCCACGTTGCGGGGGTTTGTAAAGTGGTCCATCACCTTCTCGCTGTAAAGCGCCATAATTTTCTCCTTATTAAGTACCTTAAATAAAATGCTTTATCTTCCCGCTCTGCAAATCGTCCCAGAAGGAAGAAATTCCCCTCACCGTTTTCACAACCTCGGCCACGGCGTTAATTATATACTCTATATCCTCTTCGGTGTTCTCCTCCGACAAGGTCAGCCGCAGCGAGCCGTGCGCAATCTCGTGCGGAAGCCCCAGCGCAAGCAGCACGTGCGACGGCTCTAACGAGGCGGTGGTACACGCCGACCCGCTCGACGCGCAAATCCCCTTTGCGTCCAGCAGCAGTAAAAGGCTTTCTCCCTCCGTTCCCTCGAAGCTGATATTCACGTTGTTCGGCAAACGCCCCTCAAAAGCCCCGTTCAGCCGCGAATGCGGAATTTTCAAAAGCCCTTCTATAAGCTTATTTCTCAGCGCAAGCTGCTTAGCGGAATTTTTTTGCATATTTTCGCAAGCGTATTCCAAAGCCGCCGCCATAGCAGCCGCGCCCGCAATATTCTCGGTGCCCGCGCGCCTGCCGCGCTCCTGCATGCCCCCGTCGATAAACGTGTTAAGCGGCACGCCCCGTCTGCAAAACAGCACGCCCACGCCCTTCGGCCCGTGAAATTTGTGCGCCGAAACGGACAGCATATCGATATTGTCCGCCTTAACGTCCACGGGGATATGCCCAACCGCCTGCACGGCGTCCGTATGGAACACAACCCCCCGTCCGCGGCACAGCCCGCCTATCTCTTTTATGGGCTGAATTGTGCCTATCTCGTTATTCGCGTACATAACGGTCACAAGCGCGGTATCGGGGCGGATAGCCGCCGCAACCTCGTCAACGGAAACAACCCCGTCCGCATGCACGTCAAGATACGTCACCTCAAAGCCCTCTTTTTCAAGCTTTTTAAGGGTATGCAGAACGGCGTGATGCTCGAATGCGGTGGTCACAATGTGCTTTTTGCCCTTTTTTGCACCGTTAACGGCGGCAGAGCGTATAGCCTGATTGTCCGCCTCGCTCCCGCCCGAGGTGAAATAAATTTCCTTAGGCTCGCAGTTAAGGCAGGCGGCAATTTTTGCGCGCGCCCCGTCCAGCGCCTCTTTGGCGGCTTGTCCGACGGAGTGCAAAGAAGAAGGGTTACCGTAAACCTCTTTAAGATACGGCGACATTGCGGCAATCGCAACGTCGTTCATTGCGGTCGTCGCCGCATTGTCAACGTAAATCAATCTTTTTGCCAAGTGTTTTTGCTTCCTGTAATGTAAGTATGCTTTGATTATAGAAAATAATTCCTACTTTGTCAATAGGAATTACCTCGTTACATAAAATTATTTTAAAAGACAAAATTGCCGCCCTCCGTGCGCAAAAAGCGCACGGAGGGCGGCTACCCACCGCGCGACCTACCCCTTTAAGGAGGTCGGTGTAATCATATTTTGCCGTTGCCGGCAGAAAACTCGTCGATAATCCGCTGATAGGTCTGCATTATCCCGCTGTACAAGCGGTTTACAAGCTCCATTTCCCGCTTAATGCAGTTTATGGGCGACTGAACCTCGTCCGTGCGGTACAAAAGCCTAAGCTCGGTCAAAAGCTTCATATGCTTTACAAAATCGCCCGAGGTATGCTGAGGGGTTTGCAGTTTTTTGCCCAGCACGTCCAGCTTGTCCACAAGGCTTATCGTCTTGTTAATAATTTTCAGCTGTTGCCTTCTTCTTTCCGCCCACGCAATTTTTTCCGATAAATCTTTCAGTGAACCCAACTGCCCCCTTATTTCTTCCATAACCATACCTCCACATTAGCTATTAATCACATTATATTAATTCCCGCGTCTTTTTGTCAACTATTTTTTGGTTATATAATCTATTCATTAGCTAATGTTAATATAGGGAGTATGCTATGAAGTTACGAATTCTTGAAATATTAAAAGAAAAAGGTAAAACAAAGTATTGGTTGAATATGCAATTGGGTATGAGCTTTCAAAATTGCAATAATATGGTGTACAATAAAACACAAAGCATAAAATTTTCGACATTGCAAGCATTGTGCGAAATTTTGGAATGCACCCCCAACGATTTATTTGAAGAATTTCATAATAAACAGTAATTTAGCGGAGATTTTAATATGCTTACAACAGAGCCAACTATTGAAATGATTCAGGAGTGGAAATGCATATATAACGAAAATCGTGATAAGTTGAAACCGAATCGGAAAAGCGGAGCAGAAATAAATGATTATTTTTGCAACAAATATCGTTTTGAAAAATTAGATTCTTTATCTTATTATGATGTCGTAGAATTCAACATTATGAAAAATGAATCTAATAGAGAGAAATTACCGCAAGGTGCAGTACCGCAAATTGTTGCATATAAAGCTAAAGATTCATCTGTTTTAGTCGGGATTGATTTAGTTACGGGGTTTTTCCATATTGAAGGAAAAGATATTAATAGAGTGGCGGAAATTTACGATGACCTTTTTCTGTTCAGAGGATTAGACGAAACAGATATAAAAAATTATTTTTTAGTCGCACAATACATTCAGTGCTTGAATAACAAATTATCATAGTAACGATAAATTTCAATTTAGCCTACTTATTACAAGCAGAAAGAACTCTTGAACAAACTGTTCAAGAGTTCTTTCTCGTTATTCATTTTTCATTCCCTATGGGAATTGCGCATTCCGCGGGGCGCGCTTTTCATTCGGCTTCAATATTTGTCGCCCGTTTCCGTTTTAATTCTTCTGTACACAAGCGACAGCTCGGTAGTATAGCCCTTGCTTCCGCCCTGCATACCGTAGGCACGGTCGGCAAACCTTTTCGCCGCCGCATAATCGCCCAAATCGCAGTACGCCGCCGCAACCGAGGTATAAAACGGCACCGAAGCCGCCGTCCGACTTTTTGAAATACAGATTAAGCGGTGTGCGCTCGCTGTCTATATCTTCGTTGCGGTTATGCACTGAAGTTCTTTCCGCTTCGGCACCGATTTTGCCTAAACTGCCTTTTGTAAACTGTTCTATTCTGACTACCTGATAGCTTATAATTTTGTTCCCTCCTGTAATAATTGCCCCCTGCAAGGGCGAACTTGGCTACTTGTAGCCTAGTGAGATATGGATATACTTTCTATATCCCGTTTTGTCCGTCCGAGAGGCGCTGTTTGATTTTGCTTGTCATTTGCTTGCTGATTAATGCGGTCTTATTGTCATTGCGTTTACCTCCGTTTGAGAACAATTAATATCTTCGTCCACGCAAGAAAGAGCGGGAAAGATAACCGTAAAAAGGACACAAAAAAGCCGCTGATACTTTCAACGTAATCACCGACTTCTAACCGTGTTTAGCAACATAATGTGCTCTATAATGGTTGGTCATTCTATTAAGTTAGAGAATTGATTTTAGTGCCGTTTTCCGAAAAAATCGTACACTCATAAAAGCCTATCACGGCTTACGAATTTTGCGTAACAAAACAAAACTTACGCCCTTTCCGTAAGCTAAGGCACGGGCGGCTATACTACTATGACAGTATAAAGTCAATAGATTTTCAAAACAAATGCTTGCGATTTTTGGAAAGTTTTGTCGAAAAGCGACTTTCTAAAATTCAACGGTAAACTTACTGCCCTCGCCGAGCGTGCTTTCGACGCTTATTTTCCATCCCGACTTTTGGCATATCTTTTTGGCAACGGCAAGTCCCAAACCAAAGCCGCCGTTTTTGCCGTTGTGCGACCTGTCAACCGTGAAAAAGCGAGAAAATACCTTGCTCATATTTTCTTCCGCAATGCCTATTCCCGTATCTTCAACAGTCAAGCCTTGATAGTTGAGCGTAACCGTTATACTGCCGCCGTCCTTATTGTATTTAATGGCGTTTCGCACGAGATTTCCGAAGATTTCGCTTAATCGTTCGTGTCTGCTCATTACGATTACGTTATCGTCTATTTTTTCCGTTATCGTAATATTCCTTTTGTCCGCTTCGGGTTTCAATGCGGCAATCGTTTCTTTTGCAAGCGCGGAAAAGTCCACTTCGTAAGGGGATAAATCGTCGTTGTCGATTTCGCTGTAATTGATGATACAAGCAATCAAATTTGTAAGACGTTCGCTTTGCGTGAGAATGGTTTTATACGCCGTTTTTGTTTGGCTTTCGGTCATACCACCCGCCTGCAACAGTTCAGCATAGCCGTGAATCGACGTAAGCGGCGTATTCATCTCATGCGTTACGTTAGATATAAATTCGTCCTTTGAAACACGCGCTTTTTCCACAAGCTCTTTTTCCGATTGTATCTCGCTCATTTGTCTTTGAATATTGCGGTTGCGCTCGTTGAGAATATCGGCTACGGGTTGCAATTCGGAATATTTGCTTGTAACCTGCGGATTGTTCGCGGCATCGCTTGCAAGTTTTTTTACGGGCGTTAAAATAAAGTGCGTTGATACAAAGGCTATGACGGCGCACAATATTATAACCAAGATGAAGAAATACAGAAGAATAGGCAACGATTTTGCGAAAATACTCCAATCGGTATCGGTGAATATAGCAATCCGCACTAAAAATTGTCCGTCGAAGTTTTTGCAAAAGTACACCATATTTTTACCGAGCGTAGAACTGCCGCGCACGGCAAAGCCTTCTCCGTCGAAAATGGCGTCTTTTATTTCCAATCTGTCTGAATGGTTTTCCAAATCGTCTTCGGCAATACTGTCGGCAAGTACGTTACCCTGCGCGTCCATAAACGTAACCCTTGCGCCGTTCAATTTTTCCGAAAAGGCGGCGGCACTTTGTTCGTTCAAATCTTCCAAAGTTAAGCTATCGTCAAAGCCGTTCATATAAACGCGCAAATATTCTTTGCTGTTATCTACGGACGATTTATAATAAACTTGCGTTGCCGCAAAAGAAAAGACAAAAAGACAGGCAAACGTAATTCCAAGCGATAAAATCCAAATGCGCCATTTCATAATTTGTACCCCACACCGAATATCGTTTCAATCTTTACGCCGAGCTTGCGAAGACGGGCAACGTGATTGTCGAGCGTTCGCGTTTCGCCTACGTCGTAACCCCAAACTTCGCATAAAAGTTTTTCACGGGATAAAACTTTTTCGTGATTTTCCATAAAATATTGTAATAGTTCAAATTCCTTATGATTGAGCGATACTTCTTTGCCGTCGATTTCGCAGACGAAAGTTTCAGAGTTCAGCGTAACATTACCAACCGACAAAACGCTTTGTCGCTGTTTTCCGCGCAATCTTGCGTTTACTCTTGCCGTAAGTTCCAATACGGAAAAGGGCTTTGCTATATAATCGTCCGCGCCCATATTCAAACCGTTTACCTTATCTTCTTCCTTTGATAGTGCGGAGAGCATAATACAGCTTACGGCAGGAAATTTCTCTTTGACAAAACGCAGAGCGTCTAAACCGCTTCCGTCGGGTAACATTATATCAAGCAATGCAACGTCCGGCTGTTCGCCCAAAAGTGCGGCGGTAAAAGATTTCAAGGTTGAAAACGCCTTGAAATCCAAGCCGTTCATCTCTAATGCGACCTTGATTAGTCCGCAAATGCTTGTATCGTCTTCTAAAATAAAAACCGTACCTTTCATAATATCACCTTGCTTTAATTATATCATTTTTTGTTTGATAAATAAAGTGTTGAGAATATGCCGCTTGTAATAAAATTGTAATATCAACCAAACCTGCCGTTGATATAATCGTCTGTTTTTTTGTTCTGCGGATGAGCAAACAACTTTTTGGTTTCGTCCATTTCAATCATTTCGCCCAAAAGGAAGTACGCCGTATAGTCGGCTATTCTGAACGCCTGCTGCATATTGTGCGTTACCATAATAATAGTCATATTCTTTTTGAGTTCAAGACAGAGTTCTTCTATTTTTCCGGTAGAAATGGGATCGAGCGCACTCGTCGGTTCGTCCATTAAAAGAATTTGCGGCTCAACGGACAGCGCACGGGCAATACAAAGCCTTTGCTGTTGACCACCCGAAAGACCGAGCGCGGATTTATTCAACCTATCTTTTACTTCGTCCCACATAGCCGCGCCTTTGAGCGAGCTTTCAACTATTCCGTCCAATTCGCTTTTAGAGCGTATTCCGAACGTGCGCGGACCGTATGCAATATTATCGTAAACACTCATAGCAAGCGGGTTGGGGCGTTGGAATACCATACCCACGTTTTTGCGAAGACGGGATAAATCTGTTTTCCTTGCGTAAACATCGGTGTTGCCGATTTTGATTTCACCCGTTATTTTACAGCCTTCGATTAAATCGTTCATTCGGTTAAGCGATTTTATGAGCGTGGATTTGCCGCAACCGCTCGGACCGATTAAAGCAGTGAGTTTATTTTTCGGAAAATCCATATAAATGCTTTTAAGCGCATGGAACGAGCCGTAGTATAAATTCATTTCCTTGACCGAAACGGCAATATCGCCGCTCAAATCAAATTGCTCTATAATGTGTTTTTTCATATCTTTTTTCTCCGATTAAATAACCATTCCACAAGTGAAACGAGTAAGTTAAGTATGATGACGAATATAAGCAATATGCTTGCCGTAGCGTAGGCTTCGTTGACCTGCAAGCCGTTACTCATAAACTTCCATACGAGAACGGCGAAACTTGCCGCGCTATCACCGTAACCTTGCGGAATAAAAGTAGATGCCGAGCCTACTGTAAATATGAGAGCCGCGCTTTCGTTTACAATTCTTCCGATTGAAAGAATAATCGACGTTATAATTCCCGTAATTGCCTGCGGCAGAACGACGACGAAAATCGTTCGCAGTTTTCCCGCGCCGAGAGCGTAACTTGCTTCACGCATACTGTCGGGCACTTCTGATAAACTTTGTTCGGTGCTGCGTATAATCGTAGGCAAAATGATAAGAGCCAAAGTAATACCGCCCGCCCATAGAGAATAGCCCATATTCATACCGATTACAAAGAATACCATTCCGAACAGCCCGAATATTATTGACGGAATACCGGCAAGCGTATCTACGAACAGGCGTATCACTTTAACGAAAATGCTTCCTTTCTTTGCATACTCGTTCAAAAAGATTGCCGCGCCTACACCGAGCGGCAAAGCAAGCAACAGCGCAAGACCTATAAGCATTGTAGTTGATACAAAAGCGGGCGCAAGCGTCGTGTGTGCGTTACCGCTTTCCCCGAACATAAAATCAATACTCAAATGCGGAAAGCCTTTTACGAAAACGAATATTACGATAAATGCGAGAACGAACGCAACCAGCAAAGAAATAACCCAAGAAACTATCCATAGCGCATCGCAAGCGCTACCCGTGCGGCGATAGCTTTTTAACGTATCTTTCTGATCGCTTTCTCTCAATCTACGAGAGAAGAATTTATTGCCGCCCTTGCTGTCCTTTTTTACAGCCATAAGGCAAAGATTAAGTATGAGTATAAAGATAAGCAATACGAACCCGTCGGCAATAAGCGCAGACTGTTCGGACGGCGTTGCATAACCCCAATTCTGTACGATATTGCTTGTGAGCGTGGTAAACGGCACGAACGCACCGAACGGATAACCCGAGCCGTTACCCACTATCATCTGAACAGCCATTGTTTCGCCGATTGCCCGACCTATGCCGAGTATGATTGCCGATATAATTCCGCTCTTTGCGGCGGGCAGCAAAACTTTCCATACCGCTTGATTTTTTGAACAGCCGAGCGCAAGCGCGCCTTCGTAGTAGTGCATGGGTACTGCTTCCAAACTGTTTTTGGTTATGGAAGTTATCGTCGGTAATATCATAACCGAGAGAATAAGCGTACACGCCAAAAGTCCGAAACCCGCATTATTCGGGTGGAATATATCGACGAGTAGCGGCATTAAAAATTTATACCCGAACAAACCGTACACGATAGACGGAATACCCGCAAGCAAATTTACTATCTGCGTATATATCTTTTTCAATCGTTTAGGGCAATAAAATACAAGCCAAATCGCCGTAAGTACAGCAAGCGTACCGCCGAGCAGTACGGCGCACACGGTAAGAAAGAACGTGCCGACAATCATTCGCCATATCCCGAAAGTTTCCGATTTTGCCGACCATTCAGAGCCAAAAATAAACTTGAAAAAACCTATATCACGAAAAGCGGGTATGCTTGCATAAAGCAAATAACCGATAATCGTAAACACGGCAAGAATGGAAAATGCCGCAAGGGCTATAAATATTGCCTTTGCGATATTTTCCTTTGAAAAAAACTTTGCCGTTTTTATCTTTGTAAGCGTAGTCATATTACTTTACCGAAATATAACCCGCGCCCGTTATAACCGTTTGAGCTTCCGCACTCATAATATAATCGTAAAAGCCTTGTGCCGCCGCCGACAGCGTTCCGTTTTCTTTGAGTACGATAACGAACGGACGTTGCAGAGCATAAGTGTTATTCATAATGTTTTCCACCGTGCAAGCAACACCGTCTAAACTTACCGCTTTAACCGTACTTTTCAGACTGCCGTAAGATATGTAGCCTATGCTGTTTGTCGAGCCTTGTATCGCTTCGATTACGTTACCCGTTTCGGCAAGCGTGGCAACGCTCGTAGCGTAACCGTTTTCGATTTTCAAAAGCTCGTCGAACGCCGTTCGGGTTCCGCTTGACGCATCTCTGCCGATTGCCGCCGTTATCGAAGTATCGGGAATTGCCGTACCGCTTTCATAGAGTGCTTTCACGTCGGTTTTGCTCACGTCCGTAACAGGACAGTCTTTGTTGACGATAAGGGCAATACCGTCCATACAAAGCGTATAGCCTTTCACACCCGTTTCGCTCGATTTCAATTCACGCGAAGACATACCGAAATCGTTTAAGCCGTTTTGCGTATCGCTTATGCCCGCGCCGGACGAAGACATATTTACCGTAATTCTTACGTCGTGCGTCTTTTCGTATTCCGCCGCAAGTTTTTCCATTATGGGTGTAACGGAAGACGAACCCGAAACGGTAATGCTTTCCTTTTTACTACCGCAACCCGTCATTGCACCGAGTGTTCCGCATACCAACGTGGCAACGCAAAGCGCACTTGCCAAAATTTTGCCTACTTTTTTCATTTTGTTTCTCCTTGAATTTTTTATTTTTGTCGTTTGACAAGTATAGAATAGCAAGAAGAAGTAACAAAGTTAGTCAGTCAGTTGCAATAAATTTGTAAAAAGAAACAGGACTTCGATTTGAAATCCTGTTCTTTTTCATCGTTTGAAAGTGCAACTCTTATAAAATTTTTGTTTTTTAATCCCTATGAGAAATGCGCATTCCGCGGGGCGCGCTTTTCATTCGGCTTCAATATTTGTCGCCCGTTTCCGTTTTAATTCTTCTGTACACAAGCGACAGCTCGGTAGTATAGCCCTTGCTTCCGCCCTGCATACCGTAGGCACGGTCGGCAAACCTTTTCGCCGCCGCATAATCGCCCAAATCGCAGTACGCCGCCGCAACCGAGGTATAAAACGGCACCGAAGCCGCCTTAACCCCAAAAGCTTCAATATACCTTTTTGCCGCGGCAACAGCCTCCTCAGGACTGCCCGTCTGCCGCAAAACGCTTGTCAGCATAGGCAACGCCGTGCTTACAAAGCCTCTGTCCCCGCCGAATTTTTCAAGTCCGAAAACGCAAGCGTTCTTTGCAGGCAACACCTGCCCTGCATCCTTCACTTGTTTTATGTATTCCAGCAGCTTATCCGCAGACAACGCCTTGTAATCCACGGCGGCAAAATACGCCTCTGCAAGTCTGTCCGCCGCAGATTTTTCAACGGACATAAACATACTGTCGTAAAACTGCCCCTTGCTGAAATAATATTCCTCGCCCTCAAACTCGAATTTATCCATTATTTTATCAAATCCTTTAAGGTTTTAGAGGTTAAAAAATTCATTATAACCTCGTCAAGCTCCTTAAAAAGCGGTAAGGTCATACAGTTGCACGCGTTTTCGCACGGCGCCGCGCCGCTTTCAAGGCAGGATACGGGCGCAAGCGTTCCCTCGCCGGAAAGTAAAATTTCCGCAACGGTGTACTCCTCCGCGGGACGCGCAAGCTTATAGCCGCCGCTTTTGCCGCGCGCGCTAACCACAAGCCCCGCCGCCGAAAGCTGCTTTGCAGAGGCTTCGAGGTATTTAAGCGATTCGTGCTGGCGCTGTGCAATATCCGCAAGCGAAATAAACCCGCCGCCCTCGTTGTTTGCCAAATCTATCATAACCTTCAAGGCATTTCTGCCCTTCGTCGTAATCATCATAATAATATCCTCTCAGTCGCCCCAACCGCGGTTATTCGCAATATATACCCGTATCAACCGCCGTATTCAATCATTTTTTCAATACACCTCACCGCTTGCAGACGCGTTTGCTCGTCTATCACAATTTCCTCGCCGCCCGTACCTATAAGGCAGTTATACACGTCCGGCAGAGTGGTAATTTTCATATTATGGCAAACAAGGTCCTTGGAAAGCGGATAAAAGCTTTTATCGGGGCATTTGTATTGCAAATGCTCTGCAATGGCGGTCTCGGTGCCGATAATAAACTCCGCCGCAGCGGATTTTTCCGCAAAGTCCATAATGCCCGTGGTCGAGCCGACGTAATCGGCAAGCTCAACCACCTCTGCGCGGCACTCGGGGTGCACAAGCAGCTTCGCGTTCGCGTGCGCCGCCTTCGCCCTTATCACGTCCGCCTTTTCTATCCTTGCGTGCGTGGGGCACCCGCCCGAAAGCAGTTTAAAATTCTTTTCGGGCACCTGCGCGCGCACATACGCGCCGAGATTAATGTCGGGTATAAACAGAATATTTTTCTGCGGAATTGCCTTGCAGATTTTAACCGCGCTTGACGAGGTAACGCACACGTCCGCAACCGTTTTAAGGTTGGTCGTGGTGTTTATATAAGCAACCACGGCATAATCGGGATAGCGCGCCTTAACCTCGCAAATAAGCTCTCTGTCAAACTGCTCCGCCATGGGACAGCCCGCCTGCGGGTGCGCAAGCAAAACCCTTTTTTGCGGTGAAAGCATTTTAACGGTTTCCGCCATAAACCTCACGCCGCACATAATAACCGTGCTCTGCGGCGCGGTTTTAGCCTTTACGGAAAGCGCATAGCTGTCCCCCGTAAAGTCCGCAATCTCGCAGATTTCCTCGGACATGTAGCTATGAGCCAAAATACAAACGTCTTTTTCTTTTTTAAGCCTTAAAATTTTCTGTTGCAGGTCCTTAATCATATCAAAATTATACTATATTCCGCCGCCGAGGTCAATCTCCGCGGTCAATAAAATTATGCGGGGCGCAAATTTTTGCGCCCCGCCGTTTATTAATCAAGTTGTTTTTTTCTTTGCCGCGGGCTTCTTTTTTACCGCCGGTTTCTTTTTCACCTCGCCGCCACCGTCTGCCGCGGGCTTTTTCTTTTTTTGGGGCTCCTCTGTATACGGCACCTCGAAAATCACCGACTCGTACGCGCGCAGATTAAATACAAGCTTGTATTTTCTGCCGTCGCACAGCTCTTCCCTCGCCTCTATTTCAAGCGGGCTTCCATCGGGATAGGTTGTAAATATCCGTTTGTAAATTCCCGCAAGCGGCGCGCCCACGCCCATTTCCCAACGCTCAACGGGCGCAAAGTTGCACACAAATATAAGCGCGTTGTTGTAATTCCACGGGTTGCGCCTTATAAAGGTGAAAATATTTCTGTTATAATCCCCGCTGTTTATCCATTCAAAGGTTTTCGGCCCGCCGCAGTCGTTATGCAGTACAGACCTCTCGCGGTACAAATGCAGCAGCGCGCGCCAGCATTCCAGCACCTCGCGGTGGGCGGGGTCGTCGCACAAATGCCAGTCAAGGCTTGTTTTAAAGTTCCACTCCCGCTCCTGCGCAAAGTCCTGCCCCATAAACAGCAGCTTTTTGCCGGGGTGACCTATCATCATTGTATAGCACGTTTTAAGCGAGCCCAGCTTATCCATTTTATTGCCGACAAACTTGTTTATCATGCTTCCCTTGCCGTAAACAACCTCGTCGTGCGACAGCACAAGCATATAATTTTCATCGAAAACGTATTCCGGCGTGTGCGTCATAAGCCCGTGGTGATAGGGTCGGAAAATAGGGTCTGTGTTATAGTACTTTATGCTGTCGTTCATCCAGCCCATATTCCATTTAAGCCCGAAGCCGAAGCCCCCGTCCTTTACGGGCTTGGTAATTCCCGCTATAATCGAGCTGTCCTCGGCTATAAGAAAGGCGTCCGTGCGCTCCCTCAAAACGCTGTTCAGATGTCGGAAAAATTCAAAGCTTTCTAAATTTTCGTTGCCGCCGTACATGTTGGGGCGGTATTGCTCTCTGCCGAAGCTGTTATAAAGCATTGCCGCAACCGCGTCCACGCGCAATGCGTCTATATGGTATTTTTCCACCCAGAAGAATGCAGAGGTAATCAGGAAGTTGGAAACCTCCTTTTTCCCCAAATCGAACGCCTTCGTACCCCATTCGGGATATTCCGCGCGCAGCGGGTCTGCGTATTCGTACAAAGGCGTGCCGTCGAAATTCGCAAGCCCCCAGTCGTCCTTGGGGAAGTGCGCGGGCACCCAGTCGAGTATTACCCCTATGCCGTTTTTGTGCATATGGTCGACGAAATACATAAAATCCTCGGGCGCACCGTACCGCGCAGTCGGCGCAAAATAGCTTGTAACCTGATAGCCCCAGCTCGGGTCGAAGGGATATTCGCATATACCCATAAGCTCGATATGCGTGTAGCCCATCCACTGTACGTATTCGCACAGCTCGTGCGCAAGACGGCGATAGTCTAAATATTGGTCCTCGTCCTGCTTCCACGTATCCTTTTTCCAGCTGCCCAGATGCACCTCGTAAACGCTCATAGGCTTTTCAAGGAAGTTTTCCCCCTTGTTTTCTCTGCGCCATTTACTGTCGCCCCAGACGTAGCCTTCGAGATTAGCCACAACCGAAGCGTTGTGCGGACGAAGCTCGGTGCGGAATGCATACGGGTCTATTTTTTCGACCTCGGAGCCGTCCTCGCGCACCACAAGGTACTTGTATTTTACGCCCTCGCACATATTGGGCACAAAAAGCTCCCAGATGCAGTCGTCAACCTTTTCCATAACGTCGCGCCACTTCGTCCAGCCGTTGCCGTCGGAAATAACGCACACCGCCCGCGCATTCGGCGCCCACAGAACAAAATGCACGCCCCGCACGCCGTTTATTTCGCGTATATGCGCGCCCATTTTCTCGTAAAGCTTGTAATGAGTTCCGTGGTGGAATAAATACCTGTCCAAATCCCCGAAAAACTTATTTTCCATAAATTACCCCCTTAATATGGAAGAGTTTTATACTTTTTATTTCTTAATTTTTAATGCGGTGACATTATCAAACCCGTTAAATCCGCCGACGGAAAAATCGCTTATTTTATCCGCTTCACAC
>WSNM01000014.1 GCA_013316055.1 Clostridia bacterium | reverse complement strand
TTGGTGTATAATCCTTAATGCTTGAATTCTATTCCAAGGCTATACCCTTTACGGAGTTTTTTATATGAAAAAGCGTTTCACTAAAATTATATGCGTAATCGTCGGCTTAATTGCCGCTTTGGGCGTCGCGTTCACCGCGGGCTGCACGGGCTATTTCTCCAAAAAGCCCCTTGCAGCAGACAGCGGTGCGGGCGTTGCCTCCAACGGCGGCTTTGCGGTAGAAACCGAGGGCTACGTTTACTATATCAACGGCGTGCAGAGCAACACTGCGGACAACACCTTCGGCGACCCCGTAAAGGGCGCAATTTACCGCATTTCCAAATCCGACCTTTCGGCGCGTAACTATTCCAATGCGGAATGCGTCGTCCCTCTGGTCGCTTACACTGCGGATTACGACGCGGGTCTGTTCATTTACGGCGGCTATATCTACTATGCAACGCCCTCCACGGACAAAAGCGCAACCGGACAGGTGCAAAGCGACAAGCTCGAATTAAAGCGCACCAGCCTCGACGGCAGTAAAACCATGCGCGGCTCGTTCGCACAGTTCTCCGCAACCTCGTTCAAGCACAGATTTGTAGAGGTGGACGGCACCGTTTACCTTATGTACGTTGCCACAAGCGAAGCTCTCTTCGACGAGGGCAAGGATAAGGGCGTAACAAACCTGCATTCGGTAAAGATTGACAAGGACGGCACCGCTACCGATACGCTGCTTGCGTACAATGTGGATACCGTTGTATTCGACAAAACCGACAAAACAAATCCCCGCGCCTACTATACCATGAAGGTTAAGGACTATTCCCGCAATGCAGACTTCGGCTATAATCAGGTTTATACCGTCCGCGCGGACGCAACCGAGGACAAGTTCGCAACCGAGGCAAAGAAGGCGGAGCTCGAAGCTATCGAGGGCTGGAATACGGACGCGGACAAGGGCGACGTAACCCGCTACATCAATTGCGGCGATTTGGTTTTTGACGGCATAGGCAAGGCGGACGTTGTCGCGGCAGACAACAAGGCAACCCCTTTCAACTACAAGCCCGACGGCTCCGAGTTCAACGACAGACGCCTCACCTACACGCTTTCGTCATATCAGGGCGGCACGCTGTTCTATACCAGAACAACCGCTCTTCCCTCGTCCAGCACAAGCGCCTCGCTTTTCAGCGTCAAGGATACTAAGGCTTTGGCAGAAGGCTTCAACCCCGTCAAGGACAACGCCGCAGAGGACAGCTATATCGTCCTCGACGGCTCCGGCGCAGACAAATACACTTATGTGTTCGATACCGATAAAAACCTCCAAAAGGTGCTTATCAGCGACAGCGACGGCGGCATTTACGTCAACCAATTAGTAGGCGGCAAAATGCAGACGGCGGAAGAAAAGAATTCCGAAACCTATTTCCCCATAGTAAAAAGCGGCGACTGCACCGCGCTTTTAACGGACGGCAGTTATTTATATTATTCCGTCGGCGGCGACAGCGGTTACTCCTTCTGGCGCGTAGACTATACGGGGGTTAAGAACGATTACGGTCTTATGCCCGTAGAGGACGAGTACGACGATTACAGAGCCGTTCAGCTGCTCGACCTGTCGGGCGTTTCCGATTGGTTTATGCCGGAAATTCTCAGCTCGCACATATTCTTTGCAAGCAATACGGACAGTAGCTTTTCCGCAGTCAACTATGTAATGGCGTTCGATTTGCGCTCGCGTACGGACAGCGCAACGCTTATGGACAACGCCGCTCTGCACACGCTTAAGGTGCAGTACGAGGGCATAACCGAAACCATAGACGAATTCGGCGATACCGAAAAATACGACGTAAAAATTTATGCAAACATCACGGGCGCTATCAAATACGCCTACTATTCGGGCGAGAGCGCAGACGTGTATCTTGAAGAGCTCGCAAAGGAATGCAATGCGGCGGCGTTGAAGGCAGACGAGGACGCCGACCCCGTGTATTCCGAAGAAACCCTTAAAAAGTACGCGGAATTCCTTGCCCCCGCGGCGGGCACCGAATGGGCGGAGTACACCGACAAGCTTACAATCAACGGCGCGGAGGTTTACTCCAACAGACGCGACTATTATTACAGCTATGTCGGCGTTATGTCCGAAAGCGATGCAAAGGACTATTCTGCGGCTCTCAAAACGGCAAACCTCAACTCCATGCCCGAAAAGGTCAGCTGGTACAACGGTCTTAAAACTGTTGAAAAGGTATTCTTTATCATAGGTATGTGCCTGATAGGGCTTGGCGTAATTGCAGCTGTGGTCGTTCCCGTAACAATTATGCTTGTTAAAAAACGCCGCGGCAATCTGTCGGTAAGGCGCAAACGTAAGATTAAGGTCGACACCACGGACGACAGAAATATAGACGTTTACTCCGACGATATGCAGTAATCCCGCGCGTCAAAGCGTTTAAAAAATCAATTTAAAGGCCTCCGAATAATCGGAGGTCTTTTTGCGCATTTATATTAAAGCGGCGGCGCGCTGCCTTCCGCAATTACGGCTCGGCGCATATCGCAATTACCGCGCGCTGCCTTCCGCAAAAAACGCCAAAATTTTTTTAAAATTAACGCCTTAAACGGCTGTAAAACAGTTTACAAACCAAATAAATATTAATATAATGTTACCACAAAAAAGCATAAAAATAGCATATACGCCCTCTGCGGCATATGCTGTAATGGCGGCAGCCTTAAAACGATTTTTTTACGGAGAATTATCATATGGTCAAATACGTTAAGTGTCCGCGTTGCGAGCTTAATTATATCGACTCCGAAAAGCAGGAATATTGCGACGTCTGCATAGCGGAAATAAAGGGCAGCAAGCTTCAGTTTGCCGACCTCGACGACGAGGATTTCGAGGAGGTAAACGCAGAAATCGAGCAGGAGGAAGAGCTTTGCCCCGTCTGCGGCGTAAACAGTCTGCGCTCGGGCGAAAAGCTTTGCGAGGCGTGCAAGCTTAAACAGGAATATCAGGACGACGAGGACGTCGATATAGAGCAGGACGAGGAATGGAAGAACTACCTTGAAGAGGACGACGGAGATTTGACCGTTGACGACGAGGCGTTGCAGGAAGAAATCGACGAAGAATTTGCCGACGACGAAATCGAGGAAGAGGAGGACGACTTCTTCGACGGCGATGACGTCGATTCCCTCTCCGATTTAGAGGACGACGAATACGACGACGATGACGAAGAAGACGATGATGACGACGACGATTTTTAATTTGAAATGCAATTTTTAATTAAAGCATAAACCGATTTTGCGGAGGCGCTAAGGCGTTCTCCGCATTATTTTTTGCATAATTTTGGCAAATCTGTCAAAAATAATAATATGATTAAAGCAGGCATAACGATAAGCTCGATAAAGCAAACAATAAACTCCCTCAGCGGCAAGCCCGTCACCGTCAAGCTCAACCTCGGCCGCAACAAATTCGTCACCTTCCCCGCAGTCGTCAACGGCGTGTATCCCTCGCTTTTCACGGTCAGCCCGTTCGATAAAAGCTTCCTCGGCAAAACGGCCTACTCGTATTCGGAAATTTTATGCGGCAGAGTACGCATTCACGAAAAATTAAAATCCGCAAAGCCCGAATAAAATTCTCCAACCGAAAATTTTAAGGCATAAACGCGTGCCCCCAAGCATATCATAGCCTTGTAACGGTATTTCGTGGAGGCTTGATATGTCTATAAATTCTCAGTTTCAAACGGGAAGCTTTACGCACAGAGTGGCTGTGCTTAAATCCCAGTCAATGGTCGAAATTAAGCTTGCGGGTCAGGATATGGTCGAGGTCGTCGCCGTCTGTCCCCAGCTTTCCCTAAGCTCGTGCGAGGTTTCCTCCGGCAGAGTTAACTACGGCGGCAGACTTATCGTCACCGTTGTATATACCGATGCCGAGGGCAAGCTCTGCCGCATTCAGAAGGGCGCGGAGTTCTCGCACTATGCCGACGACGAGCGTCTTGCCCCCGCTCAGCGCGGCTATTGCCGTCTGGTATGCGAGCGCGAGCAGGTCAGGCGCGACGGCTCGGGCTTTGCCGTTGCGGTGGTTGTCGGCGCGGAAATCAGCGTATACGACAGCGCTCAAAGAAGCTACCTTTCCTCGATTGACGGCGCAATCTGCCGTACGGACAGCGCAAAGCTCTATTCAATGGTCAATTTCTCGGGCGAAAGCGAGGTGGAAGACGACTTCGACTGCGTCGCCTCCGACGTGCTTATACCCTCGGCTCAGGCGTTGGTGCTCGATTGTAACGCCCGTGCCGGCGTTGTAGAGGTCAGCGGTGAAATTTGCCTCGCCCTCCTCGCCGTGCGCGACGGCGCACCCGTCAGCCTTGACAGAATAATTCCCTTCAAGTGCGAGCTTCCCTGCGACGAAGCTCTGCTTTCCAAACGCGCCTGCTGCAGTGCAGAGGTCAAAGCTCTCAACGTCAACTGCAAGGTCAATGAAGAGCGCGGCAAATGCACCGTCGACTTCGACGCAACCCTTGCGTTCAGCGGCCATTTCTTCGAGGAGGAAGAGGCGTCGTGCGTTTGCGACGCATTCTGTTCCGACAGCGAGCTTAATTTAAGCTTTAACGAGGAAAAAACAACGCTGGACACCGACTTAAAGGTGTATTCCGAGCGCGTAGCCGGCCCGTGCGCGGCAAAGGCAAAAATAGACTACACCTGCGCCTTCCTTGCGGCGGCAATGCCGCGGGCGGAGTTTGAAAGAACTCCCGACGGCGCAGAGGGCAGCATCACCGCAACGCTCTTGTACGAGCAGGGCGGCGAGGTGCACTCCACCGAGGTAAATATGCCCTTTTCCGTGGCGCTTTCAGGGCTTTCCGACAGCTGCCGCACGGTCAGCGTGGCGGTATGCGGCATGAGTCTGCGCCAGCGTGCGGAGGGTGAGTGCGAGGGCGAGGCAGTGCTCAAAATTTCCGCCGCAGACGGCGAGGAGCACACCGTCAGATACGTCACCGAGGCAACCGAGGGCGCGCCTAAAAGCGCGTGCGACAGCGCGGTCAGCGTGTACATACCCGCCGCGGGCGACGGGCTTTGGGAAACGGCAAAGCGGTTGGGTGAAAGTCCGGAAAGCATCAAGCTCTCCAACCCCGACCTCAGCTTCCCTCTCAGCGGCAACGAAAGAATTTTAATATACAGACCCAAGCACGGCTAAGCCGTCCATTGCAAATACCGCCGCCCGCGAAAAGCCTCAGCCTTTCGCGGGCGGCTTTCGGTATATTTATTTTCAAAGCTTTTCAAAATTATTGTAAAGCGGCGTGCATTGTGTTATAATTCGGGTATGAGCGTGCGCGTAAAGGCCTATGCAAAACTAAATTTAACACTTGGCATAACGGGCGTCGACAACGGCTGGCATATGCTGGACAGCCTTGTCTGTTCAATCGACGTTTTCGATTTGATAACGCTTAGCAAGCGCAGGGACGGACAAGTTACCGTGCAAATGCGCGGAATGGGCGCCGAAGCCCTCCCGCCCGAGCAAAACAACGCCTACAAGGCGGCGGTCGCCTATGTCAACCGCTTCAAAACGTGCGGCGCAGACATAACCGTCTACAAAAATATTCCCATGTGCGCGGGGCTCGGCGGCTCCTCTGCGGACGCGGCGGGCGTAATCCGCGGCATGGGCAGGCTCTACGGCGCAGGCAGCGAGCGCGAGCTTAAGGCGCTTGCCGACACCCTCGGCAGCGACACGGGCTATATGCTCACGGGCGGCTTTGCACGGCTCTCCGGCAGGGGCGAGCGCGTGTTCCCGATAGAAGCCTCCGCGCGCCTCAGTCTGCTTCTGCTATTGCCCCCGCACGGCGTTTCTACCCCGCTTTGCTATAAAAGGTATGACGAGGTCCCTTCCCCGCCGCATTTAAGCGGCAACGCCGTTTCCGCGTTAATCAACGGCGATATTCCGCGGCTGGGCGCCGAGCTTAATAACGCGCTCTATCAGCCCGCAGCTTCCTTAAACGGCGATATAAAAACAGCCTTCGAAGAGCTCTCGTCATTCTCCCCGCTGGGCGTAAATATGACGGGCTCGGGCAGCTGTGTGTACGCACTTTTCGAAAACGACGAGTTTTGCCGCTGGGCAAAAAGCCGCTACCGCGGCAAATTCGAATGCATCATAACAAAAAGCATAATTCCCGCCCTTTAAGGGTGTTAAAAAAGAGGTAAAAAAATGGCAGAAGAAAGATTAATCGACGACGACAAGGACAGAAAGTATAAAATCCGCGTCAACGAGGACGGCGAGGAAGAACTTATAATCGCCCCGCAGACCGCGGCGGAGGAAGCGGCGGAAATCGACTTCGAGGTTCCCGACTTCGACGATGACGACGAGGAAGCGGCGGTAATGACGCCCGAACAGCTCGCCGCGCGCCAGCGTCGGCGCGAGGAAGAGGCGGCTCGCCGCGCAAAAAAGGTTGCGGCGTATGTCCTGCGCGCAAAAAAATGTCTTGAAGAGGAGGATTTCAGCGGCGCAAGCTACGCGCTTAACGAGGCGGGCGAGCTGGACAATGAAAACGGCGAAATCTACGCCCTCAAAATCAAGGCGTATACAAAGCGCTTTTCCGACTGGTCGTTTATCGACGACTGTGCAGAGGCGGCCGACGGACTTGCGGAATACGCCTCGAACGAGTTAAAGCAGGACTTAAAGGCAATTGCCGCGCCGCTTTCGCAAAGAATATCCCAAACGGAAGCCTCGGCGGCACGGCTTAATGAGGAAAACGAAAGCAGAAAGGCAGAGCGCAGAACAAGCTTCGCCGCCCGCAAAAAGGCCTCGCTTACAGCCTTTTGCGCATGCGCCGCTCCGTTTGTGCTGTTCACCGTGCTTGCAATAGTTTTCGGCGTTCGCTTTATGTACACGCGCGAGGACGCGCTTTTCACAATCATAACAATAGTGTGCGCCTCGCTCGCGCTTGTCGCGTTCGTAGCAATGCTGTTTTTGGCGCACAGGCTATGGGACGCAAGCCGCAACGTCAGGCTTAACGAGCGCAACTCCTCCACAAGGCTCGGCCGCGAGTATGAAGAGCAGTCTGCCCAGCTGCGGCAATTGACCCGCATATATGCCGCAATCAACAGCATTTCCGCCCCCTCACAAGCCCCCTCACAAGCCCCCGCAGACTGCAACGCAGACAACGCAGAGGATAAAGCGTAATGATTTACCTCGACCACGCGGCAACCACCCCGCTTGACGGCGCAATCCTCCAAAAAATGCTGCCGTATATGACGGAAAGCTTCGGCAACCCTCAGTCACAGCACGGTGCAGGCCGTGCTGCGGCAAACGCCGTAGTCACCGCCCGCGATAAAACGGCGCATATTCTGGGGTGTAGCAGTAACGAGGTGTATTTTGTTTCGGGCGGAACCGAGGCAGGCAACACCGCATTAAAGGGCGTTTGCGCCGCTCACGGCAAGGGACATATCGTAATTTCTGCAATCGAGCACCCCGCTTTAACGGAAAGCGCCGCGGATATGCGCAAATTCGGCTTCGAGGTAACGCTTGTCAATCCCGATAACCGCGGCATAGTCAGCCCCCAATCGGTGGAAAACGCCCTGCGAAAGGACACAATCTTTTGCGCGGTTATGTCTGCCAATAACGAAACGGGCGTAATCCAGCCCGTCGGGCAAATCGGCGACGTCTGCAAAAAACACAATGTCTTTTATTATTGCGACTGCGTGCAAACGGCGGGCGTTCTGCCCTTCCCCACAGCGCATTGCGATGCTCTGGGCATATCCTCGCACAAATTCTACGGCCCGCGCGGCTTCGGCGCAATGTATATAAAAAACGGCAGTAAAATATCCCGCCTTATTTCGGGCGGAATGCAGGAGCGCGGCTTCCGCGGCGGAACTCTCAATGCGGCGGCGGCGGTCGGTCTTGCGGCGGCGCTCGAAGCGGCTACCGAAAACAGCGCTCAAAGCAACGCAACAATCGCACAGCTTCGGGATACGTTCGTCTCCCGCGTGCTGAAAGAAATAGACGGCGCGCAACTGAACGGCGATAAAGCAAACCGCGTGCCCTCAAACGCAAATTTTTCCTTTGACGGCTGCGACGGCGAAAATATCCTTTTCCTTCTCGATTTAAGCGGAATAGCCGTTTCAACGGGCTCGGCATGCTCCGCGGGTGCGGTCACGCCCTCGCACGTGCTCACTGCAATGGGCTATGACGCAGCTCGCGCAAGGGGCGCGGTCAGGTTCACCTTCGGCAAATACAATACACCGGACGAGGTAGACGTAACCGTCACCGCATTAAAGCGCGCCGTCCAAAAAATCCGCGGCGCAAAATAACCCTCATAGCAAACAAGCAAAGCAAGCACGGCAAGCAAAATAATCAGACAAAAGCTTATGGAATATCTGGCAATAATAATCATCACCTTCATATCCGGCGTTGTCGGTACGGGTATAGGCGGCGTAGTCGGCGCGGTACTGCGCCGCGATTCAAACAAAATAGTCAGCCTTCTGCTGTCCTTTGCCGCGGGCATTATGCTTGCGGTCGTCTGCTTCGACTTAATGAGCGAGCCGATTGAAATGATGAAGGCGGGCGAGCTACCCAATTACACACCCTTAATAGTCGCGGCGGCGGTCGCGGGCGGCTATGCGGTGGTGTGGCTTTTAAACTTCGTCATAGACAAACGCACCAATCACGAGGTAAAGCATATAGACGAGGCGCACCCCGCCACGGCCGACAGTCTGGACGAGCTTATCCATGCCGACCATTACCAAGCCCATAAAAAAAGCAACAGCAAGCTTTTTGTCGCGGGCATTGTAATGCTATCCGCAATCGCTCTTCACAACCTGCCGGAGGGAATGGTAATAGGCGCGTCCTATTCCATGGTAGAAAATTTAACCTCAAGTCTTTTTTCGGGCAGCGGCTTTATAATGGCAGTGGTTATCGGTCTGCATAACATACCGGAGGGAATGGCGGTGTCCGTGCCCCTTATTTCGGGCGGAATGGGCAAAATAAAGGCAGTCCTGCTTACCGCCCTCAGCGGGCTTCCCACGGTTTTGGGCGCGCTTCTGGGCTTTGCCCTCGGCGGAATCAACAGCATAATGCTTGTCATTTCCCTCGGCTTTGCCAGCGGCGCAATGCTGTATGTCGTGTTCGGCGAGCTTCTGCCCGAAGCAATTTTAATGTGGAAAAGCAAGCTCCCCGCGTTGGCTGTGTTCGTCGGCGTAATCTGCGGCTTTCTGCTCGTAATGTTTTAATGTTATCAAAAGCGTGCGCCCCTGCCAAATTCAACGGCAGGGGCGCACGCTTTTTTTAATGCAAAAAAACAGAAACGGCGCAAACCGGAGTTTGCGCCGCCTCTATATGATAAGGGGGAAAAATGATGAGCTGTGTAAGTGGTAAACGCTCAACGCTGTTTACATTTACAATTATACCATTCCCGCAAAAAATGTAAAATAAATTTTAAAAATTTTTATTTGCCCCGCCGCAATAAAACACTCTCACATATTCTGATAATTTTTAACGTTTTTTCTCAACCTAACCCCCTGCCCTCGGCGGCGTTCCTATCACAACCTAACCCCCTGCCTTTGGCGGGGGGATAAAGGGGGGGTGGCAACCCTCTCTCACATAATCCTGCACAGCAAGCACGCAACTACCGTTGAAGCAAACGTCGCAACCAGCACAGCCGCAATGGGCACGGCAAGCCTTTTCACCTTAATTCCCGCAAAATACACGGCGGAAATATAAAACACCGTCTCGGACGAGCCATAGCACACGCACGCGCACCTTGCAATATAGCTGTCCGCGCCGTGCTCTGCAATAATCGCGTTAAGATAAGTCAGCGACCCGCTTCCCGAAAACGGTTTTATTAAAACAAGCTTGGTAAGCTCGGGCGGAATTCCCAGCCCCCCGAAAACCGGCGCAAGCGCTTTTGTCAGCGCGTCCGACAGACCCGACTTTTCGAATACCGCGCACATCATAAAAATTGCGGCAAGGCAGGGTATAAGCGACACGGTAAACTCAACCGCCTCCTTAACCCCTTGCGAAAACTCGCTGTAAAGCTTCACCCTTTTTATGGCGGCAAACACAAACACAACCAAAAAAATTGCGGGTATAACGTATATCATTTCGCCGCCTTTTTGCGTGGTTTTTTAATTTTTCGGGACAGCACAAACAGCAAAACGCCCAGCCCTGTAGAAACGCACGTGCATATCAGTGACGGCAAAAATATATCCGCCGCCGCACCGCTTCCCGCCGCCGCCCTCAGCGCAATAACGGTAGTCGGCAACAGCTGAATAGAGGTAGCGTTTATAACAAAAAGCAGCTTTTGCGCAAATTCGTTCCTGTCCCTTTCCAGCTCGCCAATCGCCTTAACGGCAAAGGGAGTGGCAGCCCCGCCGATTCCAAGCAGATTGCATGATAAATTCATTGCCAAATTTTCCAGCGCCGCCTCGTTCTCCGTCTTAAACAGCCTTTTTGCAATCGGCTTCAACCCTTTTGCCGCCTTGCGGGTAAGTCCGCTCTTTTCCGCAACTCTGCTCAGCCCCATCCACACCGCATAAATGCAAAACAAGGTCAAAGCCATCTTCGCGGCGCTCTCCGCCCCGCCAATCAGCGTCGGCAGCAACTCGTTCGGCGCAACAAACAGCATCGCCGCGGCAGAGGCTATAAAAATCACGGTAAAAATTGCGTTCATAAATTAATTTATGAGGACAAGCGCAATAAAATTCTGCAAACCGTTATTTTCTATCGGCGTTTAAATCTTCCATACGTTCGTCCAAAATCAGCTTTATGCCGTTAATTTGCGTAAGAGCCGTTTCCAACTCCTTTAAAACGCGTCCGCTTGATATTGCGGGGTAATATCTCGAACGCCAGTTTTCGCATGAAAAGCGCTTTTGCTTTGTTTCGCCGAATTTTCTGCAATGCCCGCAGTCCGTCCTTAAAAAGCAGCAGTAACCCTTGCTGTAATACGCCTCAAAACTCCCGCAATTAAAGCACTTATGTTCCATAATTTTAACCTCTTGCTTTTTTTTAATTAATTTTATCACAGCAAAAAATAAAAAACTTGACTTATCAATATCTTGCTAAACTTTTTTTGGTGCTAATAAGTGGCGGCGCGTACTTTAAAAAAGTCCGCGCCGCCACTAATGTCTGCCGCAATTTTATTTACATTTATTTTCAGCTGTGCTATACTTTTTTGGAAACAAACGGAGAATTATATGAAAGAAAAATTCTATTTAACCACGGCAATAACCTACACCTCGGGCAAGCCCCATATCGGTAACACTTACGAGGCGATTTTTTCCGACGCAATCGCCCGCTTCAAGCGCATGCAGGGCTTCGACGTGTTCTTTATGACGGGCACGGACGAGCACGGCTTAAAGGTAGAGCAAAAGGCGGCGGAAAAGGGCGTAACTCCCCGACAGTTCGTTGACAGCGTCGCGGGCGAAATCAAGCGCATCTGGGACTTAATGGACGTGTCCTACGATAAATTTATCCGCACCACGGACGATTACCACGTTTCCGCCGTGCAAAAAATTTTCAATAAGCTATATTCTCAGGGCGATATTTACAAGGGCGCATACGAGGGGCTTTATTGCACCCCGTGCGAAAGCTTCTGGACGGAAAGCCAGCTTGTAAACGGCAAGTGTCCCGACTGCGGAAGGGACGTAAAGCCCGCCAAAGAGGACGCGTATTTTTTCAAAATGGGCAAGTATGCAAACCGCCTTGTGTACCATATTTTAACCCACCCGCAGTTTATAAAGCCCGCCTCCCGCAGGAACGAAATGTTCAACAACTTCCTTCTCGCGGACGAGTTTATCGGCAAATCCGATGCAGAGCTTTTAAAAGCCGTCGAGGGCGGCGCCCTCAAAACCAAGCTGCAAGACCTGTGCGTTTCCCGCTCAACCTTCAAATGGGGCGTGCCCGTCGAATTCGATAACAAGCACGTCGTCTACGTCTGGCTGGACGCGCTAACAAACTATATAACGGGCGTGGGCTATACGGGCAACTGTGAAAACGGTAAAGAAGGTGCGGCAAGCTACAAAAAATACTGGCCCGCAAACGTGCATATCCTCGGCAAGGACATTCTCCGCTTCCACACAATCTATTGGCCCATATTCCTTATGGCCCTCGGCGAGGAGCTGCCGCAATGCGTGCTCGGTCACCCGTGGCTGTTGCAGGGCGGCGACAAAATGTCCAAAAGCAAGGGCAACGTCATGTACGCGGACGACCTCGCCCAAATCTTCGGCGTGGACGCGGTTCGCTATGTTGTTTTGCACGAAATGCCCTACGCCGACGACGGCATAATCACATGGGAATTAATTTGCGAAAGAATTAACTCCGACCTTGCCAACGTTTTGGGCAATCTTTTAAAAAGAACGGTTTCTATGACCAATCAATACCTCGGCGGCGCCGCCCAAAAAACGGGGGAGGAGGCAGAGCCGGACGCCGACTTCAAAGAGGTTATAAGCAGCACGTACGCCCGCGTTTCCCAAAAAATGGACGAGTACAGGGTGTCTGACGCGCTCGACGGTCTTTGGTCGCTCTTCCGCAGGGCAAACAAATACATCGACGAAACCGCCCCGTGGCTTTTGGCAAAGGACGGGTGCAAGCGCGACAGACTATCAGAGGTTTTGTACAACCTCCTTAACGCTATCGAAGTCGGCGCAAATATTTTAAGCGCGTTTATGCCCTCAACCTCCGCAAAAATCCTTGCGGAAATCGGCGCGGCAGCACCCCGAACAACCAACGTAAAAGCCTTAAAGGCGGCTACAAAATACAACGTAACCCCCGCCCCCGCAACGCTGTTCGGACGCGTTAAATTCGAGGATATAAAGGGGGTAATCGCAAAAATAGAAGAAAAACAGAGAATGGAGGCGGCTCCCGTGAACGAGGAAGTAAAGCAACAAATATCAATAGACGATTTTGCAAAAATAGAAATGCGCGTAGGCACCGTTGTTGCGTGCGAGGCGGTCAAAAAAAGCAAACTCCTGCACGAAACGGTCAGCCTCGGCAATAAGCGCATTTCGGTTTTGTCTGGCATTGCAAAGCATTACACCGCGGAGGAAATGGTCGGCAAGCGCGTCATAGTCGTCTGCAACCTCCCCCCCAGAGAAATGAAAGGGCTTTTAAGCGAGGGTATGATTGTCTGCGCAGAAGCGCCCGACGGTACGCTTTCAATAGTCGCGCCCGAAAAGGACGTCCCCGACGGGAGTCTGCTTTCGTGAAATTTATCGACGTGCACTGTCATTTGGACGGCGGACACTACGGCGATTTAACCGCCCTTTTTGCCGTCCTCGCACAAGCGCAAATCAAAAAGCTTATAGTCGTCGGAGTAGACGTCGAAACAAGCGAATTCTGCCGCAGTCTTGCAAAAGCCAATGATATGTGCCGCTTTGCGGCGGGCGTTCACCCGACCGAGCTTAAAAATTACAGGGACGGCGACCTTGAAAAAATCGCGGAAATCGCCTCTGACAAAAATTGCGTAGCAATAGGCGAAATCGGGCTCGACTATCACTATCCCGATACGGATAAGCCCCTTCAACGCCGCATATTCACGGAGCAATTGCAGCTGGCGCACCGTCTGGGGCTTCCCGTGCAAATCCATTCCCGCGACTGTGCAGAGGATATGCTCGCCATTTTAAAGGAGCACTCCGCGCTCCTGTCCAACGGCGCGCTCATGCATTGCTATTCTCATTCGGCGGAAATCGCAATTCAGCTTTTAAAGCTCGGCGTATATTTCTCCTTCGGCGGCACAAGCACCTATTCGGGCAGTAAAAGGGTCAAAAGAGTAATCGCTTCGCTCCCGCCCGACAGAATTTTAACTGAAACGGACAGCCCGTACCTTCCCCCCAAATCCCTTGCGGGCCATTTCCCCAACACCCCCGCAAGCATACCCGAAATTCTTGCCGAAATCGCGCATATCCGCGGGGCAACGGTGGAAGAAGCTGCGCAAGCCGTATGGGCTAACGCGCACAGGCTATTCAAAAAGCTGTAAAAAATCAAAAGGTCAAAGCCCCGCTTAAAATATTTAAGCGGGGCTTTTTCATCTTAAAGTACGGCAAACGCTTTTAATTGCGTTTACATTCTTAGTTTAAATTGTTATAATATTTTTATGCCTTAACCGCTCGGGGTAAATTATGGAAAAAGACGTAAAAAGTATTTTAAGCGAAAACGGCTTCGGCTTCAAAAAACGGCTGGGTCAAAATTTTATAACGGATAAAAATCTGCTTTCGTCCATTGTGCGTCAGTCGGGCGTCACCGCGGACGATACCGTTGTGGAAATCGGCTGCGGCGCGGGCACGCTCACCCGCGCAATCGCACAGTGCGCAAGGCGCGTAATCGGCTTCGAGGTGGATACAACTTTGCAGCCCGTTCTGGCGCAGACGCTTGCGGGGCTCGACAATGCAGAGGTTATATTCAAGGACTTTTTAAAGGTCAACCTTGCACAGCTTGAAGGCGAAATCGGCGCGTACAGCGTCGTCGCAAACCTCCCGTATTACGTTACAACTCCGCTAATCACCAAGCTGTTGGAAGATAGCAAGCTCTGCAAAAGCTTAACAGTAATGGTGCAGGAGGAGGTCGCCCTAAGGCTGTGCGCAAGCGAAAACACCCCCGACTATGGCGCAATCACGGCAGTAATCGCCCTCCGCGCCGATGCGGAAATAATAAAGCGTGTGCCCCGCACAATGTTCACCCCCCGACCCAACGTGGACAGCGCGGTCGTCAAGCTTACCGTTCGCGACGGCAGGCTTCCCGTCAAGGACGCGCAGCTTTATAAAAAAACCGTCCACGCCGCGTTTGCCGCCCGCCGCAAAACGCTTGTCAACAACCTTGTCAACGTTTTCGGCATTTCCCGCGCGCAGGCGGAGGAGGCGCTTATAAAATGCGGAATAGCTGTTAAGACCCGCGGCGAAGCTCTCTCGCCCGAAGCCTTCGCCCGTCTTTCGGCAGTCCTTGCCGACTACACCGCGCCCGAACGGCGGGATTAATGGCGCGGCAAGCATTCATTATATGCCTTCCGCAAAAAAAGTGTTCTATTTGTAAATTTTGCCGAATACATTAAGGTAGACTTTAAAATCCGGAGGAAATTTATGGAACAGGAACTCGACTATGCCGAAATGCTGGAAATACCCGTCAGCACGGTCAACGTAGTTAAAAAGAAGGGCTTAAAGCTGTTTAAGCGCAAGGCGGCAAAGCCCGCTCCCCAAACGGAACCCTCTCCGCAGTTCGAGGAAGCGGACGAATTAAAAAATCTTGTCGTCGACAGCGTTAACGAGCGCGTGGGCGCATACGTCTATGCGGAGGATTTATCCGACCCCCAGACAGAGCTTCCCGCCGACGTCGCCGCTCGTCCCAAGCGCGATAAGGGCAGTATAATAGTTTTAAGCGAGCTTATCGCCGTCTGCGTTATCGCCGTCGCAATCTTCCTTACAAACATATTTATGCCCACAAGCGTAATAAATACGTTTATATCCTCGCTTGCCAACGGCACGCCCAAAAAGAGCGAGCCCGCTTACAGCGACATAAAGCTCTCCGCCGTGGTCAGCGACCTGTCGGAGGCGGAAATAACGGTATCCGACAACGGCGTGCTTTCGTTTACTGCCGAGGGCGCTGTTTACCCCGTCTGCGCGGGCACTGTTGCCTCGGTTGCAAAGGACGGAGAAACCTACGTCGTCAAAATCGCGCACACATCTACGTTTTCAAGCGTAATTACGGGGCTTAGCTCGGTCTATTCCCAAAAGGATACCGCCGTTGCCGCAAATATCCCGTTCGGCTATTCCGACGGAAATACTCAGGTGCAAATTTCCATGTACGACGGCGAAACGCTTTTAAACTGCTATACGCTCTCGGGCGAAATCCCCGTCTGGAATTCATAACGTAAAGCCGTGAAAATCAGGGTACATCCGCTGTTTTTATTCGTGGGACTGCTGTCCGCGCTGTTCGGCGGATTGCCGCAATTTGTAATCTGCGTGCTGACCGCACTCCTTCACGAGTGCGGTCATATTTTTTGTGCGGCAAGAATGGGCTACGAGTGCTCCAAAATCTCGCTCATGCCCTACGGCGCGGCGGCAACGTGCGATATAGAGGGCATTTCCCCCGCGGACGAGGTTCGCCTCGCGCTCGCAGGTCCGCTCGTCAACCTGCTTTTGTGCATAGCGGTGGCGGGGCTATGGTGGTTCTATCCCGTAACCTACGCATATACGGACGGAATTTTTTACGCCAGCGCGGCAATGCTCGCGCTCAACCTTCTGCCCGCATACCCGCTTGACGGCGGCAGAATAGCGCGGTGCGCTCTCTCGAAGTTTTTCAAGCCAAAAACGGTAAGCATAATTCTGCGCACGGTCAATATTCTCGCGGTTATCGGCATAGCGCTTGTGTTTTTCCTTGCATACAAAAACGTCTCGCTTATCGCGGTCGCAATTTTTCTGCTCTGTTCGGCGTTTTCAAAAAGCCCGCCCGCGCAAAAAATCAACTTCGCCGCGCGCAAAAAAAAACGCGGCAGGGAAATCCGCTACGTCATTTTGGACGAAAGCGCAACCTTCCGCGATGCGTTAAGGTTTCTCGACGGCAGCCGCTATCTTATTCTGCAAATCTACGGCGACGTATTCATTGACGAGATAACGGAAGACGAGCTGTACGAAAAGCTCCTCAACAAAAATATTTACGATAGAATAATAGAATAGGGCGCGCCTTTTTTAAGGCGCGCCCCGCTTTCGAATATCTTTCAAAATCTACCTCTGTAAAAACTCTTTATTAAAAATTGCACCGTCAATATCCCCCGACAAAACGCATTTCACGCACCTAATTCCAAGCTCCACAGCCTCCTCGACCGCGCCAGCAAGTGCGGAATAATCGTATTCGCAGACGTAGGTCTGCTTTTTTGTTTTGTATAGCCAGCGCGTGTACGCAAAATGCCTTTTAAGGCACCGTTCAATGCCCGTAACGGTCACGTCGGGCTCTATAAGCTTAATCGCGTCATACACCGCAAAGGTGTTTTCAAGCAGCCTTTCGCGCGGCATAATGGTCCGCCGTATCCCGAAATACTTGCTTATAAACAGCCCCAAATCGTTTTCGAACCTCTGGTGCGCCAGCGGGTGCCTGTGCGCGCTTTCATATGCGTATACCGCGGGGTGCAGGGTGCAGTCAAGCGCGTAATGAGTGGCGTATCCCGCCGCATATGCGCTGTTTGCGCCCTTCAAGGCGTAAAAAAGCTCCTCCGCATTTCTGCGGTGCAAATCCCTGCCGAGGTTGGTTTTCGTCAGCTTATAGTTGTACATAAAAAACACGTCCGCACCCAACGCGCCAAGCGTGTATAAGGTCTTGTTTTTAAGTAAAAGCTTGTCCGCCGCGCCAAGCCCTTCAAAAATCTTTTCGGCGGCAATCACGTGAGAAAAATAATCCGGCATACTATAAGCATTGCCGTTTTCCGTAAAATAAATACTGCTGAACGTAACCGGAATCCTCTCCGAACAGCCCCGTAAAGTATTCGCAAATCCTGTTTCTGTCCGTCAAAGCGCCCTTAAAGTCCTCTTTATATATCCTTTCAATCCACACGTCCACGGGGAAGCTCCCGCGCTTTCCAAACCCGAACAAGGCAACGCAGTCGGCAACCTTCGCGCCGATTCCCTTGTAGGTCAAAAGCCGTTTTTTCAGCTCCGCGCCGTCCAGTCCGTCCAGCCCGCTTATGCCCTCGCTCAAAATTCTTGCAGAGGTTTCGGCAAGGAAAATATCGCGGTACCCGCACCCCGCATTGCGGAAAAATTCCGCCCCCGCGCCCGCAAGCGCGGCAGTGGAGGGAAAGGTAAAATATTCCTTCCCGCAAAGCTCTCTTTTTTCGCCCAGACCCCCGCATATGCGCGAAATAATGCCCTTAATCCGCGGAATATTATTGTTTTGCGAAATTATAAAGGAGTATATCATTTCCTCCTTGTTCTGGTTAAGCAGCCGCAGCCCCTTAAAAAGCTCGGCAGAGCGCGTTAACAGCGGTATATTGTGGGACTTAGCACGTTTTACTATCTCGGAATAGTCGCGGTTCAAATCGAAATATTCATAAAAATAATCGCTGTCCTCGCTTTCCACAACCGTCTTGCAGTCGTCCGTGTAAATATAACAAGCCTTGTCTGCGGAAACCACAAAATACCCGTCCTTAAACGGCTCGAAGCGGAAAACCTGACCGCAGTCAAGCACGTGCTCGGGATTGAAATAGGTGCTGTCAAAATCGAAACGCATACACAAAATTTTCCTTTGTAAAGCAGTATAAAAAATGCAACCGCATTTAACGGTTGCATTTTATCATTTATGAAGCTTGTTGTCAATCAGCCCTCCGCAAAAGCCAGCTTAACCGTGCCCGCCGCAATTTTAACGTTAATCGTCTTGTCGGTAGTGCCCTGCGCCGTATCCACGTTGCAGGTCCCCGCCGATTTATTGACGTTGATGTTATATTCGGCTTGTGCTTTTGTAAAAGCTGCGTTAACCGTGCCCGCCGAAGCTTCAATGGAAGTATAGTTGCTTTGAATTTGTTTAAAAGAAACCGTTCCCGCCGAAATGTCGCAGATAAGCTTATCGGTAGCAGCTTCTCCAACCGTCACGGTCCCTGCCGCAAGGTCGATACCGAAGCTGTCGCAAACGATTTTTCCTGCGTTGACCGTCCCTGCCGCCATATCTATATTGAAATCGGCGCATGCAATATTTTCGGCTTTAACCGTTCCGGCACTTATGTCAAGGTTAAGCTTGCCGTAATTTCCGTCTGCCAAGGTAATCATACCCGCCCCCATATAAAGCTCTAAATCGTAAATTACGCCTTTTGGCAGCTTTAACGTGGCTGTGGGTATATTCACCGTTCCCCAACGGAACCAGTGCCAGAACGACTTGACGGGCTTAACCTCCAGCAAGCCGTTGCTTTCCGCTATCTCATATCCGAAATCCTCGCACTCGGGATATTCCACCATAACGGTCTCGCCGTCGTAAAATTCCGTTTTTAACGGCCCCGCGTCTAAATCCAGCTTCAAATTTGTCAAATCTGCATTTTCGGAGGTATAGGTTCGCATCTCGAAGCTGTAATTAATGTTCGGCATTTTCCAGCCGTTCAACCACAGTCCGCCAATAAAAACCGCAACGCCTATTGCGGCAATCACCGCGCCGGCAATAATTCCTTTAACCCAAGCCTTCATTTTTACGCCTCCTTCCCGCTGAACAGCGATTTAAGCCAACGGAAGAATTTCCCGAACAGCGTCCACATCAGCTTAATAAGCTTAATAAACAGCGGAATAAGCGCAATGCACACGCCGCAGATAATAATTCCGACGCCCGTCTCGCACAAGCCCGCCGCAATTCCGTGCGCAACCATAGTGCCTATGCCGGAGCCAACCGCAGCCACGCCCGAAATAAGCGCGGCAAAGGGTGCCACGCACACGCCTACGGTAATGCCGACCATTGCAATTATAACACCGCAAATGGGCACTGCAAAAATTATGCACAGCAACACAAACACCCAGGTATAGTCGCCGCTCTCCTTCTTTTTGGGCGCCGAAGCGGGTGAGGGAGGGGGAGGAGGGGTATGCGTTGCCCTCGGCGCAGTCCTCGTCGCGGGTTCGTCGGCGTAGTTATAGCTCTCGAAGCCGCCTGCGCCCCGTCTTGCGCGTTCGCGCTCGCGTCTGCGCTTTTCCGCTTCTATACTGCGCAGTCTTTCCTCGTCGCGCCTCGCCTGTTCCTCGCGCCGCAGTCTTTCTTCTTCCTCGCGCCGCGCCCTCTCGTCAAGCCGTGCGTTGCGCGGCTCGCTGTAATAATCGTTGTAATCCCCGCCGCGGTTTTCGCTTAAAATTCTCTGCGCCGCGTCGTAGGGCGCGCCGAAATCCTCTATAATTTCCCTTTCGGTAAAGCCCGCGTCCCGTCTGTCGGCGTACGCCTCTGCGTAATAATCCAGCACGCGCCTGCGCTCGCTTTCGGAAACGCTCAGCAAATTCGATTTCAGCTCATCGCGCCATTCGTTATAGGTCATATTCTTCCTCCGAAGATTTTTTTATAAATATGGTTTATTTCCAGCAAATCATCCCTGCCGGAAACCAGCTTTTTCAGTCCCGCGTGCGAAATTTTATAATACCGTCGCAATCGTCCGCTGTACTCCGCCGTCCGCGCGGTAATAAATCCGCCCGCCTCCAACCTTTTCAAAATGGGGTACAGTGTGCTTTCGGAAATTTCAATCACGCCTTCCAAATCGCTAATAATTTTATAGCCGTAGCTCTCGCCCTTCGAAATAGCGTGCAGTACGCAAACGTCCAAAATTCCTTTTTTCAATTGAATATCCATTTACAAATACCCCGCTTTGTCTAATACTATACATTGCAGAGTATGAGTTGTCAAGTATTTTTTGTTAAAATTTTCCGCAATTTCGTGTTGCCCCGTGCAGCCTCCTTGCGCGCCGTAAAAAGGGAGTATTATTTAAAAATTATTACTGATAATATTTTTATGGTCACTCTGGAAAAAAATATTAAATCGGTAAAAAATATCCTCACCTCACAGGATATTCTCGTTTTCGAATTTTCTGCGCAAAGCGGTAAAAAATTCGCCGTAATCTACGCGGACGGCGTAGCCGACAAGGCACTTATAGGCGAGCTGGTCATAAAACCTCTTAAATACGCGCCCGCGGACAGCAATTTAACCGTCGCAAAGCAGCTTCTCGCCTCGCCCGAGGTCAAGGACGGCAAAAAAATTCAGGACGCAGTCAAAGAGGTTTCCGACGGCAACGCCGTGCTGTTTGTCGACGGCGAAAAGGACTTCATAATAATCGGCATCAAGCATCCCCCCGGCAGAAGCGTGGCAGAGCCGCCTACACAGGTCGCCGTACACGGCCCGAGGGAAGGCTTTACCGAGGATATAAAGGTCAATCTCGGCCTTATCCGCAAGCGCATAAAAACGGAAAAGCTTCAGGTCAAAATGCTCAAAACGGGCAAGAAGTCGGAAACCGCCGTATCCATAGTATATATAGACGGCGTCTGTCCGGCCGACCTCCCCAAAAAAATCGAGCGCGAGATAATGCAGAACAAAATAGACATTATCCCCGACAGCTCGTACATTGCGCAGTTCCTCGCCCAGCGCCCGCGCTCGCTGTTCAAGCAGTGCGGCACGTCGGAAAAGCCCGACGTATTCTGCGCCAAGCTATGCGAGGGCAGGGTGGGCATAGTGGTGGACGGCTCGCCGATAGCCCTCACCGCTCCGTATATGCTTGTAGAGGACTTTCAGTCGGTAGAGGACTATTATACGATATCCTACCGCGCCACAACGCTGCGCATGCTCCGCATTTTCTCTATCATAATCGGGCTTATGCTCCCCGCGCTGTACATTTCCGCCCAGCTCTTCAAAATCCAGATAATCCCCTTCCAGCTGCTCCTCAAAATTTCCAGCTCGGTCGCGGGTCTTGCGCTTTCGCCGAGTACGGAAATGTTTTTAACGCTTTTCGTGCTTGAGGTTTTAAACGAAGCCTCTATCCGTATGCCAAAATACGTCGGACTTGCGCTCTCGGTCGTCGGCGCGCTCGTGCTCGGCGATACGGCGGTCAAGGCGGGCGTCATATCCACGCCCGCAATAATAATCATCGCGTTTTCGGCAATCTGTCTTTACACCGTTCCCAACGCGGTGGAAATGACAACCACGCTAAGGTGGATGTACCTTATAATCGCGGGCAGTATGGGCCCCTTCGGTATGGTCGTTTTAACGGCATATCTTCTGTGTTATATGGTCGGCGAGCAGTCGTACGGCGTGCCGCTCATTGCCCCGTTCGCGCCGCTCGTCAAAAGCGATTTGTACGACAGCCTTGTCAAAGCAAATCTGTATACGCTCAACCGCCGCCCCAAGGTTTTAAAGGCAAAGGAGAAGGTAAGACTTGAAAGAAATAAAGATTAACACCCGCCAGATATGCTTTATAATGCTCGCATATACCGCGGCGGCAAAGCTTTTGCTCTATCCCACAATACTCAGCCAGCTCTGCGGCAGAGATTTACTTTTTCCCGCCGCGCTCAGCTTTCTTACGGAGGGCATAGTAATATGGTCGGTTGCATATCTGTGCTCTCGTACGGATAAAACCTTTTACGGTCTTTTGCAAAACACCCTCGGCACGGTCGTCGCCCGCATAATTTACGGTCTTTTCGCGCTGTTTTTCCTTATGTCCGCGCTCGTGCCCGTGTTCGAGCAAAAGCAGTACGTCCACAACATTTTTTACGATACCGTCCCGTCAATCGGCATATTTCTGCCGTTTTTCGTGTTTGCGGCGTATGCGGCAAGCAAAAAGCTTATAAATATCGGCCGCTGTGCAGACGTCTGTCTGCCCATTTTCGCCGTCTGTATGCTCTTTCTTTTCGCTATGGCAATTCCGGAGGTAGAGTGGGATAACTTTCTTCCCGTGCTCAAAACCCCCGCAAAAAGCATTTTCGGCGGCTACGTCGGCACAGCATTCAACTTTGCCGAGCCGTGCTGGCTGCTAATGCTCATGGGCCACTTTAAATACAAAAAGGGCGACGCGGCAAGAATAACCCTTTCCTACGCGGGCGGCGCGGCGTTCGTTTTAGTGTTTTTGGCGGTGTTTTACGGAATGTACGGCGCAGTCGCCCCGTCCCGCACCTTCGCCGTGGCAAGAACGTCCCTCTTTTTCCCCGCGATAGAAACGCTCGGCAGAATAGATTTGATAATTCTTCTCACGCTGGAAATGGTAATGCTCTTTGCGTTGGCGCTCAATATCCAGCTTTCCGTGCACTGCATTTCCAAATGCGTGGGCTGGAATAACTACATGGTGCTTTCGTTCATAGTCAACGCCGTGCTAATGATAGTAATAATCGTCTGCGACAGCAGCTACAACTCCATTTACAGACTGTACTACCGGTGGTCGTGGCTGCCCGTACTTGTTTTTACCGTGCTTATCCCGCTTGCCGCGTGGGCGCTTAAAAGGAGAAAACGCGAATGAAAGGCAAATTCAAAAACAGCTTAAAATGCAAGCTAAACATAAGCAAATTGTCCGTGCTGGTATATTGGCTGATATTTCTTCTGCTTGCGTGTCTGTTCTTCACAAACGACTTCGGGCTCGTCGATATCCACAAAACCTCTATAATCACCGCCGTTGCAATCGATACGGAGGAGGGAGAGGTGCTGGTCACTGCTGAAATCGCCGTTCCGCAGCCCTCGCAAAGCGGAGAAAATATAGTCTACACTCAGGTTCAGGGCAGCGGGCTGACTATTGCGGACGCGCTCAACGAAATCAACGCAAAAACGGGCTTTTATCCCAAGCTGCAATTCTGCAAGCTGATTTTAATAGGCGAAAGCTGCCGCGACAAACAGCTTTTCCGCGTGCTCGGCTGCTTTTACCGTAAAAATTATTCCGAGCTCACAGCACTCGTCGCCATGTGCGAGGGCAACGCCTACGATATGCTTGCGCAAAAATCCAACGTTTCGGACATGACCTCAGAGGCTATCCGCAAGGTGCTTTCCGACGAAATCGAAAAATCCGCCAACGCAACAACCTCCAACCTCAAAAGCATCGCGGCAATGGAGTTCTCCCATAGCAGGGCGTGCTATATGCCGTATGTAGAGGTAAATAATCAGGGGGAAAGCCAGCTCGGCGGCAACGGCGACAACGTCGGCGGCGAGGGCGAAAACAACGGCTCGCAGGGCGGAAGCGGCGGAGGCAGTCAAAGCGGACAAGGCGGCGAGGGCGGTCAAAGCGGACAAAGTCAACAAGGCGGCGGACAAAGCGGACAAAGCCAGCAAGGCGGCGAGGGGCCGGTCGAATTCACCGCCCGCAAAACGGCATACTTTTCGGACGGCCGCTTTATCGGGGTTCTGGACGACCGTCAGGCGTTCGCGCTCGCCGTGCTCGAAAACGACATTCGCCTTGCCGTGCTCCCGTGCGACGCGGACGGCGTTCACTACACCCTCGGGCTTAAAGGCGTTAAGTGCGACGCCGATTTAAAGGTAAAGGACGGCGTTCCGCAGCTTAAAATCAGCTTTAAGGCAAACGCCCGCATACAGGGCGCCCGCGTCAAGGTCGATTTGCAAAAAATCATTTCCGACGACGTGGTCTCGGCAAGCGTGCTTGACGGGGCAAAGGCGGAAATGCGCGCCAGATTCGAAGGTCTTATAAATGTCGTCCGCGAAACAAACAGCGACCTTATCGGCGTAAGAGAGCTTCTTTATAAAAAGAATTATAAGTATTTCGAGGCGTTCCAAAACGACGTTTTACAAAGAATGACCGTAGCCTACGATATAAAAATCGACAGCGTTTCTTAATGCAGCTGTCAGAATGCAAAATATAAAGGGGCGGCGCACTAACCCGTGCGCCGCCCCCGCATTTTTTCACGGTCTGAAAGGCATTGCCTACGCCCGCGCCCCGTTCAGGTGCGCAACAGCCTCTATAACCAGCTTCGCAAGCAGCTCAACGTCCCGCTCGCTCACGTCCGCATTCGCATTCTCTGCAATCAGCTTCGCAACCCTCTCCGCGCCGCCGCCCGTCAAATCCTTTTCAATGGCTTCGGCAATCAGCTTTGCAACCCTTTCCGCGCTTTTGGCTGGCACATATCCCTCGATTAACGTGGCAATAACCCCCTCCGCGGCAGAAAGTCCCTGCTTTTTTTCGCGCACAAACTGCTCGTATAAAACATATAATAGCGTAGCCGCCGCGCCAACCGCAACGCCGTGCTCCAAAACGGAAACATACTCCGTCACAAGGTACGCAAGGCTCAAATTTTTCCCCGCCGCATACGCCGCATAAAACAGCGTGCCAAGGGTAAAGGGCAAAAAGGTCACTATTTTTTTGTTCAGCCTCTTTAAAAAGGTCACTTTGCAAAGCTGAACGGCAACCGCCGTCGCCGCCGCAAGCAGTATCACGTCCAGACCGTAAAAGGTGAAAGCGTCTATAATTTCTATAACAGTCAATTTTTTTCTCCTCGGTGGAACCGCGCCCGACGCCCCGCCGTCCCGAAATTATTTTGATTTTTCACCCGACGGCTATATAATAACCGCGCCGCTCCGTCCTAAACGCCTCCCGCAAAAATAAACCCAAAATAAAAGCGTGGCGTTTTCACACACAGCAATCCCCGCCAAATCCTTCGCACGCACTCTCAAACGCTTGCCACAAATTTGCGGTTGTGTTAAAATTCAGCTATGAGAATGCACAAAAAAAGCCGCCTCGAAGAGCGTATCCAAGCCTGCGGCGACATCGTAACAGTAGCGGATTTAACGGATAAAAATATGCTCCGCGCCGCATTGACCCCCGAATATCTGCCGTTTACTCAAATTTTCGGCAATTCCAACCCCGTATATCTTGAAATCGGCTGCGGCAAGGGCAAATTCGTATGCGAAACGGCAAGGCTCAACCCCGATATAAATTTTATCGCATGCGAAAAAATTTCAAACGTCTTAATCGAGGCGTTGGAGCGGGTAAAGGAGGAGGGTATCAAAAATATCTATTTCCTCAATTGCGCGGCAGAGGTCTTGCAAAAATACCTCCCCGCAAGCTCGGTGGACGCAATTTTTCTCAATTTTTCCAACCCTCTGCCCAAGGAGGGCTACAAAAAACAGCGCCTCACGCACCCGCGCTTTCTTTCAATCTACAAGCAAATCTTAAAAAACGGCGGCGAAATCATTCAAAAAACGGACGACAGACCGTTTTACGAATTTTCCCTCCAAGGCTTTATGGCAGAGGGCATGCAAATTCTCTCAACCTGCGAGGATTTGGCGGCTTCCCCGATAGACGGCGACGTGGAAACCGAGCACGAGCGCCGCTTTAAGCAAATGGGCAGAAAAATCCACCGTATCCACGCCCGCGTAATAAAATAACCACCACTCAAAAAATAAGGTCAAAAAATGCTTTATTTATGGATTGCATTGGGAATATGCTGCGGTTTAGCGTTAATCGCGCTGTTCGTATGGCTCAATAATTCCCTCCTTACCACAACTGAATACACCGTCAAAACGGAAAAGCTCCCCGCCCCCGTGCGTATTGTTCATTTAAGCGATTTGCACGGCAAAAGCTTCGGCAGTCATAATTCGCGGCTTGTGGCAAGGGTCGCAAGGCTCCGTCCCGATTTTATAGTAATCACCGGCGATATAATTCATAAATACACAGATAAGAATATCAAGGTCGCGCTCAGCGCCGTTTCCTCGCTCAGTCTTGTCGCCCCCGTGCTCTACGTCAGCGGCAATCACGAGCTCCGCGGCCTCCAATACCGCCTTTTTGCAAAGCAGTTGAAGGAGGCGGGCGCAACGGTCCTCGACGATTGCTCCGCGGATATATGCGGGTTAACCGTCACGGGGCTTAAATGCTCCTCGCAGAAGAACGGCGCCGTTCAACGCCTTGCGCCCTCTCAAGCCGCGCAAAAATCGTTGAATATTCTTCTCGCCCACAAGCCGCATTTCCTCGAAGCTTACGCCCCGCTCGGCTTCGACCTTATTTTAAGCGGCCACGCCCACGGCGGGCAATGGCGCATACCGTTTACAAAAACGGGTATCTACGCCCCCGGTCAGGGTCTTTTCCCCAAGCTCACCTCGGGGCTTCACACCCGCGGCAACACAAAAATGATAATCTCCCGCGGGCTCGGCAATTCCGAATGCCCTTTAAGGCTCTTCAACCCGCCCGAGCTTGTGGTAATAAATCTGAAATAAAAATCCCCTTCCGTCCGCAACCGAAAAGTCCGCGGGCAGAAGGGGTTTATTTTCTTCTACAACCCAAATTATTCCTTAATCAGCAGTGCAAGCAGCGCCTTAATGGTATGCAGCTTGTTCTCGCCCTGCTCCAAAACAAGGCTGTATTTACCGTCAATCACGTCGGCAGTCACCTCAACGCCCCGCCCCGCGGGTAACGAGTGCATAAAATTCGCCCCGCGCGCCGCGTACGACATCAATGTGTTGTTTACCTGATAGGGCTTCAAAATCTCGCGCTCCTCCGCAGACAGGGCGAAGTGGTAGTTATAGCTGTCCGTGTATACAATGTCTGCGTTTTTCACGGCCTCCGCAGGGTTCTCTGTCACAAAAATGTTCCCGTATTGCCTCGCCGCGTCCAAAACCGCCCCGTCCAGCGCAAACTGCTTGGGCGTAGCAACCGCAACGTCCAGCCCGCACTTAATCGCGCCCGTCACAAGCGATGCGGCGTTGTTCGTGCCCTTGCCCACGTACGCAAGCTTCAACCCCTCAAGCCTTCCCTTCCTTTCCCAAACGGTGAACAAATCGCAAATGCACTGAATGGGAATATAGCTCTCGTTTGTGGAGTTGATTATAGGAATTTCCGAAACGGCGCAAAACTCTTCAAGCTCGCTTTGAGAAATTCCCCTCGTCACCAGCGCGCCCACGCCGTAGCGCGATATAACGTTGACAATGTCCTTAATGTTCTCGCCCGCGTTCATGTCGTTCTCGTTGTACGGTAAATTAACGCACACGCCCCCAAGCTGTCTAATACCTATTTCCAGCGCGCTGCGCGTCCTCAGCGAGGTATCCCCAAACAGCAGCGCCACCGTCACGCCGTTTAAAATGCGCGTATCCTCGTGGGCGATAAATTTTCCCTTCATCACCTTTGTTGCGTACAAAATTTCAAATAATTCCTCGGTAGAGTAATCCGCAAGCCTAATCATATGCTTGTGCTTAATCCCGTAGGAGGGGGTGTATCTGTTAATATCCATAATTTTTATCCTTTAAAATAATTCCCGTACCGCGCCTTTTCATACCCCCTGCCTTCGGCGGGGGGATTAAGGGGGGGTGGTTGTTGCAACCCGCGCGCACATATCCATTATACCGCGTAA
>WSNM01000013.1:379-28162 GCA_013316055.1 Clostridia bacterium | reverse complement strand
GTAGAGGGTGTTTGCCCACGATTTGACAATTCCGCCCCTTGTAATCTGCTTGCAGTTGAAGTAATAATTGCTTTCGCATTCGATTCCAACGGCGGCACGGCAATCGACGCACAGTCTGTCGAGGACGGCAAAACGGCGTTCGCCCCCGTCGCCCCCAAACGGGCGGGCTATCAGTTTGCGGGCTGGTACCTCAACAATGCCGTTTTCAGCTTCGATACCCCCGTCACCAAAAATATAACGCTTGTCGCCAAATGGGAAAAGCTGGACGCAAAAATCAAGGACTACGGCGGCTATGACGAAAGCCTTTACATAGAATGGTCCGACGGCGACCCCTCGCAGTCGCAGGTTCAGTACAAGCCGCACGGCGCAAGCGCATGGACCTCGGCAGACGCCGAGCTTATCCGTCCCAAATCGGGTGAAAGCAACGTCGCCCGCGCAGACGTTCTCGGACTTACCCAAGGCAATTACGATATCAAAGTCACCGCCTCTGACAAAAGCGAGCTTTCAATCGAAAATATCGCCGTCACCGCCTACGACCGTTCGGGCTATGCGCACTTCAACCATACCGAGGGCGTCGGCGCGTACTACGATGACGGTACCGTAAAGGACAACACTCTCGTTATCTACGTCACGGACGAGAATAAAAACACCGTCGACTACGGCTATGTAAACGGTCAAAGGGTAGATTTAACCCCCTACCTCTATCAGGGCAACACGGGCATCGGCTGGATACTCAACAACCGCGCATACAGCGCCCAGATAAACAACTTCGGCATAACCAAGCTTTGCAACACCTACGGCGCTGTCGCCGTACGCTTTATCGGCACGGTCAACGCCGAAAAGGGCGCCTCCAAGGAAGACGCCAAATACAGCTTAATCGACGGACTTACCGCCCACAACTCGACTGAAAACGGCGGTACCGTAGGCGACAACGGCAGAATGGCGCGCATAATAAGCGCCAAAAACCTCACGTTAGAGGGCGTCGGCGAGGACGCAACCGTCTACGGCTGGGGCTTCCACCTCGTCAACAACGATATAAATTACAAAACCACGGGCGCGGGCTCCAATTTCGAGGTAAGAAATCTCACCTTCGAACACTATCCCGAGGACGCAATCGGTATGGAGGGCAACGTGCAGGAGCCGTTAAGCCAATACACCAAAGCCCCCGTACAGCGCTGTTGGGTTCACAATAACACCTTCCTCCCCGGCTATTGCGGCGACCCCGCCGAAAGCGACAAGGCGGAAGGCGACGGCAGCTGCGACTTCAAGCGCGGCGAGTATTTCACCCTCTCCTACAACTATTTTACAGACTGCCACAAAACCAACCTCATAGGCGCGTCCACAAGCAACCTGCAATACAACGTCACAATGCACCACAATTGGTGGAACAACTGCGGCTCGCGCGTGCCCTATGTCCGCAACTCCAACGTCCATTTTTACAATAATTACGTCACCACCGCGGACGACGGCTCCAACGACTACGTACACGACGCAGACGGCACCTCGTTCATCTTCAGCGAAAGCAATTATTACTTCAACTGCAAGCAGATTACAAGGGGCGGAATTGTCAAATCGTGGGCAAACACCCTCTACGGCTGTTGGGGCAACAGCGGCACCTTCAAGGCAACCGAAACCCGCAACGAAGCGGTTTCCAACAGCTGCAAATACCGCGACGGCAAGGATTTATCGCACTTCGAATGCGACCCGACAATGTTCTACTACAACACGCAAACGGGCGAAAGCGACTGCCTGCTTGACGATTCGATAACCGCAAGGCTAAGGGTCATGCAATTTGCGGGCGTTGCGGGCTGGTACGAAAACAACCCCAAAAAGCAATCCTCCATGCCCTTCAAGGCAAACCCGATACGGAATATCCCGACCACGGCCGTACCCGTACCCGACAGCGGCGAGCTGGCAATAAAAATGCCGGAGGACAAAAACGGCGCAACGGTCAGCGGAGTACTCTTCGCCAACCTCACGGGCATACCCGTCAAGGGCGTTTCGGTCAAGGGCAAGGGCCAGATAATCTCCTTCACGCTGGCAGCCGAGGCAGAGGTATCCTTCAAGGCGGAAGCGGCAAGCCCCGACTACCTTGCAGAGATAATCGACGCAAACGGAGCAGTCCACGCAAGCAAGGTCGGCGCCGCCTCCGTAGTACTCCCCGCGGGCACGTACAGCATATCCTCGGGCACGGGCACCCGCACGGGCTCCAACGCCAAGGAGGTAACAGTTTCCTCCCTCACGTTCAGGTCAACGTCCGCGTCCGCGCAAGCCAAGATAGATAATCTTAACGCGGCGATAGACGCCCTTCCCTCAACAATAACGGCGGAAAGCGGCGCGCTTATAAACGCGGCAAAAACGGCCCTGTCCGCGCTTAACGCAACCGAGCTTGAAAATTACAAAACGCAGTACGCCGACCGCTGGACAAAATACCAAAACGCGCTTACAGCCTACTCTCTTGCGCAGATTGCCGACGTCGAGGCAAAAATAGACGCAATAGGCGCCGTCGGCGAAAATTCCTACCCCGCAATTACCGCGGCACGCGCCGCCTACGACGCACTCACGCCCGAGCAAAAGCAAAGCGTGCAGAATTATACCAAGCTTACCGCGGCGGAAGCGGCATGGGCGAATATCGCAGTCACCTCTGTAACAAACGCAATCTCCGCGCTTACCGACGTTTCAGGCTGGACTGCGGAAAACGGCAAGCAAGCCGTAACCGCACAAATCTCGGCATATCAGTCCGTCAAAAACGCATACGATGCCTTAACCTCCGCACAGCAAAGCGAGGTTACCAACCGCGACAAGCTTGCAAACGGACTTGAAAAGCTCGCCGCAATTCTTGCAGAAATAGAAACCGCCGAAAAGGAAGCCGCCGCCCTTGCGGAGTTCGAGGCAACCCTAAACAACGTAACCGACGCAACCGCCTTATCCAAGGCAGAATGCAAGGCAATTATCGATTTGTATGCAAAGCTCTCCCCCGCAAAGCAGGCGGAATATGCGGAAAACGCAACCTATAAGGCTGTGCTTGAAAAGTATACCGAATACGCAAGCCTGTCGGTAGTCGCAATATTCACAAGCGACAACCCCGCCCTTGCAACAGACGCAGGCTTTACGGTCAGCGGCAAATACAACAGCAAGGCAAGCTTTGAATACAACGGCACAACCTATAAAGGCCCGTTAAAGCTCGAATCCGCCACAACCGTCAGCTTCACAAACGCAATAGCCAATAAAATAACAATCAAAATCGGCACTGCGGGCGGACAAATCAAGCTTGACGGAACAGCCTACAAGGACGAAGATAACGATGGACTTATCGTAATCGACAGCCTTGCCGCGGGCGACCATCAAATAACCAAGGCCAGCGGCGACCCCAACCTATGCTATATAGAGTTAGAACCCGCCGTCTGACACCTCTTACCACAGCAACATAGCAAAACCCCGCCGTGCGCTTATGCGCACGGCGGGGTTAGTTTTTTACTTCACACCGATTTAAATTATATTATACGGTTATGTCCCATACGTCCGCATAAGTAACCTTACCGTTCACCTTCCCGAAAATCACCTCAAGCTTGTTGTAATTTGCCGCCTCCGCCTCTGTCAGCACTCTGCCGACCGTCAAAGCCGTCACCGCTCCGTCGCCCGTGTTGTTATATTCGGTAAACTGCGCGGTTTTCGGGTCGCCGTTGCCCATGCTCACATACCTTCCGCCCGCGTTTGTCGATGCGTTTTTGGAGATATGTCCGCCCAGACGGCAATTCATTACCATAACGGCCGCGTCCGCGCCCCAGGCTCTGCCAATCGCCGTCTTTCCGACGGGCACGCCCGCCTCTGCCGAAAAATCACAGTCGTCGAATATAGCGCCGTAGGTCACCTTATCGGTTGCCGAGCCCTTGTTCAGCCCCTTAAACGCCGTCACATACCCGCCGTTGCTTCCGTTGGCAACAACCTTAATCTCGCATTGATAGAAGTAAGTCGTATTATTCGTTCCGAAAATGAAGTCAACCGAGCCGGAAATAAGGCAGTTTTTAAAAATCTGTCGGCCCGTAAACAGCTCCAAGGTATCCTGAAAGCCCAGCAGTGCGCTGTCCTCTATAACAACCTTGTCTGCCTGAATCAGCATCGCAAGCGCGCGCTTGTCGTTGCTCGCCGCGCCGTTGTACGAGGCCAAGGTGTTGTATTTGTTGGAAACGGTCACCCCGCGCATTTCAAAGCCGACAGCCGTATCCCTCACGTTCAGCGTCGCTGTCGAATCGGTCGTATGCACAAATCCGCCCTCGTCCGCCACGCCGTAAAGCGAGTCGTACTCTATTTTCGTCCTGTCTTGTCCCGCGCCTATTAACGTCACGTTAGGCACGGTAATTTCAAGCTTTTCCCAATAGGTTCCCTCGGCAATATAAACCTTCTTCTCCGCGCCGTCCTTTATGCCCGCGCCGTTCAAAAAGTCCACAGCCTGCTGAATTGTCTTAAAGCGGTACGCTCCCGCGGAATTTTTAGTACCGATTGTCGCGGTAGAAAATTCGGGGTTAACCGCAACAATCACCTCGTCTGCGGTCGCAAGCTCCGCACCCTTTTCCGCAACGTAAATATTAAAGCCCTTCGCCTTCGTCAGCCCGTTAGCGGTGTATGCAACCTTTACAGCCTTCTTGCCGGTTGTCGCAGTGCTGTTTCCGGTAATTTCCGCCTGTGCTTCGTCAAGGCTGAAAACCTTCGTCTTATCGCCAAGCTTCCCCGTCGCCTTTATCGAAAGTCCGTCCGCGGAAAAGGCTCCGTCCTTGAAATAGAACTGCCTTACCGCGTGGTTTGCGTAAACGCCGTTGCCCGCCGCCGAGTTTTTGTTTTCCTTAACAACCCTGTTAAAGCCGACGGTCAAGTCCTCGAAGGAGTAAACGTTAACGTTGTATTTTGTCGTGAAGGTCGTTTCCGCACTGCCGAGATTCCCGTCGACGGTGTAGGTTACGCCTATCTCATATGTTCCGGGCGTCATCGCGTCGTACTTCGAGGTGTCAAGCACAAGCTTTTCCGCCTTCACGGGCGAAATTCTCCCCGTCTCCGCATGCGTCGCGGTTACGGCAATGCCCGTGCAGTCAAGCTGCTGTCCCACAATATAATCCACCGTGCCCGTGTTCGCCATATTAATCGCGTTTATAGGCGTGTTGGAAACGGTATTCGTAAATTTCGCGTAAAATATATCAGAGGTTCCGCTCTTACGCTTAATCGTGTACGTGCCCGCAGTCGCAAGCTGCAACGTCACCCTTTCTATGTTACTGCTGCCGCCCATAGCCTGATAATTTATATCCTGAGTGCTCCCGTCCGGCTTTGTAAGCACAACGGTCTGCATGGCGGGCGCCTCGGCAGAGCCAACCCCTCCGGAGCCGTTCTGCACGTAAAACATCAGCGTACCCGCGGCGGAAATTTTCACCGTAAGCGCCGACGAGCTGTCACCCAGCTTAACCGAGTTAACAGTCACATAAGCGGGGTCAACGCAAACGCCGTTCTCGTAAAGCCCCGTTTTAATTCTTCCGCGAACCTCCGTGCCCGCCGCTATCGAAAACACGCCGTCCGTCCAGCCGTCGGCATATTTGGTTGTGGAAAGCTTAGCCGCGTCAAATTCGTAAGCGGTTTCTATGTTGCCCTCCTCCAACGCCTCGCCGTTGCCTGTGTTCGCAATAACCTTCGGCGCGGGAACAGCCTCCGCAACGCCCTGCTCGTCGTCGTATACCGCAACCGAGGGGTTGTCGTTCACGTCGTCCGCGTCGGGCTTGACGTAATCCTTATGCGTCAGCTCGGGCTTCGGGTCGGGCTTTTCCTCACCCTTTACGTAATGGCAAACGTCGCACTCGCTGTCGCCGCCCCATACGTGCTCTCCGTATGCGCTTTTCTCGTCTGTGTGTTCGCAGGTCGCCGCGTGCCAGTGGTGCGTCGCACTCTTCTCCCACTGTTCGTCAAAGGTGTGCTTGTGCGCGCACCCCGCAGTGCCCAAACCCGCCGCTACAGAAACGGCGCTCAGCGTAATCGCGGCAACCGCCTTCATAAGCCTTGAATTTTTCATTCTTCCTCCCAAAAACTAATTTAAATATCTGCCGCGGACGCTTTGCGCCCGCGGCAAGAAAAGTATTCAAGCTTTATTCACATTAATTTTTTAATTAAACCTGCGCAGGAACAATTACGGCACGGTAAAGCGCCATTTCAGAGTTGGCGCCTCTCGAAATGCGGTAAGTCCCCGCCGCGCCAAACTCAATTACAACCTTATAAACGCTTCCATCGGCAACAGCCCCGCCGCTCGTTGTAGTTGCGCCTGCTACGCCACCGGTTACAACAGCCCATTTCAAGGCTTGATTTCCGCTGACATAGAATGTAACGGTACCCGCCTCAGCAAGCACAATATCAACATAACCGGAGGAATTCAATTTAACACCGCTGGCAAAGTTTTTACCATCGACAACACCCGCAGTTGACTTATATCCGCTTCCGCTTACAGCCCAACCGTTTGTGCTGTATCCGTCCAAGCTCTCAATTTTTCCGTCAAAATCAATGGTATACGATGTTTTAAGCGCGTCCGCCTCAACCTTAGTGGTTTCAAAGGTTACAGTCAGCTTTGTTGTTGCGTCTTCGTAGGTATAAATATAATTACCTTCCTGTGCGTTTTCCGCAGTACGAGTATAGCTTCTGTCACCAAGCAAAGGCAATACGATATCCTGCACGTGTCCGCAACTTCTTGTGCATGTCGCGGTAAACTTGCCCGTTGCTTCAGCCGTAGGCAGACTTACCTGCACGGGAGTAACATCCGTGTAATCATGACCAAGCGCATTAATTACAATATCCGCCTTCTTATAAACTAACGTAGTACCGTCCTCTTTATAGAACCTGCCGTAATTTGTCTTGTAATGCTTGGGATTTCCCGCATTTACACAATCAGCGACTTTTGCAGCTACTTCCGTGCTTGTTTCTTCAAAATTCTTATAAACTACCGCAATATAGAACGCTCCCGCCTTACCGGTAGAACTGTAAGCATAATAATCACCGGCCGCCGATACGTCAAACATAGCAACGCCTACAAAATTCCCCTCGGGCACGCCCAAGTTCTGCTCTGTCCCGACAGCGTTTGCCGAGCTGTCTATCATTGACAGTTTCGCCTCTGCCCCGCCGGAAGTGGAATGTGCGTAAATTATAATTTTAGCCGCCGCCTTGGTTGTAATTTTCAAGCCCTTATTTATTGCGCCGTCGTTAACGCTTCCCGCATCAAGATTTATACGGTTCCTCGTTACAACTTCCGTGCCGTTATAAGTAATAACCTTTCCTCCGCTGGACGCAACCTTCAAGGTGCCTACCGAAGCAATGCCGGAGCCCGCGATAAGTTCACCGGGGTCTCTCGCGTCATTAATAGCAACGTCGCCCAAATCAACAGTCACATTATCTTGCTCCACAGGCGGCGTAACCGTGCCGTCCTTGGTTACTGTAACCGTGCAGGTATCCGTCTTGTTTCCGTCCGCGGTCTTAACGGTAATCACCGCCGTGCCCTCTGCAACCGCCGTAACCTTGCCGTTCTCAACCGTGGCAATGCTCGGCTTGTCGCTCGACCAGCTAACCGCCTTGTTCGTCGCGTCCGCAGGCGCAACCGTCGCGGTCAGCGTCTCGTTCGCGCCCTCTTTAAGGGTCAGCGTCTTTTTATTCAGCGTAACGCCCGTAACCGCAACCACGGACGAGCCCGAAGAGGTCCAATGACAAACCTTGCACTCGTTGCCCTCCATATCGTGCGGCGTTGTGTCGGAATGCTCGTCACAGCCCGTGCAAAGCTGATAATGCCCCGTTGCACCGTCCGCCTTGTAATCGCCCCAGCTGTGCTTGTGTCCGCAAGCCGTTAAAGAAACGCATCCCGCCGCCGCAACCGCGCCTACGGTAAGCGTGGCAATAGCCCTTAAAATTTTCTTGTTTTTCATTTTTCCTCCAAAAAAACATTTTTTACAGAGCAATTAAGAGTTTTTAAGAGAAATGCGTTATTTAGCATTTCTCTGCCGCGGATATAAAAAATATCCGCGCGGCTTAACCGCTACCATATTTGTTACCTCATTAATTATATAACTCCCTCCCCCAAATTTCAAGAACTTTTTTGAAATTTATTTACCTTTTTTTACAATTTTTTTCGTTTTTTGGTTAAATTTTGATTGACATTTGCAAAATTCCGCCTCGGACGCCTGCAAACCGCACTATCGACAACCCATCGCGGCTTGTAATTTTTACAGTTTTTTTTACAAAAATTGAAGGAATTTGCTAATCTTTACAACATTTCTGTAATAAATATTTTAAATAAACCTTTGACCTCCCGCCAAAGTTGTTATATAATAAAACCACGGTTGCAATCCAAGGAGTAACAGTATAAATGAAAGAATGGTTTTTAAATTTACAGTGGTTCGAGCACGTCTACCTCTGGCTCGGCGTAGTTTCCACGCTGTTTTTAATCGTGCAGATAATTTTAATGTGCGTGTCGTCCTTCGGCGGCGACGTCGACCTTGACGGCGACGGAGAAATCGACGTAGACGTAGATTCGGGCGTTTCAATCTTCACCACAAAAAGCATAACGGCCTTTTTCGCTGTCGGCAGCTGGACGGGACTTTTGGTCTGCTCGCTCGCCTCCGCAAAACTGCAATGGCTTTCCATAATAATCGCAATAATCGCCGGCGTAATCGCGGCGGGCGCAGTCGTTCTGTTAATGCGCGCTATCATGAAGCTGCAATCCAACGGCATACTGCAAACGGAAAAGCTCGTCGGCAAACGCGCCGTCGTCTACGTTGCAATTCCCGCAGAGCGCGGCGGCAGGGGCAAAATCACCCTTGACGCGCAGGGCAAATTTATGGAGCTCGACGCCGTAACCGAGGAAAGCGAAAAGCTCGTCTGCGACACCGCGGTCGAGATAACCGCCACCGAGGGCGAGTGCGCAGTGGTCAAAAGGGTATAACCCGCACCTCCCGCGCATACCTATGCGCCAACAAAACAAAAAATCAATAAATATATAAAGGAGCAAAAAAGATGTTCAATTTACTCGCAATGGAGGGCGCGGCTCTCACCATAACCGTAATAGTAATCGTGGTTGTGGTGCTTGTAGCGTTTTCCCTGTTGCTTATGGTACTCACAAGGTACAAAAAATGCCCTTCCGACAAGGTCATGGTCATTTACGGTAAAATTTCCCGTAACAAAGACGGCACTGCCCGCAGCGCAAAGTGTATCCACGGCGGCGCGGCGTTCATCGTCCCGCTCGTGCAGTCCTACACCTTCCTCGATTTGACCCCGCTTTCGATAGCCGTTGACCTTAAAAACGCGCTTTCCAAGCAGAATATCCGTATCGACGTCCCCTCGGTATTCACGGTAGGCATTTCCACCGACCCCGCAATCATGCAGAACGCGGCGGAGCGCCTCCTCGGCTTACAGCTCAAACAAATATCCGAGCTTGCTAAGGACGTAATCTTCGGTCAGCTCCGTTTAGTTATCGCAACAATGGAAATCGAAGAAATCAACACCGACCGCGACAAATTCCTCGAAGCGATTTCGCGCAACGTCGAGGGCGAGCTTAAAAAGCTCGGCTTAAAGCTTATCAACGTAAACATGACCGACATCTCGGACGAAAGCGGCTACATAGTCGCGCTCGGTAAGGAAGCGGCGGCAAAGGCAATCAACGACGCAAAAATTTCCGTCGCGGAAGAAAACCGCAAGGGCGCAATAGGCGAGGCTAACGCGCAAATGCAGCAGCGTATCAACGTTGCCGAGGCGGAGAGCCGCGCAATCGAGGGCGAAAACAAGGCAAAGGCAGACATCGCCGCGTCCCGCGCACTTTTAAGACAGCGCGAGGCAGAGGCTATGAAGCTTGCCGTATCCGCGGAAAACGTTCAGGCGGCGCAGGCAAGAGAACAAAGCTATGCGGCTGAACAGCAGGCGGAAATTGCGCGTGCTTCGAGAGAGCGCGCCACGCAGGAAGCGGACGTAATCGTTGCCAGCGAAATAGAAAAACGCAGAATAGAAATCGAAGCCGACGCAGAAGCGGAAAGAATCCGCCGCCATGCCCGCGGTGAGGCGGACGCTATATTTGCAAAACGCGAGGCGGAAGCGCGCGGCGTTCTGGAAACGCTTTCAAAACAAGCCGAAGGTATGCAAAAGCTCGTTGCCGCGGCAGGCAGCGCGGACGAAGCTGTGCGCCTGCTTATTGCCGACAAGCTCGAAGAGCTGGTGGCAACTCAGGTCGAGGCTATCAAAAACCTCAAAATCGACAAAATCACCGTCTGGGACGGAGGTTCGGCAGGCGCGGACGGTAAAACCACCACCGCAAACTTCCTTTCGGGAATGCTTAAATCCCTTCCCCCTCTCAACGATTTGTACGCAATGGCGGGTTTGAAAATGCCCGAAATCGTAGCCCCTACCGAGCTTAACGGAACAGCTGTTCCCGCAGAGGTCGCACCTCTCGCAGAGGTCGCACCTCCCGCAGAGAAAAGCGCACCCAAAAAGAAAAAAGCATAACATAATGTAAAAAGCATAAAAAGCCGCCCGCGGTCAACCGACCGCGGGCGGCTTACTTTATTCAATTCCGCTTATGTATTCAATACTCACTTTTTCACGGTAACAAGCTTTACAAGCCCCGCCTCTATAAGCTGCTCGGTTGTCTGCAACGCATATTCCGACTTATCGGTAACGTGCGCCTTGCCCGCCTCCAAGCCAAGCGCTTCTGCGGACATCGCCACAAGCTCCAACGCCTGTCTTGCGTGCACGTCCTTCTTTATGCGGAATAATGCCGGCGTCGCCGCATGCACGGGCTTGTCGGAAACGTCCTCAACCTCGATATTCTTCACCTCGCCGACGTTTAAGGGAAAGTAAACGCACAGCGTCCTTCCGCGTATCGCAAGCTTAACGAACAACGCTCTGCCCTTGTAAATCTTCTCCTGCCGCCATGCAGACGAGCTGCGCGTACCCTTGTAGGACAGCGCCGCGTCCTTAATCATTGCATACCACTCCTTTACGGTATCACTCGACTGAATAAGCCTCGCCGTAAAGCTTCTGTTATATCTTTGATTATTTTCAAGCTTCGGCGCAGAGGAAATTGCGGCAAGCCTTGCCTCTCTCTCCTCTTCGGACTCGTTGTCCTCAACGTCGTCCTCTTCCTCCTCAACGTCCTCCTCGGCAACGGCGCACGCCACAGCCTCCTCGCCGCCGTCATTCTTTTCCGGCTTACCTTCCTCGGCAACAGCCTCCGCCGCCTCAGGCTCCCCGACCTGCACCGCCTCAACAGTCACAGGGCAAGCCTCAGCATCCTCGACCGCCGCAGCCTCAACAGCCTCGGGCGTTTCCGCCTTGTTTTTAATCGCGGGCAGAATGCAAGCCAAAAGCACAATTCCGAACACAGCCGCAGCCACCACCAGCCCGATAGCAAGCCCCGCCGCAACGGAGGCTGTCGTATCAACGGCAAGCAAAACGTTCATTTTTTCCTCCAAATCCATAGACTTTCGGTTTTTATTATATCACAAACCGCGCAGTTGTCAACGCCGAATTAAAATTTCAGCCCACCAACGCAGCCCGCCGAAACAGCAAACCAACGCCGAATTAAAATTTCAGCTGCTGTCCGCCAGCGGGATATTCCGTCTTATGCTTCAACGCAACCACTCTGGCAACGCCTTCAAGCCCCTTAATAATTTTTCCCTTTGAAACGCGGTTCTCAATCGTAACCGTTTCGGTATCCAGCTCGGTCACCGCCTTGTCCCCGCCTATAACGGCAAGCTTGTAGGGCACCGTAACATAATCGGCAAACAAAATTTCTCCCTTGCCCTTTATGTCGGCAATCATCACGCCCTTGCCGCCTCTGCCGTGCGGGTCAATAAGCGAGGCAATAACGCGCTTAAAGCCGCCTAACGTGGTCACTACGATAATTTCTCCCTCGCCGTTCTGCTGGGTTGCAAACACAACCTCGTCGCCCGCGTTCAGCGCAATTCCCTTCACGCCTCCCGCGCCTCTGCCCTGCACGGGCACGTCGTCCTTGCCCGCGTTAAGACACAGCGCGTTTTTGGTAACGAACAGCATTGTGGAATACTCGTCCTCGTCGTAATTTTCCACGTTTATAACCTCGTCCCCCTCCTTCAATTTAATCGCGGGGAACAGCTTTTTGCCCGAATAATATTCGCTCCACTCCGAGCGCTTTACAACGCCGCCCTTAGTAAAGAACAGCAAGCCCTTGCCGTCCCCGCCGTCCGTCCGCGCGGCAACGGCAAAAATTTTTACGGGATATTCGCCCTTCTGCACGCCGTCCGCAACGCTTTCAAGCTTGACCCCCGCAGAGCGGTATTCAACGGGCTCGCAGTCCTCAAGCGGCAGCTTCAAGCAGTTGCCGAGGTTGGTAAAGCAGTACAAAATATCGCTTTGCCCCCCGAATATCACCTGCCTATGCAATTGCGAAGGGCTTGCCGTGGCAGAGGTTTTCTTCTTCGAGGGCGCGACAAAATCCTCCTGTTCCAAAAATTTCAACGTGTTCGCCGCGGTAATGCACACCGCCCAGCTTTCCACAAGCCGCTTTATGTCGTTGCGCTTTACGTTTATCTTGTCCTCGCTCTCTACAATCCTTGTCTTGCGCTCGCACTTGTATTTTTGCTTTATTGCAAGCATCTCTTTCTTTACAATATCGAATTGCAGATTTCTGTCCGCAATAATTCTTTTAAGCTCCGCAATGCGCTTTTTCAACGCTTCAAGCTCTTGTTCGAGCTTTGTCACCTCAAGCTTGGCAAGCCTTGCAAGTCTTAAATCGAGTATAGCCTGCGCCTGCTTCTCGGACAGAGCAAACCTTTCCATAAGCCTGCGCCTCGCGTCAGCGGTGCTTTCCGAGGTTTTTATAATTTTAACAACCTCGTCCACGTTGTGCACGCCTATAATCAAGCCCTCTAAAATGTGGCACCGCGCCTCCGCCTCCTTCAATTCGAAGCGGCACCGCCTCAAAACCACCTTCTGCTGATATTGCGTATAATATCTTATAATATCCAGCAACCCAAGCTGTCTGGGCTTTCCTCCCGCAATCGCAACCATGTTTATGCCGAAGGTGCACTCCAAATCGGTGTATTTAAGCAGTAATTTAATAATCGCGTCAACGTCCGCGTCCTTCTTCACGGTTATAACCGCGCGCATGCCCTGTCGGTCGCTCTCGTCCACAATCTCGGCAATGCCGGCAAGCAATTCCTTCTTATCCTCGCGCAAAAGCATAATCTTGCGCAACAAATCCGCCTTGTTGGTCTGATATGGCAGTTCTGAAATTATAATCTGCTTTTTGCCGTTTTCTGCTTGCTCAACCGCATATCTCGCGCGCATGGTTATTCTGCCCTTGCCCGTTTCATACGCTTGTTTCAGCTCGTTTGCGATTATATATCCGCCCGTGGAAAAGTCGGGACCCTGAATAATTTTCATCATTTCCCCAAGGGATATGCGGGGGTTATCGATAAACGCACAGCACCCGTCGATAACTTCGCCGAGGTTGTGCGTGGGTATATTCGTGGCAAGTCCCACGGCAATTCCGTTCGCGCCGTTTACAAGCAAATTCGGGTAATGCCCCGGCAAAAGGTCGGGCTCTAAAAGGCTGTCGTCAAAGTTAAAGGAAAAGGGCACCGTCTCCTTGTCCAAATCCTTTAAAAGCTCCATTGCAAGCGGTTCAAGCCTCGCCTCGGTATAACGCATCGCCGCCGCAGGGTCGCCGTCTACCGAGCCGAAGTTACCGTGCCCGTCCACAAGCGTCATTCGCATATTAAAGCCCTGCGCCATTCTTACCATCGCGTCGTAAACCGAGCTGTCGCCGTGCGGGTGATACTTACCCATACAGTCGCCGACGATTCGCGCAGACTTTTTATGCGGCTTGTCGGGGGTAAGCCCCATCTCGTGCATGGTGTACAAAATGCGCCTCTGCACGGGCTTTAAGCCGTCCTCAACGCGCGGCAGAGCTCTGTCTAAAATTACGAACTCCGCATACGGCAGCATAGATTCGGGCATTACGTCCTCAATCGGCTTGATATATATGTTGCCCTGCGGTATCGAGGTCTGTATACCGTTAGTTTTTTTAGCCATCAGTCAACCTCCTCCGCACTCTCGCCCTTAAAGCGGACTTTTTCTATAAATCCGTCAACCTTGTTAAAGTTGGCGTTCTTGTTCAAAAAGTCCTTTCTTCCGTCTACTCTGTCGCCCATAAGCATATCAATCACGTCGGCCGCCTCCGCCGCGTCGTCTATGGTCACCTGAATAAGGTTTCTCGTCGCGGGGTCCATGGTCGTCTCCCAAAGCTGTTCGGCGTCCATTTCGCCCAAGCCCTTATAACGCTGCAAGGAATACCCCTTGCCCACCTTCTTTATTTTTTCGTCAAGCTCCTTATCGTCGTAGGCGTATTCCACAACGTCATTTTTATACACCTTGTACAGCGGAGGCATACCTATATACACGCAGCCCGCATTAACCAAATCGCGCATATACTTGAAGAAAAACGTTAAAAGAATACAGCGGATATGCATACCGTCCTGGTCTGCATCGGATAAAATTATCACCTTTTTATACTTAGCTTTCTCTATATCGAAAGAGCGGTTAAAGCCCGCGCCTATGGCGGAAATAAGCGTCTTTATCTCCTCGTTCTGCAACGCCTGCAAGGCCGATTTTTTCTGCACGTTCAGGGGCTTTCCGCGCAATGGCAAAATGGACTGATACTGTCTTACGCGCGCCTGCTTAGCCGTACCGCCCGCGCTGTCGCCCTCAACTATAAAAAGCTCGTTCATTTCGGGGTTTCTGCCCGAGCACGCCGCAAGCTTTCCCACTAAATTAAGTCCGTCGTTTTCCGAAGCAGCCTTTGCAACGTCGCGCTCGGCGCGGTGCTTAATTCTGTCGTCTGCGGCAAATTTCGCCTTCTGCGCAATTTTATCGAATACGGGCTTGAACGCCTTATCCTTTAAAAGCTGTGCAAGCCCCTCTATAACGGTCTGCTCCACCACGGGCTTCACCTCGGGGTTCCCAAGCTTTGTTTTGGTCTGCCCCTCGAACTGCACTCCCGTCATTTTAACGGTTAAAACGGCGGTCAGCCCCTCTTTTATATCGTCCGCGATAAAAGCCGCGTCCTTCACCTTTAAAACGCCGTTGTTGCGCGCGAAATCGTTGATAATTTTCAGCAGTCCGTTATGGAAGCCCGTTTCGTGATACCCGCCCTCTATGGTGGAAATATTGTTCACAAACGAAAACAAGCTCTCCGTATCGTCCTTCGTGTGCGACAGCGCAAATTCAATCTTTATTTTGCCGAGCGGCGCGCCCTTAAGCTGAATGTCCTTTATTGCCGAATAGTACAGCGGCGCGGCATACAGCGCGTTTTTATCGCCGTTTAAATATTTAACGAAGTCAATAAGTCCGCCGTCGTATTTATAGCTTACCGGCTCCCGCGCGGGTTGGGGTATTTTAACGGTATTAACGTTGCCGTTCTCGTCCTCTTCGCCCTCCTCGTAGGTATAAAGCTGACGTTCGTCAAACAAATTTATCTTCACGCCCTTGTTCAAAAAGGCAAGCTCCTTCAATCTCTTCTGAATGGTGTCGTAATTCCATTCCACGGTCTCAAAAACCTCTTTGTCGGGCAAAAACCGCACAAACGTGCCCCTTTCCTTCGTCCTCTCACCCGTATCGCAAAGTGGCGCCGTGGGCGTTCCGCAAACCCACTTTTTTCTTTCCTTGTCGTAATAGCTTTTAAAGCCCATTTTAAAGACGGTGCCGCGGTACACCTCAACGTTCAGCCATTCGGACAAAGCGTTGGTGACCGAAGCGCCCACACCGTGCAGTCCGCCCGAAAATGCATAGTTTTCGTTATCGAACTTACCGCCCGCATGCAGCTTTGTGAATATAATTTCCACGCCGCTCATTTTCACCTTGGAATTAACGTCCGTGGGCATGCCTCTGCCGTTGTCGCGTACGGAAACCGAGCCGTCCTTCCACAGCTTTACGGTAATTTCGTCGGCATAGCCGTTCGCCGCCTCGTCGATTGAGTTATCGACAATTTCCCATAAAATATGGTGCAACCCTTTTACGCCCGTCGAGCCGATATACATACCGGGGCGGATACGAACCGCTTCCAGCCCCTCTAAAATTTTTAAATCGTCCGCATTATAGCTTTTCTTTTCTGCCATATAACTACCTTTTTCCCTTCTGCCCGCCGCCGACATATAGTTAGCGCATACTATCAAATTATACCATATATTGTAAAAAAAGTAAAGCGTCCGCGCAAAATGTCCGTACATTTTGTCCGTACATTTTGCGCAAATCAAAAGCGCGCGGGCGGATAAAATATCCGCCCGCGCGCTTTAAAATACGCCGCATTCCTCAAAGCCCCGCAATCAGCTTCTTAAACTCCGCCTCATCGATAATTTTAACGCCAAGCTTTTTCGCCTTTTCAAGCTTACTGCCCGCAGCCTCGCCGGCAATCACAAGCGTTGTCTTAGCCGTCACCGAGCTTTGGCCCTCGCCGCCGTTCTCCTCTATAATTTTCTGCGCCTCCGAACGCTTAAAATCCGTCAGCGTACCGGTCAAAACAACGAATTGCCCCGCGAATATGCCCGTTTTAACCGCCCTTAGCACTGCCCTCGGCGCAACTCCCGCCGCAAGCATGGCTTCGATTTCAGCAATATTCCCCTCATCCGCAAACCAGCTTAAAATCGCGTCCGCGGTAATCTCGCCTATGTTTTCCAGCTCCAAAAGCCGTTCCCTCGTTGCGCTCCTCAGCCCCTCGATGCTTCCGAACGCCCTCGACAAGTCCTTCGCCGCAACCTTACCCACGCCGTCGATGCCCAGCGCAAGCAAAAATCTGTCCAAAGCAATGTCCTTGCTTTTTTCGATTGCCCCCAATATATTAGCCGTTTTCTTGCTTTTAAAGCCGTCAAGCCCCCGCAAAGCCTCCTCCGTCAGCGAATACAGCTGCGAGCATTCCCTCAGCCCCAACGCGTCGTAAAACTGTCCCGCAGTCATTTCGGAAAGCCCCTCAATATCCATTGCGTCCTTGCTTGCAAAATGCTCAATCTTCCCCGTAACCCTCGGTCGGCAGTATTTATTCGGGCAGAATATATTCGCACCGTTTTCCACAACGTTACTGCCGCAATAGGGGCATATGTCGGGCTTAACCACATCCGCGCTGCCCTCTGTGTGCTCCACCGCCCTAATAATTTCGGGTATAACCTCGTTAGAGCGTCTAATCAGCACCCTGCTGCCCACCTTAACGTCCTTTCTCGTCAAATCCCAGTAATTGTTAAGCGTCGCCTTCCGCACGGTCGCGCCCGCAAGCTCCACGGGCTCCACAATGGCAAGCGGAGTAAGCTTTCCCGTCCTTCCCACCTGCCAGATTACCTTTTCGACGACGGTCACGCTCTCCTCCGCCTCGAACTTATACGCCATAGCCCACCGCGGGAACTTGTCGGTATAGCCCATTGCCGCGCGCTCCGCCGTCTGGTTCAGCTTCACAACCGCTCCGTCCGTCAAAACGTCAAGCCCCTTGCGCTCTACCTCAATCTCGTCAATCGCGGCAACAACGTCCTCCTCGCTCTTGCACACGCGCAGATAGGGGAACACCTTAAAGCCCTGCTCCTTCAAAAATTCAAAGTGCGCCTCCTGCGAGGACAGCCCCCCCTCGCTCATATAATTCACGTTATAAAACAGAATTTCGGGCTTTCTTTCGGCGGTGATTTTCGGGTCTAAATTCCTTATCGCCCCCGCAACCGCGTTTCTTGCGTTTTTCAGCTTTTCCTTCGCGGTTTTGTTGTATTCTTCAAGCACGCTCAGCCTTATTACCGCCTCGCCCTGCACCTCCAAAACGCCCTTGTACGCAATCGAAAGCGGAAAGGATTGTATGGTCATGCACTGCGCCGTAACGTCCTCGCCGTTCACTCCGTCGCCGCGCGTTGTCGCCCGCACAAACCTTCCGTTTTCGTAGGTGAGGCACATCGTCAGCCCGTCAAACTTGTATTCCACGGTGTACTCGGGCGCCTCAACCGCCTTTTTCACGCGCGTAAAAAATGCGTTCAGCTCGTCCGCCGTCACCGCCTTATCCAAAGAATACAGCCTTGCGATATGCGTGTGCCGCTTAAACGCCTTAATCGGCTCGCCGCCGACCCTGCGCGTTGGGCTGTCAAACCTCACAAGCCCCGTGTCCTTTTCCAAGCCTTCAAGCTCTGCATACAGTCTGTCGTATTCGCGGTCGTCAACCGACGGATTATCCAGCACGTAATACTCGTACGCCCATTTATTCAGCTGTGCAATCAGCTCGCCCATTCTGTCCATAACTTACCCCGTTTTTTGTTTTTAAATAATTTCAAGCGGTGCAAGCGCCGCCGAAAGCTCCTTAACGCCCTGTCCGTCAAAGGCAACGTTTATCACCTTGCCGTCGTTTTTAACGGCAACAACCATACCCACGCCGAATTTCGGGTGCCGCACACGCATACCTACGCTATACCTCGCGCCGCCGTTTCCGCCGGAGCCGCCCGCATTCCCAAAGCCGCCAACGCCCTTTGCCGCGCCGCTCCCGCCCCAAACGGGCTTAAAGCTGCTCTTTTCGGCATATGCGCCTTGCTCGCCGTCATATGCGGAATACAACGCCCTTCCCGCGCTCTTCTCGTCTGCGTTATAGCCGCTTCCTCCGCGGTACGCCCCAGAATATCCCGCGTTTACGCCCCCGCCAAAGCCTCCGCTCCCGCCGTAACGTCCCGCGCCGTACCTATTGCCATACTCGCCAAAGCCTCCGCCCGCATACGCCGCCGCGCCCAGCTCGGGCGCAAGCTCCTTAATAAACTTCGACGCGGCGGTCAAATCCCTTCGTCCGTATAAATACCTCGATTTCGAGCGGGTAAGATACAGCCTTTCCCTCGCGCGGGTAATGGCAACGTACATCAGCCTGCGCTCCTCCTCGGTGCTCTTTTCGTCGCTTTCCGCGCGTGAAGAGGGCATTATCCCCTCTTCCAGCCCGCAAATAAACACGTTTTTAAATTCAAGCCCCTTCACCGCGTGTATGGTCGCAAGCGTAACGTAATCGCCCCCGTCCATTTCGTCCAAATCAGAGGCTAAGGTAACCGAATTAAGATATTCGTCAAGGGTCGCCGTCGGGTTCAGCCTTGCAAACTCGTCCACGGACGCGATAAATTCGTCAAGGTTGGCAAGCTTACCGTCCCCCTCGTCCGTGCCATCGTCGTAGGCAGCGCGCAAATCGGCAAGCGCGATAACCTCCCGCACAAGCCGGTTTACGGGCGTTTCTATCGCCGACAGAATAAACCCCTTTATAAGACTGCCGAAGTCCTTAAGCTTCTCCTTCACCCCGCGCGCAAGCGGCAAGCTGTCGCAGTCCACGCACGCGTCGTATAACGACAGCCCCGCCCCCTGCGAATAGCCGTACATAACCTCGATGGTCTTTCCGCCTATCCCGCGCTTTGGCACGTTTATAATTCTCTCCGCCGCCTCATCGTCGAACGGGTTGGAAATAAGCCGCAAATATGCAAGAATATCCTTAATCTCCCGCCTTTCGAAGAACTTAAAGCCCCCGAAAACCTTGTACGGAATGCCGTATTTGGTGAACTCCTGCTCGTACGCGCGCGTCAGCGCGTTTATGCGCATAAGCACGGCAAAATCGGAATATTTCCCTCCCCGCGCCACCGCGGCGGAAATTTCCCGCGCAGTATACAGCGCCTCGCCCGCCTCCTCGTCGGCCTGATAATATTCGGGCTTTACGCCCTCGCCCGCGTCCGTCCAAAGCTGCTTTCCTCGGCGGTTTATGTTGTTTTTTATAATGCAGTTTGCAAGCTTCAAAATAGAGCCCGTCGAGCGGTAATTGCGTTCCAGCTTGTATATCTTCGCGTCGGGATAGTCGCCGTCAAACCTCAAAATATTCTCTATTTCCGCGCCGCGCCAGCCGTAAATTGACTGGTCGTCGTCTCCGACCGCAAAAATATTGCCGTGCTTGCCCGCCAACAGCTTTATAATGTTGTACTGAACGGCGTTCGTGTCCTGAAACTCGTCCACAAGTATGTATTTAAACTTGTCGGAAAGATATTCCAAAGCCTCGCCGTCGCTTCTCAGCAGCCGCAGAGTGTGCAACAGCAAATCATCGAAGTCCAAAGCGTTGTTCTGCCTCAAATGCCTGTTATACCTCTCGTAAATGCAAACAACGTCCTCCATTCCGCGCTCGTGCTTAAATTTTCTGCCGTATTGGTCGGGGTCAAGCCCAAGCATTTTCGCGTTTGCAATGTGGTATTTTGCATTTTTAAGCAGCTTGTCGTCGTCGAAATCAAGCTCCTGAAAGCATTTTTTAATTACGTTCGCGCGCTCGGTCTCGCTGTAAATAGAAAAGTTGGACTTAAAGCCCGCCTTTTCCGCAAACTGCCGCAGAATTTTAACGCACATAGAGTGAATTGTGCAAATCCACCTTGTATCGCCGTCCTCGCCAAGCATTTTGTTCAGCCTTTCCTTCATTTCTCCCGCGGCCTTGTTGGTGAAGGTGATTGCAAGAATTTGCGAAAGCTTAGCCTTCCCCTCCCGCAGAATATAAGCTATGCGCGAGGTTAAAACCCTCGTTTTTCCGCTCCCCGCGCCCGCCAATACAAGCACCGCGCCCTCGGTATCGGTTACGGGCTTCCGCTGTTCCTCGTTCAGTTTATCAAGTATTTCGTCCATATATACGATTATACCACGCCCGCGCAAAAAATACAATTCTTACCGCAATATTGCGCCGATTAAATTACCCGCCGCCCAAGGCTGAACGCGCCTCGGGCGGCGGGCTTTAAAAAAATCAAAGCTTCAATTCCTTTTCCTTTTTATAGCGGTTTAACGCGGCAAGATATTTTGCGGAAAGCTCCAGCGTATACCTCTGCTTTTCCTCGTAGGAAAGCTTTTCATAAGCCTCCCTGTCGGTCAGCCTGCCTATCGCGTCGGAAACCTCTCCCTCCGCGTCCAGCAGCGCCTTCACCCGCAGATAAAACTCGTCCTCCCGCCGTCCGCGCACCTCGCTCTGCACGCGTTCCGCTATCGAGCTTTTTATTCTCATTTCGCTAAGCCCGCTGTTCAGCGCCTCAACGGTGTGCTCGTCTATGTTCCTTTTACAGTCAGCCCAAAAGCTGCCCTTCATTCTCTTTTTCGCCGCCCGCGCCATCAAAATCAAGTCTTCCATAAAAAAGCCCCTTTCGCAAAATTCCAATTCAAAAGCCCCGCAGGTCCTGCCGCAGCAAAGTCCCCGCCGCAAGCCACGTCACGGCAACGCGCCCGCCACGTCAAAAACCGACCGCAACCGACATATTCCGCAATCAAAAAGGCCCGTCCGACGCTCCGTCGGGCAGACCTCTTTAGTTTAATTCTTATTTCTTTTTCTTGCGGCCTCGCGCTTTTTGCGGCGCTTCACTGCGGGGGACTCGTAAAACTCATGCTTGCGCATATCTCCGATTATACCGTCGCGCGAGCATTTTCTCTTAAAGCGTCTTAAAGCGCTCTCGACAGACTCGTTTTCACCGACCTTAATGGTTGACATTCCTTTTCACCGTCCCTTGCCAAAGCCTTATTTGCGCCCCTTTCGGCACGCTAATAAAGTATAGCAAACCGCAAAAAATAAGTCAATGAATTTTCCGCCGTAAATTCAACTTATCGCCCTTAATTTGCAAAAGTCCTCAAAAATTCCCAAAAGCCTGCAAAAATCAGCCTTCACCCATCTTTTTCAGCGCCTTCTCAGCCGACTCGTTCCCCTGCGCCGCCGCTTTTTTATACCAGTCTATCGCGCGGTAGCGGTTTGACTTCACACCCTGACCCTGCTCGTAGCAATAGCCAAGGCTGTACTGCGCGTACGCATTGCCCTTGTCCGCGCCTATGCGGTAATATTCCACAGCCTTTTCATAGCTCTGGTCAACGCCCCTGCCGTAATAATAGCAGTCGCCCAGCTTAGCAATCGCGCTTGCGTTGCCGTTGCCGAACGCCTTTATATACAGCTCGAACGCCTTTTTATAATTCTGAGAAACTCCCTCGCCCTTTTCATAGCAATAGCCAAGGCTGTACTGCGCATATGCGTAATCATCGTCCGCCGCCTTCTGATACCACTCGCACGCCTTTATGTAATCCTTTGTCACGCCGTTGCCGTAGTAATAGCAGTCGCCCATCTTAGACGCAGCCCTCGTATTGCCGTGCTCCGCAGCCTTTTCAAACCATTTTAACGCGTCGGCATAGCTTTTCGCCACGCCGGTGCCGTAATAATAGCAGTCGCCCACGGCGCACTCGCCGCTCGAATTCCCGTTCTCCGCCGATTTTTTGTACAGCTCGAACGCCTTTTTATAATTCTGCGGCACGCCGTTGCCCTTTTCATAGCAATAGCCAAGGCTGTACTGCGCATATGCATAATCCTCGTCCGCCGCCTTCTGATACCACGCGCACGCCTCTTCATAGTTCTGCGCCACGCCGTAGCCGTAAAAATAGCAGTCGCCCAGCTTTGACTGCGCGCCAAGGTGCCCGCCGTCTGCCGAGGTCTTGTACCACGCGCACGCCTCGCCGTAATCCCTAACCACGCCGGTGCCGTAATAATAGCAGTCCGCAATACTGCACTGCGCGCTTACGTTGCCGTTTTCCGCGCCTCTGCGGTACCATTTCACCGCGTCCGCCCAGCACTGTTCCACGCCCTGACCCTTTTCATAGCAATAGCCAAGGCTGTACTGCGCATATGCGTTGTCTTCCTCCGCCGCGCTCTCGTACCATTTGCACGCCTCGCCGTAATCCTGCTCCACGCCGCGCCCGTAATAATAGCAGTCCGCAAGCTTTGTCTGACAGCCGATATTGTCGTTTTCCGCGCCGTAACGGTAATGCTCCACAGCCTTTTTATAATCGCGGGTCACGCCCTCGCCGAAATAATACAGGTCGCCAAGCTCCAACCGCGCGCTTATACTTCCGTTTTCCACAGCCTTTTCAAGCCACTCCGCTGCAAGCGCGGGGTTCTTCTCTACCCCCTCGCCGTAGCGCAGACAGTATCCGAAGTTGTATTGCGCGGTCACAACGCCCTTGCGCGCCGCCCTTTCGTACCAATACGCCGCCTTTTCATAGTCGGCGTCAACTCCCCTGCCGTAAAAATAACTCTCGCCTAATTCGTCCTCGGCGCGCGCGTGCCCCGTTGCCGCCGCCTCCGTCAGCATCTCAAACGATTTCACGGGGTCGTCGTCAACAATATCCATCGCCTCGCGGAAAAGCTCCTCCGCGCGCTGCTCCTCCTCGGTCAGCGGCTCGCCGTCCTGCGCGGGGCTGTCCTGCCCGACGGGCGCGGTATAAGCCGCCTCTCCGTTTGCGCCGCCGTTGCCGGAGGAGCGTCCGAACAAATCGAACAAATTCCCCGCCGTGCTTTTCAGCTGCGCGTCAAGGTCAAAAGCAAAATTCGCAGCGGGCTTAGCCGCGCCGCAGCGCAGACATTTTTCCGCCTTATCGTCATTGTAATTTCCGCATGAACATTCCCAAGCCATAATAAATATTACCTCTTAATTGTTTTACTCGTCGGCAAACTCTATAAACTGCGACAGGCTCATACCGCCTTGCGCAAGCAGATAGAATTTATCATTGTATTTGTCAACCGTAGCCGAGGCTACAAAAATCATATATTCGAAAAGCTCCTCGCCAAGCACCGTTTCCCCGCAAAAGCTGGTAGTAAGGCGGAAGGTAATCTGTCCGGTCCGTATATTATAATCAAACGACCCGTCGCAAATTCCGTCGTTTGCCGCGCAAACGGCAACCGCGCCCTCAACGCGCTTCTCCTCTGGCATTTCAAAGGGCAAACGCGACAAAAATTCCGCCACCTGCTGCTTTGCATTCACAACCACAATAAACTCTATGGGCAAATCGTCGCCCTTAACCCCGCTCGAAATAACAAGGTCGTCGTCATGTCTGTCAAAGCTCCACCCGTGCTTTTCAAGCATACCGACAAGCTTTTTGTACACCTCTTTCGCTTTCTTCATATTAACTTCCGCCATTTTTCCGTCCTCCATTATAAATTTATGATTAAAAGTCTTAAAATCCGCTTATTTTTTAATAAGCGCGCTTAAAATTTCGTCTATTTCGGGCCCCTTTATGTGGTTTTTAAGCATCAGCGTTTCCACCAGCTTATCCACCGCCGCGCGGTTGTCGCTTATTGCCTTGCGCGCCTTCATATATTCGTAGGTTAAAATATCGTTGACGCGCTTGCGTATTTCGGAATAATACGGCGTTGCGGCTATATTCTGCCTGTCAACGCACCCCAGCCCTATAATATCGTCCATTCCGTAGGAGCATATCATATGCTCGGCAGTCCTCGTCGCGGCAAGCAAATCTCCGCTCGCCCCCGTGGAAACGCCCTCCTCGTCGCCGTAATAAACGGTCTCCGCCGCCCTTCCGCCAAGCGAGGTGCGTATCCTTGCAAGCAATTCTTCCTTTGTATAGCTACCCTTGTCCTCGTTATCGCCGTGCTGCATATACCCGCCGTGATTCGCGCGCGCAACAACGGTCAGGTACGAGGGCGTTTCGCCGCTAAGCCAGCACAAAAGCGCATGCCCCGCCTCGTGACGGGCAGTCCTTTCCAGCTCCTCGGGCGCCCATTTCTTCACCTCGCCGCTGTTGAACTCCTCGAACGCGTTTTCAAGAATTTCGTCCGTCACCGTAAAGCCTTCCGTCTTTACGGAATTTCTCAGCGCCAGCTCTATAACAAGCTCCAATTCGGCAAGGCTCATTCCCGTAGAGCGCATTGCGATATTGTCTATTTCGCCGTCGCTCACGCTTATCGCGGGGTGCGCGTCCGCCTTCATTTTTATGTATCTGCCGCGCTCTGCCTTATTTGGCAAATCCACCATTATTTTATTGTCGAACCGCCTTACAAGCGCGGGGTCAAGGCTCCTTGCGCCGTTATCGCCGTTTATGTCGTAGTTTGTCGCGGCAAGCACGAACACGGGCTTATCCGACTTGACGTTAAAGCCGTCCATCTCCGTCAAAAACGCCGTTAAAACGTCCGCCGAGTACGCCGCGTCGCTTCCGTCGCGGCTTTTGCCGATAGCGTCTATTTCGTCCACAAACAGAATGGACGGAGCGTATTTTCTTGCCGTGTTAAACAGCGCGTGCACGCTTTCGGGCCCCTCGCCGACGTATTTTTTAAGGAACTGATTGCCCTCGGCGGCGATAAAGGTCACGTCGGACTCCCCCGCCATTGCCTGCGCAAGCAGGGTTTTGCCCGTTCCGGGAGGGCCGTAAAGCAGTATGCCCTTGGGCGCCTTAACGCCGCTGCGGATAAACCTTGCGGGGTTCTTCAAAAATTCGACGAAGTATTTCAGCTCGTCCTTGGCGTCCTCCGCGCCGATAACGTCCGCAAACCTCTTGTCGGGCTTGGAAACGTTGCTCAAAACGTTTTTGTTGTCCTCTGCGTCAACGGCAATGCCCAGCTTAAAGTCGAACAAAACTATTTCCGCATGCTCGCCGTTCATGGACACGCGCTGAGCAGTCTGATAGGTCACCGCCTTGCTTGCCTTGGCAAGCTCTAACAGATTGTGCTGTTGGTGCGCCATATTGCATTTGCCGCGCACCTCGCCCGCAAAGTCGTATTTGCCCTCCTTATGCAAGGCGATAATTCCCCTCGCCCCCTCGCGCGCAAACGAAAGCCCCTCCTCCTGACTGATAAAGCCCTCGTCCGCCTCCAAAAGATACAGCGGCGTATGCACGTATTCCTTAACGTACGCAAAAAAGTCGCGTCCCTCGGAATCTATGTCCTCCAGATTAAGAACGCTGTCGCGCGTGCTGCGGGTTTTGCAGGTTACATCGCACAATATCAGCGAAATATCGTACTTGAAAAGAACGTCCTTCGCCTCCTCGACGGTGCTTACGATATGCGCCTTGGGCGCTTTAAGCAGCCTTTTGCACTCCTTTGCAACGTCGCCCTCTGCAAACACAAGCACCTCCGCGTCCGCGTTTTCGGCAAACAGACTGCGTATTTTTTCGTCGTCGGGGAGGGATACGTTAATGCTTACCGACTTGATATTTTCCAGCTTGTAATCGTTTTTGTCGGAGGATATTATGCGGAAAAGCTCGTACAGCTCCTGATACAAAAAGTTTGTGGACTTGCCGCGTATAGCCCTTGCGTCCACCTTTCCGCCCTCGGAAAACATAATCGCAAACGGCACGTTTTTATCGATTTTTAAGTCTATGCCCGTCCTCTTGCAAAAGCCCTGCGCGTGTACTGAAAGCTCTTTGTCAACAATTTTAAGCAAATCGTGCGCGTCGAGGTGGTTGAACATTATAACGTTTCCGCTTGCAAAGCGCGAGCATAACGCCGCGGGGAAAAGCGCCGCGCCCGTTTCGGGATTGATATCCAGAGAAAGCGCGTTCAGAACAGATTTGCGCGCCACGCTCGAAAGATTCGCTATCGTGGGGTCGTCGTAAAGCTTTTTGCCCGCATTGGTGGTAAAAATAAGTATCGCGTCCGCAAAGGAAACCTCCTCCGCGGTGTAGTTGTCGCGTATTCTGCCCGCGTCCAGAATCTGCAAAAACAGATGTATTACGTTTAAATGCGCCTTTTCGACCTCGTCGAAAAGCAGTATGCACTTGGGATTTTTGTCAACAAAGCTTGTAACAATGCCGCGCTGTGCGTTTTTGTATACCTTGTCAGAGCCCGCAAACTGCAAATTTGATTCCTTTTCGCAGTATTCGCTCATATCGAAGCGTCTGTAAGGCAAGCCCAAAACCTCCGCCACCTGCTCCGCAAGGAAGGTTTTGCCCACTCCGGGAGGGCCCGCAAATAGGAAGGTCGCCCTCGGACGGGTGCGCTTTTCCTGCGTTAAGGAAAGCAGCTCCGCCTGAAAATACCCCGAAACAAGGGTATCCACAGCATGGTCCTGACCGTATACCGAGGCAAGCAGCTTCTGCTGAACGGTTTTTACCTTGTCAACCGAGGTCAAAAGCTCCTCGAGGCTTGCGCCCTTTTTGGCAGTCGCGCCTTTTTGCGCCGTACCCGAGTGCGCCGCCGCACGTCTGCGCGCCATTGCCGCAAGCGCCTCGGCAGACGGGTCCGTCTGTTCTTCGTCCTCTTGCTCCGCAACCGGCTCGCACGTTACGGCAATTTCCCCCGCCGCCGCGGAAGGGCGGTTGCGCGAGGGGTTCATTACAAATTCCTTAATCGCCTCGGTAGGGTCGGCAAGAATTAATTCCAAATACAAATCCGCGCCCACCTCGTCCTTGCCGAGCTCCAACGCCTTTGCCTCTGCCGCAAAGACTATTTTATTGAACAAAAACCCGCCCAGCGCGGACTCGCTTCTGTTTTCGGAAACGAATTTCTTCATTTTTTCCGAAGCGTAGCCTATGTCCGTGCCGTACCGCGACAAATGATTTTTGATATTTTCCAGCTCTTTCCCGCGGCATTTTGCGCCTTCACCGTCCGACGGGGCGGCAATTGCGCCCAACAGCGATGTCATAAAATAGTCGGCGGAAATTCCGCGCTTGCCGTCCGCGCGGACCATTTTGTCCGCATTGCTCAGCACCGATTCCAAAAGCTTGCTTTTGTTTGCCATAAAACTCTCCGTAAGCGGCGCGGCGTGCACACGCGCCCGCGCCTGATTACCTTATTATATAAGATACACAATATATTGTATTATAAAAGCAGCAAGCGCATATTGTCAAGGGTTTTAAAAAAATAACCGCGTGCAATTTTTCCGCACGCGGCTTTTCAAGCTTTATTGTGTTTTAATTGGAAATACAGCTGCGTATCCGTTTCAACGCGGTTTTTTCAAGGCGGGAAACCTGCGCCTGCGATATACC
>WSNM01000013.1:0-369 GCA_013316055.1 Clostridia bacterium | reverse complement strand
AATTTCCGTCTGGGTTTTTCCCTCGAAGTACCTTAAAAACAGTATTTTTTTCTCTCTGCTTTCAAGGCGGTTAATCGCCTCGTACAGCGCCGCCTTTTCCGTCCAGACCTCGTCGTTGTTCTTTTCGTCGAAAATCTGGTCCATCAAAAGGAGCGTGTCGCCCGCCTTGTTATACACGGGCTCGTAAAGCGAAACGGGGTCGGAAATGGCGTCAAGCGCGTATGCCACCTCCGATACCGCAATATTCATTTCCTTTGCGATTTTGTCGTAGGTTACGTCCTCGTCAACCTCTTCAAGCTTTTCCCTCACCTTTAAAATCCGGTACGCGGTATCCCTTATCGAGCGGGAAACGCGCAGGGAATTGCCGTC
>WSNM01000012.1 GCA_013316055.1 Clostridia bacterium | reverse complement strand
TTGAGGTTGCCGGATATTAAATATTCTATAATCTCTCTTGCCGTATTGCCGAAGCCGAACAGAAAATTGTTTTCGTCCTCTTCAAGAAACTTCTGCAACTCCGACAAATCGAGCTTGTCTAACAGGGCGGCTATATTTTCGTTAAGCTCTGCCCTTCCGTCGGAGGTCTTTGCGGCAAAGGCGTAAATACCGCCGTTGATTGCAAGCAACAGTGCAAGCGCGGCAAAAGCTGCTATTAATAAAATTTTTATCAGGCTGCGTTTATTAAAGCGACGATTATTTTGTAGGTGCCAGAAAGTATCGGCACGGCTGTAACGAACAGTATAATTTTTCCGCATAATATCAGCTTGTCCGCCACCCCTCCAAAGCCGAGCTCCTTTACAGAGCTTGCAGTAAGCTCTACCATAAAGCCTATGCCGATTATTTTGAAAACCGTACGGATAATGGAATTATCTATACCCGTGTCTTCCGTAAAGGCTTTAATAAACGCAACGCTTTCGGCAAGATAGTCGAAGGCGTAAAGAAAAATGATTATTCCGCCCGCAGTAAGGCACAGCGGCACAAGCTCCGACTTGTGATTTTTTAAAATGAACGCGCAGACCGCGGTTATAACCGCTATACTGCAAAGCTTTAAAATAAGCATCAGAACATATCGAACAGCTGCCGTATCTGTGAAAATAAATCGGCAACCATGGTTATTACGACCGTTAAAACTATTATAAGCCCGACAAGGCTTACAAGCGTTGCAATGTCGTCGCGGTCGGATTTTTTTAGAACCTGACAGATAATCGTTATTATTATGCCTACGGCGGCTATTTTGAAAATTATACTTATATCCATATATAAATTGATTTAATTAAGCTTTAAAGCTGCTTACGCAAGCAAAACCGCCATAAGCACGCCCGCCATAAAAAAGATTTTGATATAAAGCGAGGAATATTTTTTATAGTCGGCGGCGCTGTCCTCCTTCAATTTGGAAAGCTGAGCCTTTCTTCCGTTTAGGTAGTCCACCTGCGAAGAGGCGTCGCTTTTGCCGAGGTTGACTATATACTCGGCAAGCGTTTCGCCGTCCTTGCCGCTTAACACCTTTTCTCCCTTAATTACGGACGGAACAAATTTATACGGCTCTGCCACCTTTGCAAGGGGCACTTTGCTGAATTTGAGATTTAAAAGCAGCTGCTCGTTAAATTCGTAAAGCTCTGCAAAGACCTGCATGCGCTTTTTTTTATTTGCCGAAAACAGCACCCCGAGCGCAGTCGTCAGACACACTATTGCAACAAGAATTAAAGCTTTTATCATAAATTTCAGGCATACCGCCGACCGAGGTCAGCCTTACAAAATAGCTGAACGGCATTTTTTTAAGAATTTCTCTGTCGGTTACATGCGACGAGGCTATTACAGCTATACCGCATTCGGCGGCATAACCGACCGCTTTAACGTCGTCCTCGCCGTACAGCTCGTCGGTGATTATCACGTCGGGCTTCATTGCCCTTATTGCAGCGGAAACGGTATGAAGCTTGCTGAAACAGCGCACCACGTCCGCATAGCCGAGGTTGAAGCCCTCTCCGTAGCCGTCCATTGCCGCAATTTCGTTTCTCTCGTCCAGAACAAGCACATTGCGCAGCTTTTCCGTACTCAAACGCCTTGCAATGTCGCGCAAAAGCGTGGTTTTGCCCAGACCCGGCTTTGAATAAATGAGCGTTGCGGCTATTTTGTGCTTAAACAGAGCGTCGCAGACATATTTTGAACAGCCGACAGGCTCGTGCGGAACCCTTATATTCAGCGAGGTAACGCTTTTAACCGTGCTTATTGCGCCGTTATCGCTGACGTATTCGCCCGCAACGCCTATACGCACGCCGTGCTCCACGGTGATAAAGCCGTTTTTAAGCTGTTCGGTATAGCCGTAGATACAGCCGTCGGTGGCGCGGTTAAGAACCTCTGCCAAATCGCCCGTAAGCACTGCGTTTTCGGGGCTGTCATTCAAGCCGAAGCGGGTTAAATATCCGTATTTACCCTTGTATTCCACCACAACGGGCTTATCCCGCCTTAAACGGATTTCCGATACAAAATTGTAATTGAGATGCGCAAGCGCGCTTTTAACCTCTTCGGAAAGAAAGGACAAACCCATAGTTTAGCTTATTTGCCACAGAGCAAAAAAAGAACTTAACCCCGATAATTAAAAATAAAAAGCCCCTCCGCATAACTCCGCGGAAGGGCCTTTACCGTTATTTATTTTTTTCTGCCGAATAATTTAAGAATTTTATCAGTAACCTTTGGATTGAAAACAATGAATTTATCCCAGAAAAATTCCGTTATAAAGTTAATTATAAGCGAAAGCGCTGTAACAAGTATGCCCCAGCTGTCGCCCCAAAGCTTTACAAGCGCGTCGCCGCCGAAGGCAAGAGGTACAACTATAAGGCAGTTATAAATGACCACAAGCGTCATTGCAACGGGCACGTTGTTTGCCGCCTTAAAGGTAAATTTGCGGTTAAAGGTGAAATTCCATATTACCGACAGCGTAAGTCCGATTATGTAAGCTATGTAATAATAGCCTACAAGCCAGCCCGTCCATTCGTGCAGAACCGAGGTTGAAACCAGCTGTATAACGCCCGCCGAAGCCGAAAACAGCGTAAATTTGACAATCTGTATAAACTGCTGTTTTTTTGTGGGCTTGGCTTCGGGCTTTGGCTTTTCCTCCGCCACGGCGTGCATATCCTCAGCGCCCTCGTTAACGGACGCCGAATCTGTTTCCGTTTCCGTATCCTCAAAAAGCTTTTCGTTTTGCATTTTCTTACCTCTCAAATCAAAAAAGCCCGAGCCGTTTAAAAAACAGGTTCGGACTTTTTGTTATGGTGCACTCGACAGGGGTTGAACCTGCATGGAGTTACCCACAAGATCCTTAGTCTTGCGCGTCTGCCAATTCCGCCACGAGTGCATTGATAAAAGCAAGGTAAATTCTATAATATTTGCGGCGTGTTGTCAAGCCAAAATATTGATTATTTCAATTTTTTTTATTAATAAATTTTACCTTGATTTTTTCGATAATTTCAAGCGTTTTTTGCCGCAAATCGGTTAAATCGCCGTCATTATGTATGACATAGTACTGTGCAAAATCCGCATTATCGTAATTAAACTGATTTTTAATGCGTAAAATAGCCGCTTGCGCGCTTATTTTGTCCCTTAAAGACACGCTTTTAATTCTTTCCTCTTCCGCGCGAAGAATAACTATTGCACCGTCAAAACACCCTTGATAACCACCCTCGAACAATAAAGGCACCTCGCAAAAGCAAAGCTTGTGCCCGCTTGCGCGCAAAAACAGCTCCTCCATTATAGCCGGATGCGTTAAATTATTCAGCTTTTTTAAAGCGGCTTCATCGTTAAAAGCTGTCCGAGAAAGCTTTTTTCTGTCCAGCGAGCCGTCCGCAAGCAGAATATTACCGAATTCCTCGCAAAGCCGTTCAAGAAATTTTTTATCCGCGCACAGCTCCGCATAAATTTCGTCGCATGACAGAACGGGAAAGCCCGCAGACCTTATTAGCTGGCAGACGGAGGATTTTCCACTGCCTATTCCGCCGGTTACGGCGATTTTAATATTATTTTGCATCATACCAGCTTTTACCCGCATGCACCTCTACAGTAAGCGGCACCTTAAGCTTTACTGCGTTTTCCATTGCGTTTTTCAGAATTTCAGCCGCCTTTTCAGCTTCCTCCTGCGGACCTTCGAGCACAAGCTCGTCATGAACCTGCAAAATAAGCCTTGTGCGCATGCCTTCGGACTTTAAGCTGTTCACAACACTTATCATTGCAATTTTTATTATATCCGCGCTGGAGCCCTGCAAGGGCATATTCATTGCGGCGCGCTCGCCAAACTGACGAAGATTGTAATTAGAGGAATTGATTTCGGGAATTACGCGCTTTCTGCCCGTCAATGTAGTGACGAAGCCGTGCTCCTTTGCGTACTCGACGTTGGAATTCATATACTGCTTCACCGCGCTGTAAGTTTCAAAATATTTTTCTATATACTGCCTTGCGGTGGCAACGGAAATATTGAGGTTTTTGGAAAGTCCGAAATCGCTTATGCCGTAAATAATGCCGAAATTTACTGCCTTTGCTTCTCTGCGCATTTTGGACGTGACCTCTTCAAGCGGAACGCCGAAAACCTGAGATGCGGTTACGGCGTGAATGTCCGTTCCGCTGTTATACGCCTCTATAAGCTCCTTACAGCCCGAAAAATGCGCCAAAAGCCGAAGCTCTATCTGCGAATAATCGGCGTCGGTAAACACGTTACCCTCGCGCGCGACAAAAAGCTTCCTCAGCTCTCTGCCCTCGTCCTCACGTATGGGTATGTTCTGCAAATTCGGGTTAGAGCTTGAAAGCCGTCCCGTCGAGGTTTGCGTTTGGTGATAGGTTGTATGCACAACGCACGTTTTTTTATCGATAAGCGGACGAAACCCCTCTATATACGTCGAATTAAGCTTTTGATAAAGCCTGAATTTTAGAATATCGTTGACAACGGGGTATTTGTCAGCAAGCTTTTCCAAAACCTCTGCCGCGGTGGAAAATTTGCCCGTTTTCTTCTTTTTTACCTCTGTAATACCCAGCTGTTCATACAAAACCTCGCCCAGCTGCATAGGCGAATTTATATTGAACTCTCTTCCGCAGCCCTCGTAAATCTTCTTTTTGTACTCTTCAATAAGCGTCTGATACTGTGCGGAAAGCTCGTTAAGCCTGTCCACTCCGACCTTAACGCCCGTCTTTTCCATCTCAAACAGCACCGAAACAAGCGGCTTTTCGATTTCACCGTATAAGGACAGCATATTTTCCGCTTTAAGCTGCGCGTAATATCTTTCAAACAGTTCGTTTACGGCAAATGCGGAATAATCATAATCGTAAAGGCAATAGGCACACAAATCCTTAAGGCTGCCGCCCGACGCGTTATAGTCGCAGAGGTATTTTACTATTGCCAAATCCTCGAAATCGCAGCTTGCCTCTATATTCAGCTCGTCTAAAATATGCAACTGAGACTTGTAATCGAAGGCGATAACCTTATTTTGCGGATTTGTATAGATTGCCTTGATAATTTCGATAAAATTATCATAGCTGAGCACGTCTGAATTAACCAAATCGGCCGCGGCGGTAACGGAATACTGCTTGCCGCCTACATAAATTTCCGCGCGTTCGGGTTCAAGCACAACGGAAAAGACACTGCCGCCGTGCACTGCCCGCAAAACCTCCGCGGCGTCCTTACATGCAATTTTTTCGGGATAAGCTATTTCGGAAGAGGGCGCGCTTTCCTCCGCCTCCTCGAAAATATCGAGCAGCATAAACGTTCTGAACTCGAAATCGGTAAAAAGGCGCTTTACCTCCGCATTGAATTTTTTTGGAGCCTTGCAGTCCTCCAAACGAAGGTCAAGCTCGCAGCTTCTGTCTATCGTGGCAAGCTTGTAGGAAAGATAGGCAAGCTCCTTATTTTTAAGCAGCTTTTCGCGCGTTGCGCCCTTGATATTTTCGATATTTTCATAAATGCCGTCAAGCGTGGAATAGTCCGCAAGCAAATCCATTGCTGTTTTTTCGCCTATGCCCGCCACTCCGGGGATATTATCCGACTTATCGCCCTGCAACGCCTTTAAATCGACTATCTGCGAGGGTTCCAACCCCGTTTCAGCCTTAAAATTGCCCGTATTCAGTCTTAAAAGGTCGGTAACGCCGCGTTTTGTATAGTAAACGTCCGTACGCTCGTCCACAAGCTGATAGCTGTCCCTGTCGCCTGTATACACATAGCTGTGCACGTCGAATTTTTTTGAAAGGGTGCCGAGAATGTCGTCCGCTTCTATTCCCTCCTTCTGGCAGATTGCTATGCGCATAGCTTTTAAAAGGCTTTTAAGCGGCTCTAACTGAACGGCAAGCTCGTCCGGCATGGACTTGCGGGTTGCCTTATAGCCGTCGTACATTTTATGGCGGAAGGTCGGCGCCTTTAAATCAAACGCAACGACCATGTATTCGGGCTTTATTTCCTGTAAAATTTTAAACAAAAACTTTGAAAAACCGAATATCGCGTTCGTGGGAGTGCCGTTGCGCGTGGTAAAAACGGGCGTTGCATAAAACGCTCTGTTTAAAAGGCTGTTGCCGTCAATCAATACAAGCTTATCCATAACAATAATTTATCACTTTTTACAAATAAAATCAACAGTTGCAGTACAATTTGCATTTAATAAACCTAAGGCGGTTGAATTTTACATAAAATTCAACCGCCTTATACCGTTCCCTTATAAATATTTTTCCACATAGCACTGTTCAAAAACTTTATTACCCAAAATTGTTATGGCCTGTTGAGGACATTTTGAAAAACATCTGTAACATATAGTGCATTTATCTTTAAATTTTGCCTTTCCGTCTACTATATCTATGTTGTGCATAGGACAATTTTTTTCGCATATGCCGCAACCCACACATTTATCCTTATTTAGCTTTATTGCTTTATAATAAGCTTTTACCTTATTATGAAAATACAGCCGCTGCCCAAATAGACCGGCTATTCGGCACAAAAAACTCAAACCGTTTTGGGGATAGCTGTTTTTTTGTATTTTTTCAGCCGTACAACTTATCTTTTTATCGGCTTTGATTATAATTTTACGGTTTTTATCCAAAGATTTTTTTAACAATTTAACGTCGCCTATGCAATCCGGCATTTTTATATGCAATCCGCCTAAAACCTGCGCCCCGTATTTTTTAAAAAGTCTTGCAGAGCACCCTGCGCCGTCACCGCTGAACAATCCCATTGTGGCTATGATAAAAATTTTTTTGCCCTTGAATACCGACGAATTTTTGCAAATAAACTCCCTTACCAGCTTAGGAATATCGGAATAATATACGGGATACCCGAAAACTATAAAATTACTGTCAGTTATAGCTTTGACAGCCCTATCGTCTTCTATTGAAAATACTTCCGCATTTTCATTTATAGCGCGTGTAAATTTGGTTACGCAATACTTCGTATTTCCTGTACCGCTGAAATATATGCCCGTCATAAATATTAACCTTTAAAATAAAAAATGAGCCTTACCCCGTCCGCATATGCAAACTTTTTGGCAAGGCTTCATATTTTTTCTGGTGCCGGTGGTGGGGGTCGAACCCACACGGTATCGCTACCACGGGATTTTGAGTCCCGCGCGTCTGCCAATTCCACCACACCGGCGAATAGCTAAATAAGTATACAATAGCGCACGGCAAAAATCAAGCGATTTATACTAAATTTCAGCAAATAATGCGCCGAACGGCTAAACCTCCGTTCGGCGCATTACTGTATATACTTATTACTCAGGATAGGGTATTACAAATTTATTTAAAGGATTCCAGAATAAGCTTATCTGCAACAAGCGCAATAAATTCGCTGTTCGTGGGACGCTCGCTGCCTATGTAAACTCTTGCACCGAAGATAGAGCTTATTGCGTCCGCTCTTCCTCGGTTCCACGCAACCTCTATTGCGTGTCTTATAGCCCTTTCTACCTTGCTTGCCGTGGTATTGAACCTTGCGCCGATGCTGGGATAAAGCTCCTTTGTTACTCTGTTGATAATGCCCGGCTCATCCACCGCCATTTTTATCCCCTCGCGCAGATACGCAAAGCCCTTGATATGCGGAGGAATGCCTATCGTAATAAAGATATTGCTTATTTTTTCGTCAAGCGAGCTTACCTTGCGCTTGTCCCTTAAATCTGCGGTGACCTTGTAGCCGACCGTTTTATTGCTTGACAGGTCACGTATTCTGTCCATAAGCGTGTCCGATTTTACAGGCTTTGCCAAATAATAGACGGCGCCGTGCTCTATTGCCTCGTTAATGATTTTGTCGTCCACAAAGCTGCCTATCGCAATCGTCGTACACTCGGGACGGTTCTCCTTTATAAAATCGAGAACGCCGAAGCCGTCCAGCCCCATAAGCACCAAATCGACAATTGCAACGTCGGGCTTTGCCGACATAATAAGCTCGAGAGCGGCATTTCCGTTAGCCGACTCCGCGCAAACCTCAAAGCCCTCGGCAACGGAAATTCTGTCCTTTATGTCAGCTACAAGCTCTTCATTATTTTCGAATACGGCAATTTTTGTTACTTTCATATAACTCCTCCAGATTTCGCTTACAGAAGGAATTATAATACACAATTTTGCAAATGTAAAGTATTTTTGTAAAATAATGGTAAAAATATTTTAATATATTCTGTATTATTTTACAATATTATGTTTTATTTTGTCGAAGCCCCGATATTATTGAGTTATTATATCAATATACTCGTCGTACGTTACGCCCTTGTCAAACCGCTTTGTGCCGTTGATTTCTATAATTCTGTTTGCAACGGTATTCATAAGCTCCTGGTCGTGCGAGGTAAAAAGCATACAGCCCTTAAAATTCTTCATTCCGTTGTTGAGCGCGGTAATCGATTCCAAATCGAGGTGGTTAGTCGGCTCGTCGAAAATCAAAAAATTACTGCCCTCAAGCATCATTTTGGCAAGCATACAGCGCACCTTTTCGCCGCCGGACAACACCTTTGCCTGCTTCAAGGCTTCTTCGCCGGAAAAAAGCATTCTGCCGAGCCAGCCGCGGAGATATTCCTCGTAATGGTCCTTCGAATATTGGCTTAACCAGTCCACAAGCGAAAGCGCACAGCCCTGAAAATATTCGTTGTTGTTTTCGGGGAAGTAAGAAACGGTGATTGTTTTGCCCCATCTGATTGTACCCGCATCCGGCTGAACCTTTCCCATAAGCACGTCGTACAGCATTGACAGCGTTGTACTTTTATCGGAAACTATGCCGATTTTTTCGTCGCGCTGGACGGTGAAGGAAACGTCTTCGAAAAAGCCCTTTTTGGTGAGCCCCTCTACCATTAATATATCGTTACCGATTTCCTTTTCGAATTTGAAGTCGATATAAGGATACTTCCTTAAAGAGGGCTTAAAGTCGGAAATGGTCAGCTTTTCAAGCTCCTTTTTACGAGAGGTGGCTTGCCTTGACTTTGAAGCATTTGCGGCAAACCTTGCAATAAATTCCTGCAATTCCTTTGCGCGCTGTTCGTTCTTCTTGTTCTGGTCGCGCTGTTGGCGGGCAAGCAGCTGGCTTGTTTCGTACCAGAAATCGTAATTGCCGAGCATCATATTTATCTTGCCGTAATCCACGTCGCATATGTGCGTGCATACCTTATTTAAGAAATGGCGGTTGTGCGATACTATAATTATAGTATTTTCAAAGTCCATTAGATAGTTTTCCAGCCAGCGCGCCGTTTTTATGTCGAGGTTGTTTGTAGGCTCGTCCAGCAAAAGCACGTCGGGGTTGCCAAACAACGCCTGAGCAAGCAAAACCTTTATTTTAAGCTTTGCGTCCAGCTCCGCCATAAGCGTGTCGTGATATTCCTCGGTAATATCGAGGGCGCTTAAAAGCGTCTGCGCCTCGTACTCCGCCTCCCAGCCGCCAAGCTCGGCAAACTCGCTTTCAAGATTGCTTGCGCGTACGCCGTCCGCCTCGGTAAAGTCCGCCTTTGCGTAAAGTGCGTCCTTCTCGTCCATTATGTCGACAAGGCGCTTGTGCCCCAGCATAACCGCGCGCAGAACGGTTACGTTATCGAACGCGTTCTGGTTCTGCTGTAAAACGGACATTCTTTCGGTTTTGTCAAGCGTTACGTCGCCCTTGTTCGGCTCGATTTCTCCGCTTAAAACCTTCAAAAACGTAGATTTACCCGCGCCGTTCGCGCCGATAATGCCGTAGCAGTTGCCCTTTGTGAATTTGAGATTTACCTCTTCAAACAGCTTTTTACTGCCGTATTGAAGGGAAACGTTGTTTACCTGTAACATATATACTCCGTTAAAATTTTTTCTTTATCGATTATGCCGCAAACTGGCTGTTGTACAGCCTTGCATAAAAGCCGTTTTGCTTTAACAGCTCTTCATGCGTGCCTTGTTCAATAATATTGCCATTATTCATAACAAGAATAAGGTCGGCCTCTTTAATGGTCGACAGTCTGTGCGCGACTATAAAGCTTGTTCTGCCGCGCATAAGCTTGGCAAACGCGCGCTGAATGCGCTGCTCCGTACGCGTGTCTATAGACGAGGTAGCCTCGTCAAGAATAAGCATAGGCGGCAGACAAAGCATAATTCTCGTTATGCACAGCAGCTGCTTTTGCCCTTGCGAAAGATTACCTCCGTCCTCGGCAAGCACTGTGTCGTAGCCGTCCGACAGCTGCATTATGAATTTATGGGAATGCGCCGCCTTTGCCGCGGCAACAATCTCCTCTTCCGTTGCGTCAGGCTTGCCCATTGCTATATTTTCGCGCACGGTGCCGCTTTTAAGCCAGGTATCCTGCAAAACCATACCGTAATTTTTTCTAAGCGATTTGCGGGTAACGTTCATAACGTCCTTGCCGTCAACCGAAATTTTGCCGTCCGTAGGGTCGTAAAAGCGCATTAAAAGATTGATAAGCGTGGTTTTTCCGCAGCCCGTCGGCCCGACTATGGCTATTCTTTGACCCGCCTTAGCCCTTATATTAAGCTTTTCTATCAGCTTTTTGTCTGCCGTATAGGAAAAATATACGTTTTCAAACTCCACGTCGCCGCTGACGTTTTCAAGCGTTTCCGCAGTCGGGCTGTCGGGCGTCTGGGGAATTTCGTCTATAATTTCGTAAATTCTTCCCGCGCAGGCAATCGCGTTCTGCAATTCGGTCACCACGCCCGAAATTTCGTTAAAGGGCTTTGTGTACTGGTTTGCATACGCCAACATGCTTGTAAGCGTACCTATCGAAAATGCAACGGGCAAAATCGTGCCCCACGAGGGAATTATAAGTATCAGCGCGCCCACAAGCGCAACGGCGGCATACACTATGGAGTTTACAAAACGTGTTGTGGGGTTGGGAAGCGAGGAAAAGAATATCGACTTTAGCGAGGCCTTGGTAAGCCTTTTGTTTATTTCGTCAAACGCCTCCATATTCTCGTACTCTCTGCCAAACGCCTGCACCACCTTTAAGTTGCCGACCATCTCATCGATAAAGCCCGTCTGCTCGCCTCGGATTTCGGAGGTGGTTTTGAACATCGAATATGTGCGCGAAGCGATATATTTGCCTACAAACAGCGACAAAGGAGTTAAAACAAACACTATAAGCGCGATTATCCAGTTGAGGACGAACATTAAAATCAGCGTACCCAGAATTGTCAGCACGCCCGTAAACAGCTGAGTGAAGCCCATAAGCAAGCCGTCTGCAAACTGGTCTACGTCGGCAATGTTTCTACCGACAATATCGCCGTAGGAGTGCGCGTCGATATATTTAAGCGGAAGCCTTTGCAGCTTGGCAAACGCCTCCTCGCGAATGTCCTTTACTATATTGAAGGTTATGCGGTTGTTTATAATGCCCATAAGCCACTGGGCTACGCACGTTATAAGAATTATTACGCCTATTATTATGAACGTTTCGAAAATTTTGCCGAAGTCGACCGAAGCAAACTTCGTCAAATCGAGCAAATCTATAACCCGACCGAAGAAAACGGGCACGGCAATAGTACCCGCAACGGTAATCAACGCCAAAAAGATGGTTGCCGCAAGCAAAAGCGTGTAGCCCTTCATTTGCTTTAATATGCGTTTTAAAATTTTTGCGGAAGATGCGTCAGACATTTTGCGCGCCCTCCTTTCTGAACTGCGAATAATGAATTTCGCTGTAAATTTCGTTATTTTCAAGCAGCTCTTCATGCGTGCCGAAGCCGACCATTTTACCGCCGTCAAGCACTATAATTTTGTCAGCGTGCTTTATCGAGGACGTGCGTTGCGAAATTATGAATACCGTAGGCGAATAATCGAGAGCTTTAAGCGACTGCCGAAGCGCCGCGTCGGTTGCATAGTCAAGCGCGGAAGCGCTGTCGTCAAGAATTAAAATTTCGGGCTTTCTTACAAGCGCGCGGGCAATGGTGAGCCTTTGGCGCTGTCCGCCGGAAAAGTTTTTGCCGCCCTGCTCCACAATTTCGTCAAGCCCCTTTTCCTTTGCCTTGATTACGTCTGTTGCCTGCGCCGTTTCTATCGCCGCGGAAATTTCCTCGTCCGTGGCGTCGTTTTTGCCCCATTGCATATTTTCGCGCACGGTGCCCGCAAACAGAACCGCACGCTGAGGAACAATTCCGCATATACCGCGCAAGGCCTCGTCCTCATATGTATTGACGTTTTTGCCGTTGATATAAACTGCGCCAGTGCGAGCGTCATAGAAATGCGGCAACAAATTTACAAGCGTTGTCTTGCCCGCGCCCGTGCCGCCGATGATTCCCACAGTTTCTCCGCGGTTGACGGAAAAGCTTATATCCTCCAACGCGTCCACCGCCGCATTGCCGTAATTGACGCAGACGTTTTCAAACCTGATAAACGGCTCTGCACAGTCCGCCGAAGCCTCGCCGCTATCGGCAAAATGCTTTAACGAGGGCTGCATTTCGAGAATTTCGCTTATTCTGCCCGCGCATGCAAACGATTTTGTGACGGTGATAATAAGATTTGCAAGCTTAATCAGCTCTACAAGTATCTGCGACATATAATTGTACAGCGCAATAACCTGTCCGCAGGTCAGCATTCCGCCGTCCACCTTAATTGCGCCCACATACAGAAGAAGTATTATTGCCGCGTTTATCACCGCATAGGTAAGCGGGTTCATAAGCGCGGAAATTTTGCCCACAAACAGCTGTGATTTTGTTAACTGCTCGTTTTTTGCGTTATAGTCTGCAATTTCGTCCTCTTCCTTGCAGAATGCGCGGATAACCCTTGCGCCCGTAAGCGTTTCGCGCGTGGATACGGTTACCTTGTCGAGGTTGCCCTGCACCCTTTTATAGAGCGGTATGCTGATTAGCATTATTCCGAACACCACTGCGCACAAAACCGCGATTGAAGCGGCAAAAACCCCGCCCGCGGCAACATCGATTGTGAAAGCCATTATCATGGCGCCGAAAACTATGAACGGCGAGCGCATAAACAGACGCAAAACCATATTCACGCCGTTCTGCACCTGAGTTACGTCGCTTGTCATGCGGGTAATCATTCCGCCCGTGCCAAGACCGTCTATATCCTTATAGGAAAGCGACTGCATTTTTTTAAAAAGGTCGTGCCTGAGCTCCTTCGAAAAGCCTACGGCGGCCTTTGCTGCGAAATACTGCGCAGAAACCGCACTTATAAGACCTATTACACCCAACGCGACCAGAATAAGGCAGGCATATACAACATAGCTTACTCCTTTGCCGCCCTCTATTCCGTTGTCGACTATTGCGGCGACAACCATTGGCACAAACAGCTCGAAGCAGGCTTCAAGCAATTTAAACAGCGGGGCAAGCACCGCCTGCGCCTTGAAATGTTTAAGGTATTTAAGCAATTTACGCATACAATCCGAATTATAACATTTAAGCAAATAAAAAGCAATTTTTATTGCAAATATTATTGCATTTTGCTACACTTAAATAAGGTGATTTTTATGGCTTACGAGATATATCTTAAAAAGGGTGAAGAAAAGCGCATTGTCGCGGGGCACAGCTGGGTTTACGCCAACGAGGTGGCAAAAATCGAAGGCAAGGACAAAAACGGCGCGCTTGCCTCGGTATTTTCAAGTGACGGAAGATTTATAGGCAAGGGCTACATAAACCACGCCTCTAAAATTCTCGTGCGGGTGTTTATTCGCGGCAACGAAACGGACGACGGGCAGTTTTATCTTGAAAGACTTAAAGCCGCGAACGATTACCGAATTAAATTAGGCTATAAAAACTGTTATAGAATGGTTTTTGCCGAAAGCGACAGGCTGCCCGCGCTGATTATTGACAAATACGGCGATATTCTTGTTATGCAGTGCCTTTCGCTTGGCGTAGATTTAAGAAAAAAGCTTATCTGCGACTGCCTTATAAAGCTGTTTGCGCCTAAGGGTATTTACGAAAGAAGCGACGTAGCCGTACGCAAAAAAGAAGGACTGCCGGAGGTTAAGCAGACCCTTTACGGCGAAGTGCCGGACTATTGCGAAATAGAGGAAAACGGCATAAAAATGCTTGTCGACGTTAAAAACGGGCAAAAAACGGGGTATTTCCTTGACCAGAAGGAAAACAGATTGACGGCAAGACGATACTGCGCGGGCAACGTTTTGGACTGCTTTTGCAACAGCGGCGGATTTTCACTGAATGCGGCAACCGTTGCGCAAAGCGTTACCGCTTGCGATATTTCCGAGCTTGCCTTGCAAAACGTGCGCGACAACGCCAAGCTTAACGGCTTTAAAAATATTCAAACCCTGCAAGGCGACGTTTTTGAGGTTTTAAGAACTTTCAGAAAGGAAAAACGGCAATTCGACACGGTAATTTTAGACCCGCCCGCCTTTTGCAAAACCGCAGACGAGGTTAAGGACGCATACCGAGGCTATAAGGACATAAACCTTACGGCAATGAAAATAGTAAAAAGCGGCGGATTTTTGATAACCTGCTCCTGCTCGCATTATATGACTGCAAATCTGTTTGAGAAAATGCTTGCCGAGGCAGCAAAGGAAAGCGGGCGTATTGTAAGATACGTTGAAACAAAAACTCAATCGCCCGACCACCCGTCGCTGCTTTCCGCAGACGAAACGCAATATTTAAAATTTATCGTTTTACAGGTAATTTAAGCTATTTATGTCAGACATAGTACTTAATAAAAGCGCAAAAACACGGCTTTTAGCCGTGTTTTTGCGCTTTTATAACATTATTAAATTAAATTGCCCAGTTTCCGTCCTTAAAGATTTGCACGCGTTTTCCATCCCTCGTCACGCCCACAATAGACATATCCTTACTGCCAATCATAAAATCGACATGTATCATAGAGCTGTTCACGCCAAGCTTTTCGCACTCCTCCACCGTAAGAATTTCATAATTTTCTATACAGTCGTTAAAGCCTCTGCCAAGCGCTAAATGACAGCTTGCGTTTTCGTCAAACAGCGTATTATAGAAAAGAATTCCCGTATTGTTTATGGGGGAATCGTACGCAATCAAAGCGCACTCGCCAAGATAAGCCGCCCCCTCGTCCATGGAAATCATTTTTTCCAGCAGGTCCTGATTTTTCTCCGCATACACCTCTACCGCCTTGCCGTTCTCGAAGCGTAGCCAAAAATTTTCAATAAGCTTGCCCTGATAGGAAAGCGGCTTTGTCGCAACAACCTTGCCCTCTGCAAGTCCGCGCACGGGAGTTGTAAAAACCTCCTCGCTGGGAATGTTGGGATTGAAATAAACGCGGTTTTTGCCTATCGTGGTTTCTCCGCCGCCGCAGAATTTGCCTACCGCGTTAAGCCCCACAGTAAAATCCGTGCCGTTTGCGCTTTTGTATTCAAGCCTTGCAAATTTGCAGTCGTTCAAAAATTTGCAGCGCTTTGCGAGGTTTTCGTTATGCTTTTTCCACGCCGCAACGGGGTCGCCGTCCACGCGCGAGGTGTCGAGTATCGCTTCCCAAAGCTTTTCCACCGCCTTTTCGGGCGACAAATCGGGAAAAACCTTAACCGCCCAATCCTTGCCCGCAACAGCGGCAATGCACCACTGCTCTTTGTTTTCCACCGCATCGCGGTAGGGCTTGATTATCGGGAAGCGCGCCATATTCGCTTTGGAATTTTTTTCGCTGTCGGTTCCGTCAAGCCCGTCAGGGTCGTCGGAGTCGAGCCACAGCCTGCAAGGTAGCCTATCAACCCGCCTTTGCAGCTTTGCCTTTTCAATTTCGGTTACTTCGGAAAGCGTTTCCAGACTTCTGTACTGATAGTTAAGCTTAGTTACAGGCATATACGCCCAGTCGACGTTTACGCGCTCGGCGCCCGCAAGATAGCATTCTTCAACCACCATTGCCACAAATTCGGGCTGGTCAAGCCCGCAAGCAATGTTTACTTCCTGTCCCTTTTGCACGTTAAGCCCGCATTTTACTATTAGTCGCGCATAGCTTTTTAATCTTTCTTGCTGCATAATTGTATTCCTTGTATTAATTTTTGCTTAATTTTACTATATTTTAAAAAATTATGCAAGAAAATATTTATGCTTTTGCCTTAAAAACCACATCTATTTCTTTTTGTTTTTTATAATTACTATCGCGATATACGCAACAAGCAAAAGCGCGCAGGCTCCCAAAAGTATGCCGTACATTGCGCCGAGCGGAATTTTCGTTCCGAACGAATACAAATTAGCATCGAAGCTGTCGCGTATTCCGTTTATAACACCGTTTATAATATTTTCGTCAACGGAATTTGCTCGCATTTCTTCAATAAAAGCCTGCATATATCCGTTAAGATAGTGGTTGCGCATTGTTCCGACGCTGTAAATGCCCGGCATTAGCGATAAAACGTTCTGCAACCCTTTTGAAAAGGACGAAATCGGCATATAAGCCCCGCAAATGAAGCCGTACATCGAAGAAACGAGAGTTGCGACAGCCGAAAGTCCGCCTTGCGTGGAAATAAAGCTTTCCACAACGCCCGCCAAAAGCGTGCCGAAAAGTATGCCGCAGATTATATCTACCAATATCATAAAGGTATCGGCAACGGTTAAATACCAGCCTACGCAAGCAAGATAAATATGTCCTATCAGCATAACCGTAATAAGCACGGTAAACGTTATTAAAAAATTCGAAATAAAATACGCAAGCGAAACAGTCGTTCCCTTTACGGGCGAAACGCGGAAATCGTTGACGGACGAATTGATTTTATCGTCAATCATTATTGTATTTGAACAAAACGCAACCGTAACCGCGCTTACGCTGAGTATCGACGACATAAGCCACGCGCCCGCGCAGCCGTTGATTATTTTTGTATTCACCGTCAGATTGTTTTCCGAAAAGGCTTTTTCTAAGCTTTCTATATAGATATTTCTTAAAAACGTAACGAACAGCACAAACAAGATAATCGGCGTTAACAATGACATAAAAAACGTGAATTTATCCTTGAAATAGCATTTTGTATTGCGGGAAACAAGCGATATTAATTTTTTACATTCCGTCATTTTAGTCATTTCACACCTCCTTTAAGTCTTTGCCCGTAACTTTAAGAAATACGTTATCCATATTTCCCTTTAAGACCTCGAAATCTTCAAAAAATTCGGGTTTATCCGCAAAAAACTGCCCGACTTGCGCGGTTGAGTTAAGTTCTATTTCAACAAAGTCGCGTTCACGCTTTACATTCAGTCCGAGTGCGGCAAAATATTTTTCAGCTTCGTCAATATGCTTGTAAAGCTTGATAAAATCGCTTGCATATGCGGTTTTCAAGTCGTGCGGTGTACCTTCCGCAACCTTTTTACCACCGTCGAGAATAACAACGTAGTCGGCAGTAGCCGCCTCCTCCATATAGTGGGTTGTCAAAAACACCGTAAGCCCTTGCTCTTTCCTCAGCTTTTCCACAACACTCCACACGGTTATGCGCGTTTTGGGGTCTAAGCCCGTTGTGGGTTCGTCTAAAATTAACACTTTTGGGTTATGAAACAACGCGCGCGCAATATCTATGCGCCGTTTTTGTCCGCCGGAAAGCTTGTTTACGGGACGCTTTAAAATATCTTTTAAGTCGAGCAGTGCAGTCAGCTCTTCAAGGCGGGCTTTAAAGGCCTTGCCGAAAATGCCGTACAGTCCCGCACGCGACTTTAAGTTGTCGTATGCGGACATCTTTTTATCCAGCACCGAGTCTTGAAAAACAATGCCTATTTCGCTTTTTATTCTGTCTGCGTCCGTTTCGATATTGTTACCGCAGATTTTGACGGTACCGCCGTCCTTGGCAAGAATGCCGCTTATAATATTTATTGTAGTGGACTTGCCGGCACCGTTCACGCCCAAAAACGCGAACAGCTCGCCCTCGCGCACGTTAAACGAAATTTCGTCCACCGCCTTTACGTCTTTAAATGATTTTTTTAGGTTTTCTATTTCAATTATCATTTTTTGTCCTTTATTGCTTTTGCATTATTAGGGAAAGCGCCGCTGCGGATTTACGCTGCGGCGCTTATAAAATAATCTGAGCTTAACCGTAAGCCGAGTTCTGTCTTGTACGGCCATCTATCTAATCTTGCGGTCACCCGCAAGCTCAAGCGATATTTACGGCGGACGGCAGACGGGCAGCCTGTTGCATTTAAGCAAGCCGTTCGCCCAATCTTGCATCGGGTGGGGTTTAATTGGCTCCCCTTGTTACCAAAGGGACGGTGAGCTCTTACCTCGCCATTCCAACCTTACAGTATAAAACTGCGGTATATTTCTGTTCACTTTCCTTGAAGTCGCCTTCTCCTGCCGTTAACAGGCACCCTTGCCCTGCGATGCTCGGACTTTCCTCACGCTGTTTTCACAGCCCGCGACCGTATAGTTAACTCAAATCGAAAATATTTTATCACCAAAACATATTTAAGGCAACTATTTTATGTTTTTATTTGATTTTTTTGACGGATTATTCTAAAATAATTACCAGCAAACCGAACTTAAGGAGCATTCGATGAAAAAAACAAAAATCATTTGCACGCTCGGACCCGCAAGCGACAGCGAAAAAATACTTTCCGAACTTGTTGACGCAGGTATGAACGTTGCACGACTTAATTTTTCGCACGGCACGCACGAGGAGCATGCGGCAAAAATTGCAAAAATAAAAAGGATTAGAGAGCAGAAAAAGGTTCCTCTGCCTATTATTCTCGATACCAAGGGTCCCGAATTCAGAATCAAGACCTTTGAAAAGGGAAAAATCACCTTAAAGGACGGCGATACCTTCACCTTTACCACTGACGACATAGTGGGCGACAAAACGCGGGTTGCCGTTTCCTTCAAGGGCATTTGCGAGCAGATGTTTGCGGGCGATAAAATACTTTTAAACAACGGACTTATGGTTTTCGAGGTCGTGAAGGTAGAAAAGCCTAACGTTATCTGCAAAACGCTTGTCGGCGGCGAGCTTTCCAACAGAAAATCGATGTTTTTCCCCGATAAGCTGCTTGATATGGAATATCTGTCGGAGCAGGACAAGGCGGATTTGAAATTCGGCGTCGAGCAGGGCGTCGACTTTGTAGCCGCTTCGTTCGTTTCCAAGGCGCAGGACGTTATAGATATAAGAAACTGGCTGAGGGAGTGCGGCTCGCCCGACGGCGAGATTGAAATAATCGCAAAAATCGAAAGCCGCGCGGGCGTCAATAATCTTGAAGAAATTTTAAAGGTCAGCGACGGAATAATGGTCGCGCGCGGAGATTTGGGCGTTGAAGTGCCGTTTGAAGAGCTGCCCAGCATTCAGAAAACCATAATCAACGCATGCCGAATCTGCGGCAAGCGCAGCATAACCGCAACCGAAATGCTGGAATCTATGATAAAGCAACCCCGCCCCACCCGTGCGGAAATTTCCGACGTGGCAAACGCCGTTTACGACGGCTCCTCCGCTATCATGCTTTCGGGCGAAACCGCGGCGGGCGCATACCCCGTGGAAGCGGTTAAGGCCATGTCCAAAATAGCAATGCAAGCCGAGCAAAACACCAACTACATAGCGCACATAGCGGAAAAGGACTATAAAATAACCAAATTGTCGGAGGCGCTGGCGCACTCCGCATGCACGCTTGCGCACGATATAGGCGCAAAGGTTATAGTTGTGTGCACCCGCACGGGCGGCACGGCGAGAACGGTTTCCCGCTTCCGTCCCATGATAGACATAATAGGCATGACTACGGAAGAGCGCGCTTACAGAAAGCTTGCCCTCAGCTGGGGTGTTACGCCCGTAATGAGCGAGGAATTCTATTCCGTGGACGTGTTATTCCATTATGCAAAGCGCGCCGCAATAGAGAGCGGAATGGTCGCAAAGGGCGATAAAATAGTGCTTACGGGCGGCACGCCCAACGGCAAAAGCGGAAACAGCAATCTTGTTAACGTTGAAACGGTTTAACCCGCAAAGTAAGAAGGCCGCGCCTTACAAGGCGCGGCCTTCTTAGAGAGAATATGAAAAAAAGTTGAGTGTATGCCGTTTGTTTATGCTTACATTATAACGGCGGTTTGTGTTAGGAATATGAAAATCTAATGATTTTTATATTTTATGAAAATTTTTTCCGCCGCAGCAAGCCCGTCCGCCGCCGAGCTGGTAATTCCGCCCGAATAGCCGCTGCCCTCTCCGCACGGATAAAAGCCCTTTAAGGAAATGCTTTCGCCGTTTTCGCCGCGTAATATTTTAACAGGTGAAGAGAAGCGCGTTTCAACGCCCGTCAAAATAGCCGAGGGCGAAGCAAAGCCGCGCAATTTTTTATCCATATCGGGTATTGCCGCCTTCAACGCCTGCACTGCGGTCTGCGGCAAAACCTCTGCAAGCGGCGCAAACGCCGTTCCGCAAGCGTAGCTGGGTTCGACCTCGCCAAAGGCGGACGATATTCTGTCCCTTGCAAAATCGCCGTACAGCTGAACGGGCGCCTTATAGCTTTTTCCGCCGACGTTGAACGCACGACGCTCGATTTTACGCTGAAAATTCATGCCGTCAAACAAGCCGTTACCAAAGTCCTCCCTCCGCATTTGCACCATAAGCGCGGAATTAGAGTTTTTGCCGTTGCGGGCGTATAAGCTCATTCCGTTTACGACAACCCCGCCGTTCTCGCTTGCGGCGGGAATAACTACGCCGCCGGGGCACATACAAAAGGTGAATACCGTGCGCGCGTGCGCGTGCGATACAAGCTTGTAATCTGCCGTCGGCAACAGCTTAAAATCCTTGCCGTACTGCGCAAGACTAATACTGTCCGCAAGGTGCTCTATACGCACGCCTATGGCAAAGTCGCGCGGCTCCATTGCAATGCCGCTTTTAGCAAGCATTTCAAAGGTATCTCGGGAGGAATGCCCCAACGCCGCGACAGCGCAGTCCGTTTGCATTTCGAATTCTTCACCGCTGACCGTATTTTTAAGCATTAACGAGGAAACTGCGCCGTTTTTGGAAGTAAAGCCGCAAAAAACCGTGTTAAAAAGATAGCTGCCGCCGTTTTCTGTTATAAATTTTCTGATATTTTGAAGCACGCCGTACAGCTTATCGCTGCCAATGTGCGGTTTGTTTAAATAGAGAATTTCCTTCGGTGCGCCGAAGCGCTGAAAAATTTCAAGCACGTCGCGGTTTAAGCCGTCGTGCGTCTGGGTATTCAGCTTGCCGTCGGAAAAGGTTCCCGCGCCGCCCTCGCCAAACTGTACGTTGGAATTTTCGTTCAAATCCCCGCCGTCAAAAAATTTGCGGGTTGTCTGCGTGCGCGCCTCTACCGCCTCTCCCCGCTCGATTATCACGGGTGTAAAGCCGCGCTCTATCAGCCTTACCGCACAAAACAGTCCCGCAGGGCCGCTGCCGATTACGGCAACCCTCGGGGCGTTTTTTACTTTTTCAAGCGGAGGCTTAAGCTCCTCCTCCGCATTCGCCGAAAAAGCAATCGAATATACCCAACGGATATTGCTTTTGTCGCGCGCGTCGAGAGATTTTTTAATTATTTTAAAAAGCTTAACCTCTCCGCGCAGACTTTTGCGCGCAACGTCAAGCAGCTTGCCTTCGCTTTCCGCAATATTCAGTTTTACATTGTCAAGACGCTTAATCATAGGTATTCGGAATTTAAAGGCGGGTTAAAATTTCCCGCGCAACGGTAATGCCGCTTGTAAACGCCCATTGCAGATTATAGCCACCGCAATCGCCGTCAACGTCTAAAATTTCGCCCGCAAAAAACAGATTTCGGGCAAGCCTGCTTTCCAGAACGTCTGTCACCTCGCACATATTTATACCGCCCTTGGTCACCTGCGCATAGTCAAAGCCGAGATTACCGCAAACCTCGAGCGTGAAATTCTTCAATGCTTTGACAATTTCGCGCGGGTCAGCCGTGCCCGCACGCTTGATAACCGCCCGCCCTATCTGATTGTGAAGAGTGCCCGAAAGCAATTCGCTATCCTCTCTGCCCGCAGCTTTTTGCGCGGCTATGCTTTGCTCGATTTGTGCGGCGGAAAAATCGGGTAAAAATTCAAGCGAAAGCGTTACGTTCTGCTTGTCCGTAATGTACGAGGACACCGAAAACACTGCATTGCCGGAAACGCCGTAATCGGTAAAAATAACGTCGCCGCGGGCTTTTGCAAGCGTTTTTGCGTTACGGCTTGCCGTAACAATACAGTCCGCGCGAATACCTTTAAGAGCTTTTATATGCTTTGTATCCGTTTTAAGCTGAACAAGCGACGGATACAGCGGCGTAAGCGTATGACCGAACGAGGTTGCCAGCGCGTATGCGGAGCCGTCCGTTTTAAACTGCTTTTGCGCCTTGCCGCCCGTGCAAAGTGCAACAAATTTCGCTTTGCCGACAAGTCTTTTATCCTCATAAACGGCAAAACCGCCGTTTTCCTTGATAATTTTGCTTATTTTAACGCCCGTAACGCACTCGGCGCCGCGCAAGGAGTGCAAAAGGCTGTCTACAAGCGCGGAAGCCTGCCTGCCCGCCGGATAAATTCTGCCCCTATCGTCCGCGCCGAAAACACAGCCGAAAAGCTTTGCGCCGTCATAGGCGTCGGCGCACGCAATTTTTTCCGCGACGGAAATATTGCCGCCGTGAAAGTGCGCGGCGGTCATATCCGTGTTTGAAATGTTGCCTTGCCCGTTGCCCGTTGCCGCAAGCTTTTTACCGAAGCGCTCGCCCGCGTCGACAAGACAGATTTTTAAATTTTTGCCGCCTTTAAGCAAGCTTACGGCGCACGCAAGCCCCGCCGCGCCGCCGCCGACGATTATTACGTCGTATTCCGAACAATTCATAAAATGACCTTTAAGTCATTTTATATTATTACGCCGGCACTGTCAACATTTAAATCCGCTCAAAATTTTTTCAAGCGTTGCAAGGTGCAGCCTTTCGTCCTCGATAATTCTTGAAATTATCGCCTTAACCTGCTCGTTTTTAAGGCATTTCAGCATTTTTTCATAGCCCGCAATGGCGTGCCTTTCACCTATTATATCGTCCTCGAGCATGTTTTTCAGCGAGCGGGAATAAGCGACGTATTTTGCGGAATAGAAATTGAAGCATGTGGACGGATACTGCGCGTACACGGGCTGTGCGCCGAGCGCCAAAATCAAGCTTGCAAGCATATCCAGATGGTGCATTTCGGCTATCCCTATTCCGACAAGGGTATCGGCAATTTCCTTATAGCCGCTCTTTTCGAAATTTACCGAATGATAAATATATTGCAGAATTGCGTTCAGCTCGCTTTCGTTGGAGGCATACGCGGGCGAAACAATTCTCAGGCTGTAAGCGTCGGGACAAATTCCGTCTGTTGTGGGATAGGGTTGATTTGTATGTATGGATTTAGGCATAATACAAGGTATGATTTGTCGGTTTTTTTAGTGAAAACCGCAAAAATACACCGTTTATGTGTGACATAGTACCTTGCAAACAAAATAAAAAGCGGTATTCAACCGCTTTCTTACTAAAAATTACTTAATTTAAGACCTTTTTAAGGAATTGACCCGTATAGCTTTTTTCGACCGCGGCAACCTCCTCGGGACTACCGACGGCAACAATTGTGCCGCCCTTGTCGCCGCCCTCGGGACCCAAATCAATCAGCCAGTCCGCGCATTTAATTACGTCGAGGTTATGCTCGATAACAAGCACCGTATTGCCGCCGCTTCTTAATCTTGTAATAATTTCAATCAGCTTTGCCACGTCATAGCTGTGCAAGCCCGTAGTCGGCTCGTCTAAAATATAGAAGGTTTTGCCCGTACTGCGCTTGGAAAGCTCCGTCGCAAGCTTTACTCGCTGAGCCTCGCCGCCCGACAGAGTAGTCGCGCTTTGCCCAAGCCTGATATACCCGAGCCCGACGTCGCACAGCGTCTGCATTTTGTTGTGTATGGAGGACACGGGCTTAAAAAACTCAGCCGCCTCTTCCACCGTCATTTCAAGCACGTCTGAAATGGATTTGCCCTTATACTTTACTTCAAGCGTTTCTCGGTTATACCGCTTGCCGCCGCAGACCTCGCAGGGCACGTAAATGTCGGGCAGAAAGTGCATTTCTATCTGAATAATTCCGTCGCCCTGACAGTGCTCGCATCTGCCGCCCGCAACGTTGAACGAGAAGCGGCCGCTCTTGTACCCTCTTTCCTTTGCGTCGGGGGTCGCGGCAAACAAATCTCTTATCATTGTAAAAACACCCGTATAGGTTGCGGGGTTGCTTCTCGGCGTTCTGCCGATAGGCTGCTGGTCTATGGAAATAACCTTGTCGAAGTATTCCACGCCCTCGAAGCCGTCGCATTTGCCTGAAAGTCTGCGCGCATTGTTAAGCTTGTTTGCAAGATACGGATAGACAATTTCGTTTACAAAGCTTGATTTTCCGCTGCCGGAAACGCCCGTAACAGCCGTTATAAGCCCTACGGGTATATCGACGTCGATATTTTTAAGGTTGTTCTGTCTGCAATTTTTAACCCTTAAAAATCTGCCGTCGGGCTGTTGTCTTACCCGAGGCACCTCGATTTTTCTCTTTCCCGAAAGGAATTCGCCCGTTATCGAGCGCGGCTCGTTCATAATATCCTCAAGCGTGCCGCTTGCAACAACCTCGCCGCCGTGCACGCCCGCCTTGGGGCCTATGTCAACTATATAGTCAGCCGCGCGCATAGTGTCCTCGTCGTGCTCGACTACAATCAACGTATTCCCAAGGTCGCGCAAGCCCAAAAGCGACTTTAAAAGCTTTTCGTTATCACGTTGGTGCAGACCTATGCTCGGCTCGTCAAGAATGTACAGTACGCCCGTCAAAGCGCTGCCTATCTGCGTGGCAAGCCTTATGCGCTGACTTTCACCGCCCGAAAGAGTTGCCGCGCTTCGTGACAAGGTTAGATAGCCAAGACCGACATTCTGTAAAAAGCTGATACGGCTGTCTATTTCCTTTATAATGCTGTCGGCAATCATATGCTCGGTCGCGTTAAAAAAGCTGAAATCACTGAACGCCTTCAAATCGTCCACGGGCAAGGCGCAAATATCTGCAATGCTTTTGCCGCCTACAGTAACCGCAAGCGCCTCCTTTTTAAGGCGCTTTCCGTGGCAGACGTCGCAGTCCGAGGTGCGCATATACCTTTCAATGTCCCATTTGACGCTTTCCGAGGTAGTTTGCGTGTATCTGCGCTGTAAATTTGTTGCAAAGCCCTCCCACGACTTTTCGTAACTGCCCGTAAAATGATAGGCGCTGTAGCTCATTTCTATTCTTTCGCCGTTGTTGCCGAACATAAGCATGTCGTAAATGCCCTCGGGCAGCTCGCTTACAGGCACGTCAAGCGAAAAGCCGTACACCTTGGAAAGCGCATTAAGGTACATTTGCGTCATTGTGGAGGATTCCAGATTCCAGCCGCTTATTTTTATTGCGCCCTCTCTTAGCGTCTTTGATTTATCGGGGCAAATCAGGTCGGGGTCAACCGTCTGCTTGAAGCCGAGTCCGGAGCATTCGGGACACGCACCCCAAGGAGTATTGAAGGAAAACAAGCGCGGCTCGATTTCTTCAATGGAAATTCCGCAGTCCGGACACGCATAATTAGAGGAAAACAGCTCCTCATTGCCCTCGCAGTCGATTACAACAAGCCCGTTTGCAAGCTGCAAGGCGTTTTCAAGGCTGTCGGTAAGGCGCTTTAACACGCCGTCCTTTATAACAAGCCTGTCTATTACGACCGAAATATTATGACGGATATTCTTTTCAAGGCGGATTTCTTCCTGCAAATCGTAGACGATTCCGTCTATTTTCACCCTTGCATAACCGCTTTTTATAGGAGGCAATCTCCTTTTCGAACGCGCCCTTTTTTCCGCGGAATACGGGGGCTTCAATCAGAATCTTACTGCCCTCGGGCATAGCCATAACCCTGTCCGCAATCTCGTCGACGGATTGACGGCGGATTTCTCTGCCGCATTGCGGACAGTGCGGAATGCCAACCCTTGCAAACAAAAGGCGGAAATAATCGTAAATTTCGGTAACCGTTCCCACAGTTGAACGCGGGTTGTGAGAGGTGGTTTTCTGGTCGATTGAAATTGCGGGGGAAAGTCCGTCAATAAGCTCAACGTCGGGCTTTTCCATCTGACCCAAAAACTGCCTTGCATAGGAGGAAAGACTTTCTATATACCGTCTTTGCCCCTCGGCAAAGATTGTATCGAAGGCGAGCGTTGATTTGCCGCTGCCCGATAAGCCCGTGAATACGGTAAGCGTATTGCGCGGGATATGCACGTCTATGTTCTTTAAGTTGTTTTCTCTTGCGCCTTTTATAAAAATTTCTTCTTTCATATGTAAATTACGATTTTTTGCTTTTAAACAGTTTTTTACGGAGCTCGGAAATAGTGTCGCGTATTTCAATTGCCTTTTCAAAGTCAAGCTGTGCAGAGGCAACCTTCATAAGCGCCTTCAGCTTTTCTATTTCCGCGGGAATATCCGCAAGCTTTATGTCGTTGCCGATATTCTTTTTGCCCGTTATACCTATGGTGTTTTTTACTTCCTTTATTATGGTTTTGGGGATTATCCCGTGCTGTTTATTGTAATCGGACTGAATTTTGCGGCGGCGGTTGGTTTCGTCTATTGCTCTGCGCATACTGCCCGTAATGGTATCGGCGTACATTATTACTCTGCCCTCGGCATTTCTTGCGGCGCGGCCGATTGTCTGCACAAGCGAGGTTTCGCTCCTCAAAAAGCCTTCCTTATCCGCGTCTAAAATAGCCACAAGCTTAACCTCCGGCAAATCAAGCCCCTCGCGCAGAAGGTTTATGCCGCACAAAACGTCAAACTCGCCGCTACGCAAGCCGTTTATTATGTCTATACGCTCCAACGCGTCAATGTCGCTGTGCATATAGCGCACCTTTAAATTATGCTCCTTTAAATAATCGGTAAGGCTTTCCGCCATGCGCTTTGTCATTGTTGTTACAAGCACTCGCCCGCCGCCCGAAATAACGCCCTTAATTTCGCCAAGCAAATCGTCTATCTGGGTTTTTGTGGGACGAATTTCCACCTCGGGGTCTATTAAGCCCGTGGGACGGATAAGCTGTTCCACCACGTTACCCGCCTGCTCCATTTCGTACGGCGCGGGGGTTGCGGAAACACAGATAAGCTGCGGAACGCGTTCGTCAAATTCCTCAAACCTCAACGGGCGGTTATCGTACGCCGCATTAAGGCGGAAGCCGTAATTTACAAGGTTATCCTTTCGGGAACGGTCGCCGTGGTACATTGCGCGTATCTGCGGAATTGTCATATGGCTTTCGTCGATAAACACAAGGAATTTGCCTGCGGGGAAGTAGTCCAAAAGCGTGAAGGACGGCTCGCCCGCGCTTCTGCCGTCAAAGTAACGGCTGTAATTTTCAACGCCGCTGCAATAGCCTATTTCTCGCATCATTTCAAGGTCGTAGGTTACGCGCTGTTCAAGCCTTTGCGCTTCCAAAAGCTTTCCGCTGTCGCGGAAGGCCTTTACCTCGTCGTGCATATCCCTTTCAATCATAGACAGCGCGTTCTGCATTTTGTCGGAGCCGACCGCGTACTGGCTTGCGGGGAAGATTAAAACGTGCTTTAATTCAGACAGAATATTGCCCGTAAGCGCGTCCTCCTCGCAAATTCTTTCTATCTGGTCGCCGAAAAATTCAACGCGTATTGCAACCTCGGAATTGCTTGCGGGGAAAATTTCAACCGTGTCCCCGCGGACGCGGAAGGACGAGCGTTGAAAATCTATATCGCGGCGGGCGTACTGGATTTCGACAAGCCTTCTTAAAAGCGCGTCCCGCTCCATTTCCATATCGGGACGAAGAGAGATTGCAAGGCGGAAATATTCCTCCGGCGCGCCAAGTCCGTAAATACAGCTGACTGAGGCAACCACTATAACGTCCTCCCGCTCGCCAAGCGAGCTTGTGGCGGAGTTGCGCAGCTTGTCGATTTCATCGTTAAGGCTCATATCCTTCTCGATATAGGTATCCGTTGAGGGAATATAGCTTTCCGGCTGATAATAATCGTAATAGGATACGAAATATTCGACGCGGTTTTTCGGAAAAAATTCCTTAAACTCGTTACAAAGCTGTGCCGCAAGCGTTTTATTGTGCGCAATAACCAGCGCGGGGCGGTTGACGTTGTTTATGACGTTTGCCATGGTAAACGTTTTGCCGCTGCCCGTAACGCCGACAAGCACCTGCGTGCGGATACCGTCCAGAACGCCCTCAGTAAGGCTTTCTATAGCGTGCGGCTGGTCGCCCGTGGGCTTAAATTTTGATTGCAGCTCGAATTTCATATCTATTGAAATTATAACCTTTTTAAAAAATATTTACAACTGTTTGAGCGGAGTTTTTGTCAAAAAATAAACTTTTGTTTTTATTTATCAGCAAATAAAAACCGCCAAAATATTGTGTGCTTTATATGGAGTTGTCCAAAAAATAGCCCGCTATCTTCGGAAACGAAGTATAACGGGTTATATTTTACTGTTTATAGTTATAATTTGAAATTAATTTTATTTCTCATTATATGTAACTACTATTCCATAGCCAATAGCAACATTTGGCGAAACAGCAATCACCAGCCGGCCTTGTTAAGTTGATTTTGCTTCTCCTATAATTTATTTTTAATTTACTATTGAATGTGAACAGCTACTTTGCTTGGACGAAAAAGTCTATACTTGCATTTATCATATTCAAACTCATCAATATAGAAAAAATATAATCCTTTTTCTTGCATAAATGGTTGATTATATTCATATTTACCCGTAACAGGATTTACATAAGTTATTGTAGCCGACCACCCGTCTATT